>NZ_JAASUG010000006.1:0-233073 GCF_014322885.1 Listeria grandensis | reverse complement strand
ACGGAAGTTAAGCTTTTCAGCGCCGATGGTAGTAGGGGGCTTCCCCCTGTGAGAGTAGGTCGTCGCCGGGCAATGTACATATTTTAAAATTACTAAACATTTTTTGTTTGGTTTTTTTATTTTTTAAAGGGCTAATTCTTTGCAATTAGGCTCTTTTTTTTAGTATAATTAAAGTCAAAAATAGTCAAAGTCAGTGTGTTGAAAGGAGTGCATCCTTATGAAAAATATATCGGATATTATTGAGGCGTATTTGAAGCAAGTGCTGGAGGCAAGTGAAGCTGTTGAGATAAAACGCAGTGAGATGGCGGACCAGTTTCAGTGTGTGCCGTCTCAGATTAATTATGTGATTAATACTCGTTTCACGATGGAACGTGGGTATTTGGTGGAGAGTAAACGTGGTGGTGGCGGTTATATTAGGATTATTAAAGTGAAGATGAATGATAAACTGCAACTGCTAGATGCGATTATTGTGATGGTACATGAGAAGAAGGTGTCGCAGAATTTTGCGGAGGATGTGTTGCTTCGATTGCTTGAAGAGGAAGTTGTATCTAAGAGGGAGGCACGATTGATGTTGGCTGCAATGGATAGGAATGTTATTGCTATGCCACTTCCTGATCGTGACATTATACGAAGTCGGATGCTTGAGGCTATGCTCGATGCATTGAAATATGAGTAGGAGGCGTTTTATGATTTGTCAGAGTTGTGGGGAAAATGAGGCGAATATTGAAATTAGGCATGAGTTTAATGGCCAGACCTTCTCGGTATTTTTGTGTAAGGGGTGTGCGGAAGCGCAGAGTATGGCTTATATGGAGGAACAGGTGACGGAGAATAACATTGATTTCTTGAGCTTGCTACAGAAGACGCCAGAAAATGATATTGCGCTTCTTGAATGCGAGTATTGTGGAATGTCTTTACAGGCTGTGATGGAGTCTTCGAAATTGGGATGTGAGCATTGTTATGAGTGTTTTGATGGGAAGTTGATGCAGATGATAGAACGAGCACAAAATGGGAATAAAGGACATGTTGGCAAGGTTCCTTTAGCTGAAAGGGGTGTTCTGGCGGGGAAGGAGCAGTTGAGAGTGTTGCAAGATAGGATCACTTTGCTGGTTGCTGAGGAGGCGTTTGAGGATGCGGCTGTTGTTCGAGATCAGATTAGGGCTTTGAAAGAGGATGGAGCTGGTTTGGATGAGGAATGAGAGGCTATTTGAGCCTGTGCTCAGTTCTTGGTTGGAAAAGGTTGGTCCGGAAAGTGATGTCGTAATTAGTTCGCGTGTGCGGCTAGCTCGGAATTTTAAAGGTTGGAATTTTTCTGGGGCGGGGTTGGAGTTGCTGGAACGTGTTCGTGAAGTGTTTGGGAATGATGAGGATTTTCCATTTTTAGAGATGGGGGACTTGTCTTTGCTTGAGCGCGGGATGCTGGTGGAACGGCATTTGATTAGCCCAGAGATGATGCGTCGGCATGGTTTTGGTGCGGTGATGATTCGTGAGGATGAGACGGCTAGTGTGATGTTTAATGAGGAGGATCATATTCGAATTCAGTGCATGGCGCCGGGATTACAGCTAGAACAAGTTTTGGAAGATGCCTTTCGGTTAGATGATAGGTTTGAGGCTGGCATGGCGTATGCTTTCGACAAGCGTTTGGGGTATTTGACAACGTGTGTGACGAATGTTGGAACGGGACTTAGGGCTTCAGTGATGGTGCATTTGCCGGGATTAGTCGCAACAAAACAATTACAAAAAACGATAGAAGCGATTAGAAGGTATGGTTTTGTGGTAAGAGGAATGTATGGGGAGGGAAGTCGGCCTGCGAGCAATATTTTTCAAATTTCAAATCAGGTGACATTGGGGAAGACGGAACTTGAGATTGTGCAGGATTTGTCGGATGTGATGGAGCAGGTAATTATGCAGGAACGGGTTTGCCGAACCAAATTGAAACAAAAGTTCCATATCGTGATGGAGGACAGAATTTTCAGAGCGTATGGGATGCTGAAACATAGTCGGATATTGGCGCAGAAAGAGGCAGCGGACGCTATTTCTGATTTACGACTTGGCGTGCAGATGGGATATATTGAGCATATACCTAGTCAAAAGGTCAATGAACTGGTATTATTTTCGCAACCAGCTTTTTTACGAAAGTTTGCGCAGCGGGATATGAATGAATTGGAAGAAAAAGTGATTCGGGCTGCGGCTATCCGAGAAATTTTGGATACATACTAGGCTTCGAAAATTAGAGGAGGAAACTACCATGATGTTTGGGAGATTTACACAAAGAGCGCAGAAGGTATTGGCTTTGTCACAGGAAGAGGCTATGAGATTGAAACATAGCAATTTAGGGACGGAACATATTTTGTTGGGACTGGTTCGTGAGGGTGAGGGTATTGCTGCGAAGGCGTTATACGAACTTGGAATTAGTTCGGACAAGGTGCAAAAGGAAGTAGAGAGTTTGATCGGTGAGGGTGAAACGGCCGTTCAAACGATTCAATATACGCCGCGTGCGAAAAAAGTGATTGAGTTGTCGATGGATGAGGCGCGTAAACTTGGCCATACGTATGTTGGGACGGAGCATATTTTGCTTGGCTTGATTCGTGAGGGTGAGGGTATTGCGGCTCGTGTGCTTGGAAATCTTGGTGTGAGCTTGAATAAGGCGCGTCAACAGGTATTGCAATTGCTTGGTGGTGGCGATGGGGCGGCTTCTGGTCGCTCGACGAATACGCAAGCGACGCCGACTTTGGATAGCTTGGCGCGAGATTTGACGGTGATTGCGCGGGAAGAGAATTTGGACCCTGTGATTGGGCGTTCGAAGGAGATTCAGCGTGTGATTGAGGTGCTTAGTCGCCGGACGAAGAATAATCCGGTTTTGATTGGGGAACCTGGTGTTGGTAAAACGGCGATTGCGGAAGGGTTGGCGCAACAGATTGTTCGTAATGAGGTGCCGGAGACGTTGCGCGGGAAACGTGTGATGACGCTTGATATGGGTACGGTTGTTGCTGGAACGAAATACCGTGGTGAGTTTGAGGATCGCTTGAAAAAAGTGATGGACGAGATACGCCAAGCGGGAAATGTTATTTTGTTCATTGATGAGTTGCATACGCTGATTGGTGCTGGTGGTGCAGAAGGGGCGATTGATGCGTCGAATATTTTGAAACCGTCGCTTGCTCGTGGGGAACTGCAATGTATTGGTGCGACAACGCTTGATGAGTATCGGAAGTACATTGAAAAGGATGCTGCGCTTGAAAGACGTTTCCAACCAATTCGTGTGGAGGAGCCAACTGTGGATGAATCGATTCAAATTTTGCGGGGGCTTCGGGATCGTTATGAGGCGCATCATCGGGTTGCAATTACGGACGCTGCGGTTGAGGCGGCAGTGAGATTGTCGGATCGTTATATTTCGGATCGTTTCTTGCCGGACAAAGCGATTGATGTGATTGATGAGGCTGGTTCGAAGGTGCGCTTAAAGGCTTATACGACGCCTGCAAATGTGAAGGAAATGGAATCGAATTTAGCGGAACTGAAAAAAGAGAAGGATGCGGCTGTGCAAGGGCAAGAGTTTGAGAAGGCGGCATCGTTGCGCGATAAAGAACAGAAGTTAAGACGTGAGCTTACGGAGAAGAAAAAGGATTGGCATGCGAAACAAGGCCAAGATAATAGTGAGGTAACAGAAGAGGTAGTCGCTGAGGTGGTGGCGAGTTGGACGGGTATTCCTGTGACGAAGCTAGGCGAGACGGAGACCGATAAATTATTGAATATGGAGTCTTTACTTCATAAGCGCGTGATTGGTCAAGAAGAGGCTGTTAAGGCGGTTTCGCTAGCTGTGAGACGTGCTCGTGCTGGTCTGAAGGATCCGAAGCGCCCGATTGGCTCGTTTATCTTCTTGGGACCTACAGGTGTTGGTAAAACGGAATTGGCGCGTGCGGTTGCCGAATCGATGTTTGGTGATGAGGAAGCGATGATTCGTATTGACATGTCGGAGTATATGGAGAAATTCTCGACGGCGCGTCTTGTTGGGGCTCCTCCAGGCTATGTTGGTTATGAAGAGGGCGGGCAGCTAACGGAGAAAATTCGCCAAAAACCTTATTCGGTTCTACTTTTAGATGAAATTGAAAAAGCGCATCCAGATGTGTTTAATATGTTGCTGCAAGTGCTTGATGATGGGCGTTTGACGGATTCTAAAGGTCGTGTTGTTGATTTCCGAAATACGGTTATTATTATGACATCCAATATTGGGGCGCAAGAACTGAAGGATGATAAATCTGTTGGCTTCAATGTTTCTGATATGACGAAGGATCATAAGGCGATGCAACACCGGATGTTGCAGGAGTTGAAAAAAGCGTTCCGACCAGAGTTTATTAACCGGATTGATGAATCGATTGTTTTCCATTCGTTGGATGATAAGGAATTGAAACAAATCGTGACATTGCTTACGGAACAGTTGACGAAGCGTCTTGGCGAACGCAATATTCATGTTAGTTTGACGGAGAGTGCGAAGGCTAAAATTGCGAAGGATGGCTATGATCCAGAGTATGGTGCGCGTCCTCTGAAACGGGCAATCCAGAAAAATGTGGAGGATCGTTTGTCGGAAGAGTTGTTGCGTGGAACGGTTAAAGTTGGCGATACGGTCGTTATTGGGACTAAAGCTGATGAATTAACGGTTACGGTGAAGGCGAAGAAGAAAGCCGCTACTCCTAAGAAGAAAACGACGACAACTGCTACGAAGGCAAAAGCGAAGGCGAAACCTAAAACAAAGACGGCTAAACCTGCTAAATCGGAGTAAATGAATTTTTGAAAAGTGATGAGAATCTGAAACTGGATTTTCATCGCTTTTTTGTTTAGGCATATTGCTTGTGTTGGAGTGGACTTTAAGGTTTATACTGAACTGGATGGCATAACTTTTTGGAGGGGATAGATAGATGGAATATATGAAATTTGGGAATACGGGCATGGATGTTTCGCGAATCTGTTTGGGTGCGATGGGGTTTGGCGATGTGGAAAAATGGACGCATAAGTGGGTTTTGGATGAGGAGCATAGTCGGCCGGTGATTAAGAAAGCGCTTGATTTAGGGATTAATTTTTTTGATACGGCGAATGTTTATTCGATGGGCGAGAGTGAGAAGATTCTTGGCAAGGCCTTGAAAGATTATGCGAATCGGGATGATATTGTGTTGGCAACGAAAGTACACCAGATAATGCGTCCTGGGCAGCCGAACGGTGGCGGGCTTTCGCGCAAGGCGATTTTGAGTGAGATTGATCATAGCTTGGAGCGGTTGGGGACGGATTATGTGGATTTGTATATTATTCATCGTTGGGATTATGATACGCCGATTGAGGAGACGATGGAGGCGCTACATGATGTGGTGAGGTCGGGAAAAGTTCGGTATATTGGGGCGAGTGCGATGTATGCGTGGCAATTCCAGAAGGCGCAGTATGTAGCAGAACGCAATGGTTGGACGAAATTCGTTTCGATGCAAAATCATTATAATATGATTTATCGGGAGGAGGAGCGTGAGATGGTGCCGTTTTGTCGGGATGGGAAAATTGCGTTGACGCCGTATAGTCCGCTTGCTTCTGGTCGTTTGACGCGTGATTGGTCGGAAACGAGCCTGCGTTCGGAGACGGATCAGGTGCAGCATTCAAAATATGATGGGATGATGGAAGCGGATCGCGGGATTGTGGAGCGATTGGCGGAAGTTGCAGTGAATCGTGGTGTGACGCGGGATAAGATTGCCCTTGCTTGGTTGTTGAATAAGGATCAAGTTGTTGCACCGATTGTTGGTGCGCAGAAAGAGAGTCATTTGGAGAGTGCTGTTGCGGCACTTGATTTGGAGTTATCGGCGTCTGAGATGGGCTATCTGGAAGAATTGTACGTGCCGCATCCATTGGTAGGGTTAATTCCAGATCCGCGAAATAAGTAAGGCAAATCTAACGCTAGGTATATCATTGAAATAGTGCGGAAATTGGAGGGCGTGATGGCCTTCCTTTTTTGTGAATGGAATTTTGAAGATGGGTGATTTTTGTGGGGGGAAGTGTGGTAGAATAGGGACAGATATGAAAAATTGGAAGGTGATTTGAGAATGGCGAAGGCGAAGCGTAGTGTGAAATTTATGTGTCAGGAATGTGGATATGAGTCGCCGAAGTGGATGGGGAAATGTCCGAATTGCGGGGCTTGGAATCAAATGGTGGAAATGCTTGAGCCAACGAAAAAGGGACGGTCATCGTTTACACATACGGATGAGGCTGCTGCGGCAGTGCCTATTACGAAGATAACGAGCGATAATGAACCGCGGTTCTTGACGCAGATGCCAGAACTCAATCGGGTGCTTGGTGGTGGGGTGGTGCAGGGCTCGATGGTACTTGTTGGCGGCGATCCGGGAATCGGGAAATCGACTTTGCTGTTACAAGTTTCGGCGCAACTCACGATGACTGGAAAAAAAGTGTTGTATATCTCTGGTGAGGAATCGGTGAAGCAAACGAAATTACGCGCGGAGCGGTTGCTCGTGACGGGAGATAATTTGTATGTGTACGCGGAGACGAATCTGGAGGCGATTCAGCAAACGATTCAGCAGGTGAAGCCAGATTTTGTAATTATTGATTCGATTCAGACGGTGTATCATCCGGATGTGACGAGTGCGGCGGGGAGTGTGTCGCAGGTTCGGGAGTGTACGGCGGAATTGATGCGGATTGCAAAAGGTGGAAACATTGCGGTGTTTATCGTTGGTCACGTGACGAAGGAGGGCGCGATTGCGGGTCCGCGAATGTTAGAGCATATGGTGGATACGGTGCTTTATTTCGAAGGGGAGCGGCATCATGCCTACCGGATTTTGCGAGCGGTTAAAAATCGGTTTGGATCGACGAATGAGATTGGTATTTTTGAGATGCGTGATATTGGGCTGGTTGAAGTCGCGAATCCGTCGGAGGTTTTCTTGGAGGAACGATTGGATGGGGCTTCGGGCTCAACGGTTGTCGTTTCGATGGAGGGGACACGGCCGATTTTAGTGGAAATACAGGCGCTTATTTCACCGACGATGTTTGGAAATGCGAAGCGGATGGCGACTGGAATGGATCATAATAAGGTATCGCTGATCATGGCGGTGCTTGAGAAGCGTGTCGGACTCTTACTTCAAAATCAGGACGCGTACTTGAAGGCGGCGGGCGGCGTGAAGCTAGATGAGCCGGCGATTGATTTAGCAGTGGCGGTGAGTATTGCGTCGAGTTATAACGATAAACCTACGAAAAGTACGGATTGTTTTATTGGTGAGATTGGTTTGACTGGTGAAATTAGACGGGTGTCGCGGATTGAACAACGTGTGCAGGAGGCTGCGAAACTGGGCTTTAAGCGGATTTTTATACCGATGAATAATCAAGGGGAATGGAAGATCCCGAAAGATGTTAGTATTGTGGGGGTTTCGACACTTTCTGACGCGCTGAACAAGGCTTTACCAAAATAATTTTTATGTGGGACTGTTATTTTGCCAAAACAGTCCCGTTTTAATTGCGGTATGGGCTTTTGTTAGTGTAGAATGAAGGGGTATGGACATAAAAAAATAGGAGAAAGGAGGAGAAATAATGCTGAAATGGGTAATTAGAATTTGTTTTATGATTATTGGCGGTACGATCGGTGTGTTTACGCTTCCTGAGCTTTGGATAACACTTGGCGTGAACGATATTTTTGTCATTAATAATCCTTATACAGACGCTTTGGTTGGTGCACTTATATTTTATCTTATTACTTTTTGGGCGGTGAAGTATGTGGTTGCCGCGCTGAACTGGTTGGAAAATGGTCTTACGAAAACTTCCAATACAGTGATTATTTATGGCGGTCTGGGGCTTATGATTGGCTTAGTTATTGCTTTTTTTGCAGGTAATGCGCTGAATCAGACGAAAATCCCGATTTTAAATTCAGTGGTACCGGTAATTTTAACGTTGGTGCTAGGTTATTTGGGCTTCCGGGTTGGGATTAGCCGGCGGAATGAATGGGGGAACTTATTTGCGAACCGCGGTGTGAAAAAGAAAACTCCTGAGGAAGTGAAAGAGGAGGCTACGGCGGCTCGGGAATATAAGATTTTGGATACGAGTGTTATTATCGATGGTCGGATTGCGGATATTTTGGCGACGGGATTCCTTGATGGGACGATTGTGATTCCATTGTTTGTTTTGGCGGAGTTGCAGCATATCGCGGATTCGTCGGATACATTAAAGCGGACGCGCGGTCGTCGTGGTCTGGATATTTTGAATCGACTGCAAAAAGAGGAATCAATCAGGGTCGAGATGTATGAGGGCGATTTTGAGGAGATTTCGGAAGTGGATAGCAAGCTTGTGAAGCTGGCAAAAGTGATGCAAGGGAAAGTCGTGACGAATGACTATAACTTGAACAAGGTTTGTGAGTTTCAGAACGTCGCGGTTTTAAATATTAATGACTTGGCGAATGCGGTGAAACCTGTCGTGTTGCCGGGTGAGAAAATGACGGTTCTCGTTGTGAAGGATGGTAAGGAGCACAATCAAGGTGTGGCTTACTTGGACGATGGAACGATGATTGTTGTCGAGGATGGTCGTAAGTTTATTAATGAGACGATTCAGGTGGAGGTAACGAGTGTGTTGCAGACTTCGGCGGGTCGGATGATTTTTGCGAAACCGGCTTAATTTGGACTTTAGGAGTAATGCTGGATGAAATATGAATTGATTCTTTTGGCCGCGGGGCAAGGGAAACGAATGCAGTTGGACGGAAATAAAATGTGGTTGGACATTTCTGGTGATGTTTTGTTTATCCATACGATTCGAACGTTTTTAGAGGATGTCAAGTGTTGCCGGATCGTCGTTGTGGCGCAAGAGGATGAGTTGGATTATGTGCACAGGATGATTGATGGGCTGCACGTGCAAAAGGAAATTTTGATCGTAACGGGAGGATCGGAGCGGCAGTATAGTGTTGCGAAGGGACTTGCGGAATGTGGCGAGATAGCGGACGTGGTGCTGGTGCATGATGGGGCGCGACCTTTTGTAGAACAGGCGATGATTGATCGACTACTCACGGACGTTGCGGTTCATGGGGCAACAATTTGTGGAATGCCAGTCAAGGATACTATGAAACGAGTGCAAAATGGGATGATTGAAGAGACCATTGACCGCTCGGTGCTATGGCAAGTACAGACGCCGCAAGCTTTTCGAACGGAGATTTTAAAACAGGCGCATGAGATAGCGGCTGCAGCGAAATTTTTAGGGACGGATGAGGCGTGCCTTGTAGAACGACTTGGTGTGACGGTTCACATGGTTGAGGGAAGTTACAATAATATCAAGGTGACAACGCCAGAGGATATTGCTTTTGCGGAAGCGATTTTGCAGGAGAAATGGAGGAATCGAGCATGATTCGAGTGGGGCAAGGATATGATGTGCACCAGTTAGTGGAAGGTCGTAAGTTGATTATTGGCGGGATTGAGATTCCGTACGAGAAGGGCTTACTTGGACATAGTGATGCGGATGTGTTGCTACACACGGTGACGGATGCTGTGATTGGTGCTGTTGGCAAACGCGATATTGGTCATTTTTTCCCGGATACGGATATGGCTTATAAGGACGCGGATTCGGCGGAGCTCTTGACGAAAGTTTGGACGGAAATCATGGCGGATGGCTATAAGCTTGGCAATATTGATTGCACGATTATAGCAGAGAAGCCCAAGATGGCGCCTTATGTGGATGCGATGAAAGTGCGCATTGCGGAGTTGTTGCACGCGACGCCAGAACAGGTGAACGTGAAGGCAACAACATCGGAAAAATTAGGATTTACAGGTCGTGGCGAGGGAATTGCAAGCCTAGCTGTTGTACTTTTAGAAAAATAAAGGAGTGGTAAACATGAGTGAAGCTAAGAAGGTGCGCGTACGTTATGCACCAAGTCCGACGGGGCATTTGCATATTGGGAATGCACGTACGGCGTTATTTAATTACTTATTTGCAAGACATAATAATGGGGATTTTGTGATTCGCATTGAAGATACGGATTTAAAAAGAAATATTGAGAACGGTGAGTCGAGCCAGTTAGAGAATTTGGCATGGCTTGGTATGGATTGGGATGAAGGCGTAGATAAAGGCGGCGAATACGGTCCTTACCGTCAAAGTGAGCGTCAAGATTTATACAACCCGTTGATTGAGCAAATCCTCGCAGAAGGCAAGGCGTACAAGTGTTACTGTACATCAGAAGAGCTGGAAGCCGAGCGCGAGGAGCAAAAAGCGAATAGCATGATGCCTCGTTATAGCGGAAAATGTCGTCATTTGACAGCAGAACAACGCGCGGAAAAAGAAGCGCAAGGCCTAGAACCGAGCATTCGTTATGCGGTACAACCTCGTAAGACGTATACATTTAATGATATGGTCAAAGGTGATGTATCATTCGAATCAGACGGTATCGGTGATTTTGTTATCGTGAAAAAAGACGGAATTCCAACCTATAATTTTGCTGTGGCGGTAGATGATTATTTGATGGAAATGACGCATGTGTTACGTGGAGATGACCATATTTCCAATACACCAAAGCAGTTGATGATTTATGAAGCGTTCGGTTGGGAACCGCCTGTATTTGGGCATATGACGCTGATTGTGAACGAAAGTAAGCGTAAATTAAGTAAGCGTGATGAGTCGATTATTCAGTTTATCGAGCAGTATAAAGATTTAGGTTATTTACCAGATGCGTTGTTTAACTTTATTGCGATGCTTGGTTGGTCACCAGAAGGCGAAGAGGAGATTTTCTCGAAAGACGAGTTTATCAAAATTTTCGATCCGAAGCGTTTGTCGAAATCTCCAGCTTTGTTCGATACGCACAAATTAACATGGGTCAACAACCAATACGTGAAAAAATTAGATCTAGATCAAGTAGTGAATTTGAGTTTGCCGCATTTAGTGAAGGCTGGGGTTGTTTCAGCAACTGCGGATGCCCAAGAATTAGCTTGGGTTCGAAATCTTGTTTCTCTATATCATGAACAAATGAGTTACGGCGCGGAAATCGTAGAACTCTCGAAGATGTTCTTCACGGATGATGTGACGTTTGACGAGGAAGAGGGAGAAGTTTTGGCGGGAGAACAAGTTCCCGAAGTTTTAGCGGCATTTAAAGAAGAGATGGCAACGATTGAGCCGTTTGCAGCAGATGAGGTAAAAGCAGCAATCAAACGTGTGCAAAAAGCGACAGGTGCAAAAGGAAAAGGACTATTCATGCCAATTCGGATTGCAGTTACTGGCGAAATGCATGGCCCAGAATTACCACAATCCATTGAGGTTCTTGGTCGAGAAAAAGTAGTAAACCGTTTAGAAAATCGTTTGAACGAAGCAAAATAGCATGATAAAAGGACTTATCCGATTTAGGGTAGGTTCTTTTTTTGTTACAATTATATTACAAATAGGAAACGGTAGCGTAATATAATTTTGAGGATAAACGCTTTTATATCAACGTTTTATTTTATTTCGGTTAACCGTTAGTAATTTAATTGTAATAAAAGTATTGACTTCGTAATAATTTTGATGTAGTATAAAGATATCGAAAGGGCGCCCCTTAGAAAACAAAGGAAATTTGCACTTATTAATGAATAATACAACTCAAAGGAGAGATTTATGATGAGCAATGTAATGAGCGGTAAAACAGTTAAAATGGTGGCAGCAACAGGATTGGCTTTGACATTAGCTTTTACAACAGTAGCAGCAGGAGCGTTTACGGCAGATGCAGCGCAAACAACGTATTACACAGCGAAACCACAAATGGTAACAGTGAAATCCGCGGTGAATGTGCGTGCTAGTGAATCTACTAACTCTAAAGTACTCGGCACACTGAAAAAAGGTGAAAAAATTTATTTCGTGAAAGACAACTATGGCTGGAGTAAGGTTACTTATAAAGGTAAGACTGGTTATGTCGGAACGCGTTTCTTAAATATTCCTGGTCAACAAGTGGGTAAAGCAAAAGCAGTACCAGCCAAAAAAGCAGTAGTACCGAAAGTGGCAACACCAGCAAAGAAAAAAGCAGTAAAGACCTCAGAAGCGAAAGTAACAACAAAGACGGTAACAGCCAAATCAGCAGTTTACGTTCGTGCTAATGAAAGTAAAAATGCAAAGATCTTAGGTACGCTACAAAAAGGTGAGAAAGTTACATTTGTGAAAGATGACTACGGATGGAGCAAAGTAATCTATAAGGGTCAAACCGGTTATGTCAGCACACAATTCTTGAACGTAAAGTAATACGCATTAAAAATCCTCTACACGAAGAACAAGTCGCAAAGAAAATGTGGCTTGTTTTTTTGTTTGCATTATCAGAATTTAATGTATAATAAAGTGGCGCTATAGAAATAGTAGCGAATCGATATGTGGGGGAATTGAGATGGCATTAGAATTTAGATACGCAGTAGAAAAAGATATACCATTGATTTTAGGATTTATAAAGGAATTGGCGGACTATGAAAAAATGCTTGACCAGGTCGTTGCAACAGAAGCGGATTTGCAAGAATGGCTTTTCGATAAAGAGAAGGCGGAAGTTATTATCGGAGAATATGAGGGAGACGCTGTTGGTTTTGCTCTGTTTTTTCATAATTTTTCAACATTTCTTGGTCGAGGTGGTATTTATTTGGAAGACCTTTATGTTAGGCAGGAATTACGCGGGAAAGGTTTTGGTAAGGCGTTTTTGAAACGTTTGGCGGAGATTGCGGTAGAGCGTGGATGTGGACGTTTAGAGTGGTGGTGTCTGGACTGGAATCAGTCTAGCATTGATTTTTATTTGACGATGGGAGCCGAACCGATGGAGGATTGGACGGTGTATCGAATTGCTGGGGATACGCTTGCGGAACTGGCGAAATAGGAAGCTGATTTTAGAAGTAATTTTTAATGACGGTGGGCGTGCTCTGTGGTACAATGGGGATTAATAAGTTAAAATGTTGATGGGAAGAAGTAGGAAATATGGCGGCTTTGTAGAGAGAGCTACGAAAGGCTGAAAGTGGCTTAGTACGCCTATTCTGAAATGCATCTCGGAATCTTTGTGGGAAAATTGCAGTATCACAAAGCGGCGATTGACCGTTATTCAAAATGAGATAGGTTTAGGTACAAATTCTTAACGTGAAACAAGCGAGGGGCGACCAACTTTTTTAAGAAGGGATCGCCGAAAGGTGTTTTCACGTAGATAAATCAAGAATGGACTGCCAAATCTGAACCAGAGTGGGACCGCGGATGCCTCTGTATCGGGGGTCTTTTTTGTGTTTAATTCAGGGTAGATAAGGGGGGGATTATGATGGCTAGTCGCATGAAAGAAGATATGAAAGCGGTATTGGAGAATGATCCGGCAGCGCGTGGTTATGTGGATACGTTTTTGAATTATCCAGGGCTGCACGCGATTTGGTGGCACCGTTTTGCGAACTTTTTTTATAGGCACGGGATGGTTGTGTTTTCGAAATGGTTGTCGCAGATTGCGCGCTTTTTGACGAATGTGGAGATTCACCCTGGGGCGACGATTGGACGGCGGCTTTTTATCGATCATGGGGCTGGCATTGTAATCGGTGAGACGGCTGAGATTGGCGATGATGTGGTGCTTTTTCATGGGGTGACGCTTGGTGGAACCGGAAAGCATAAGGGAAAGCGCCATCCGACGGTGAAAAACGGTGCCTTGATTTCTGCAGGCGCTAAGATTCTTGGGCCAATCACGATTTGTGAGAATGCCAAAGTTGGCGCTGGTGCGGTGGTCATAAAGGATGTGCCGCTGGGCGCGACGGTTGTTGGTGTTCCAGCGAAAGTGGTGCGATTAAATGGGCGCGTGACGCAACATACGGAACCGCAAATTGCGGAAATGAAACGACGACTTATGGAAATGGAAATAGAGCTTGAAAAAATAAAAAAGAGTACACGAAAAGGAGAAGATGAACAATGACTTTGCAAATTTTTAATACATTGTCTCGTGAGAAGGAGGCATTTACGCCGCTGGAAGATGGGAAGGTCAAAATGTATGTTTGTGGGCCTACTGTTTATAACTATATTCACATTGGGAATGCGCGGCCGATTATTGTGTTTGATACGGTGCGCCGTTATTTGACTTATCGTGGTTTTGATGTGCATTTTGTATCGAATTTTACGGATGTGGATGATAAATTGATTCGCGCGGCACATGAGTTGGAGCTTTCGGTACCGGAAGTTGCGGAACGCTTTATTGGAGCTTATTTTGATGATGTAAGGCAGTTGAATGTGCGTGATGCGAATGTGCATCCACGGGTGACGCAGGATATGGATGATATTATTGCGTTTATTGATGCGCTAGTTGAAAAAGGATATGCTTACGCGTCGGCAGGCGATGTGTATTTCCGGACGAAAAAATTCGATGGCTATGGCAAATTATCGCAGCAACCAATCGCGGAATTGCAGCATGGGATTCGTGTGGAGGCTAATGAGCGTAAGGAAGATCAGCTTGATTTCACATTGTGGAAGGCGGCGAAACCTGGTGAGATTTCATGGGAGAGCCCTTGGGGTGACGGGCGTCCGGGATGGCATATTGAGTGCTCGGCGATGGCGCGTAAATACTTAGGGGACACGATCGATATTCACGCTGGTGGACAAGATTTGGTTTTTCCGCATCATGAGGATGAAATTGCTCAATCAGAGGCGCTTACTGGGAAACCGTTTGCGAATTATTGGATGCATAATGGTTATATGAACATCGATGGAGAGAAAATGTCGAAGTCGTTGGGGAATTTTATTACGTTACATGAGGTTTTGGAAAAGCACAATGCTAATGTGGTACGGTTCTTCATGCTATCTGTACATTATCGTCGGCCTATTTCTTATAGTGAGGCACTTTTAGAGGACGCGGAAAATGGTTTGGATCGTTTGCGGACGGCTTATCAAAATGTGGACCACCGCATTCAGGTTGCGGAAGAGGATTACACGGGGACGCCGGAAGAGGATGACTGGTTGGAGCAGTTAACGGAATTGATTCAGCAGTTTGAAGATGAGATGGATGATGATTTCAATACGGCGAATGCGATTTCGGTCTTTTTCGAACTGGCGAAACGGGCCAATATTTATTTGACGAATGAGCGGATTTCGATTACGGTTTTGCGAGAATTTTTAGGGATGATGACATTGTTTGCGGACGTACTTGGCTTTAAGTTGGATATAGATGTGGCAGATCAGAGTTTGACGGATGAGGAGATCGAGGATTTGATTGAGGAGCGGATTCAAGCGCGTAATGCGCGGGATTTCGCCAGATCAGATGCGATTCGGGATATGTTGAAGGAAAAGCAGATTATATTGGAAGATACGGCTCAAGGTACGCGCTGGAAAAGGGGTTAAGGAATGGCGATTGTGAAAGATTACAAACAGCTGAACGGTTTGGCGCTGGCTTATATGGGAGACTCGATTTATGAACGCCATATCAGAGAGTTACTTTTATCTGAAGGCAAGACAAAACCGAATCATTTGCATAAAACGGCGACGCAATACGTTTCTGCAAAAGCGCAGGCCTATATATTGCAGGCGATGTATGCGAAGGAATTTTTGACGGAGGAAGAGGACCGGATTGCGAAACGTGGTCGGAATGCAAAGTCAAATAGTGTGCCGAAAAACACGGATTTACAGACATATAATTTGTCATCGGCTTTTGAAGCGGTGATTGGCTATTTATATTTGGGTGGCGAAACGGAGCGTTTGAACGAGTGGCTAGATTTGGCAACGGAGATTATTAAAGCGAAATAAGGAGGCGACGATAAAATGGAGCAAAGTCAGGAATGGATCGCTGGGCGAAATCCAGTGAGTGAAGTATTAAAATCAGAGCGCGACATTCATAAAATTCTCATTGCGGAAGGCTCGCAAAAGGGAAGCATGCAGCAAATTATTGGTGCGGCAAAGGAACGGAAAATACAGGTGCAAATCGTGCCGAAATCAAAGATCGATAAGCTGGTGGAAGGCTCACATCAAGGTGTTGCAGCACAAGTTGCGGCATATCAATACGCGGAGTTAGATGATCTTTTCGCAAAAGCGGAAGAACGTGAGGAAATGCCCTTTTTCATGATTTTGGATGAATTGGAAGATCCGCATAACTTAGGCTCGATTATGCGTACGGCGGATGCGGTCGGGGCGCACGGGATTATTATTCCGAAACGCCGTGCAGTAGGTTTGACGCAAACGGTTGCCAAGGCTTCGACGGGGGCGATAGAACATATTCCGGTTGTGCGTGTGACGAATATTAGCCGTACAATGGAAGATTTACAGAAGCGTGGCTTGTGGATTTTTGGTACGGATGCAAGTGGGAGTAACGATTACCGAACGATGGATGCGAATATGCCACTTGCGCTAGTGATTGGTAGCGAGGGCTTTGGGATGAGCCGCCTTGTTCGTGAAAAATGTGATTTTCTTGTACACTTACCAATGCGTGGTGCGGTAACGTCGCTAAATGCGTCAGTTGCAGCGAGTGTATTGATGTACGAGATTTATCGCAAACGTTTGCCTCTTGGTGAATAGCGATGAATCGTGTGCTGCTAGTCGATGGTTATAATGTGATCGGGGCATGGCCGGAACTAGCACGCTTGAAGGCTGGGGATCTAGAGTCGGCGCGCAATCAACTAGTGGAGTGGATGGCAGAATACCAGAGTTACACTGGCTACCGAGTGGTTGTCGTGTTCGATGCTCAATACGTCCGAGCCAAAGAGCGCAAATATAAGAAGAATAAAGTCGAAATCGTATTTACAAAAGAAGACGAGACCGCAGATGAATATATTGAGCAGAAAGCGATCGAGTACAAAAATGTCAAAACGCAAGTCATGGTAGCGACAAGTGATTACACAGAACAGTGGGCGATTTTCGGACAAGGTGCGTTGCGAATCTCGGCACGGGAGCTAGTTTTCGAAATTAAGGAAATGACCCATCAGATCACCCGTAAAGTGAAGGAAATCCAAGAAAAACAACCTAAAACAGGCCTAAATATCGATTTTGAGACAATTCAGGCGCTAGAAAAGCTACGAAGAGGCCCAAAATAGTCATTGACGAGCGCTGTTAAACCCTTGTATAATGGGATTTACAGAGGGAATACGAGGCTTGATGAAGGAGGCTTTTTGAAGGTTCCGTTGAAAACAAATGACAGTAAACAAGCAGAGATGAAAATGTTGCAGTTAGCGAGATCAGGCGATACTTTGGCCATTGAACATTTTTTTAAGGCATATCAATCTATCATTTATTGGAAAGCGACACAGTATTTTTTACAAGGTGCAGAGCGTGATGATTTGGTTCAAGAAGGTATGATAGGTTTATTTAAAGCGATTCGAGATTATAAAGAGGAGCGAGAAGCCTCATTTCGATCTTTTGCAGAGATTTGCATTAACCGACAAATTTTATCGGCAGTAAAGCGTTCGATGCGACAGAAGAATTATGCACTCAATACATCTGTTTCCATTGATACACCTATAGATGATGAGGATGCGATTGATTGGACGTTGCTTGACGTGATCTCTGAGAAAGAGGCGATGACACCAGAAGATTTCTTAATTCAAAACGAGAATCTGGCAAGTGTCGCACATAAATTAGAAGAGGTGACAAGTGAGTTTGAGCGCGAGGTTCTACATCAATATTTAGAAGGTAAGACCTATCAAGAAATGGCCATACATTTCAATAAAAAAGAAAAAGCGATTGACAACGCGATCCAGCGGGTAAAGAAAAAAATGATGAAGCAAGTGAACGAGTCTTTGTAATTTTGATACAGGGTGAATATCCTGATTTTCACAAACCGAGCAAGAGCATGTGTATTCTGCCGGTTTGGTGGTTACTTTTTGGCTGGGAGTTGCAATCTTTGTGTTGCCTAGCTCTGCTGAGGGTTGTACTGCCCCGCCTAACACGAGGTTAACCGTTAAGCTCTGCTTTTCGTTCTTGACTCGAATCGCCATCTAATGGTATATTATTATAGATGTAAAGTGTTGAATGGAGAATTTGGCGCTAAAAGCATAGAAATAAGCGGAGTTGATTGTGATTATGAAGAAAAAGACGTCACTTGCCTGTTCAGAATGTGGATCACGAAACTATTCCGTAGGTGTGGGTGGAACAGCGCGAACTGAACGGCTAGAAGTGAAGAAATTTTGCAGACACTGTAATAAGCATACACTTCATCGCGAAACAAAATAGTGGATTTGGAGGTTATAACATGTCAGCAATTTCAAGGTTTTTCCGTAATGTAAAGTCTGAAATGGGTAAAGTTACATGGCCAACTGGAAAAGAGCTAAGAACGTATACTATTACTGTAATCATTGCCGTAGCTTGTATGGCTGTGTTCTTTATGGTTGTGGACTTTTTGATCGAAATGCTTATTCAGTTTATGCTATAATACTAGGTTTTTTTAACAAAGAATGCTATAATACAATTATTGAGATAGAACCCGACATTTTTTCGGGTTTTTTATTTTGGGTAAGTTTTTTTACTATCTAAAATTAATTATCAAAAGGAGGATGACCCCAATTTGGTGGCGGTCAAAGCAAAAAAATGGAAAAAAGTTGGTATGTTGTGCACACCTATTCCGGTTATGAAAATAAAGTCAAAGCAAACCTTGAGAAACGTGTAGAATCAATGGGGATGTCAGACAAAATTTTCCGTGTTATGGTTCCTGAAGAGGAAGAAACAGAAGTGAAGAATGGTAAAACAAAAACATTGAAGCGTAAAGTTTTCCCAGGTTACGTATTGGTTGAAATCATCATGACCGATGATTCTTGGTACGTCGTCCGTAATACGCCAGGTGTTACAGGGTTTGTTGGTTCTGCGGGTGCAGGGTCGAAGCCAACCGCATTACTTCCAGAAGAAGCGGACAGAATTCTGAAGAGTATGGGCTTAAATGAGCGCCGTCAAGAAGCTGACTTTGAGTTGGGTGAAACGGTGATGGTGAAAGAAGGGCCATTTGCGGAGTTCTCTGGTAAAGTAGAGGAAATCGATAATGATAAGGCAAAAGCGAAAGTTATGGTCAACATGTTCGGCCGCGAAACGCCAGTGGAAGTTGATTTTGATCAAATTGAACGAATCTAAATAATCATGAAGGGCTTGGGATCTAACATCCGGGTCCTTTATTTTGTGGGAGGGCTCTTCATGGCGACCAACGAATACGCAGGGTACATCTACCTTCAACTAAAAAGCATTGCATCGCTCTACGATATCGATTTCCATCTATACCTCGAAAGTTCTGGCGGTTTCGGTGAGCTTTGTATGGATTGGGACGAGTTGAATGGCTACGCACTGTATGGCGATGAACGTGGCGAAAAACACAGCTTGTTTACGACGCATGAATTCGATGAGTTTAAATATGAGGTTTTTCTCCAGCTCTGTTTTCGAATGGGTTTGGAATATGAGATGAAACACCGAAGTCTGGATTATCTCCGTAAAGATGAAGATGATCTTGAGGGGGATACTAGAAAAATAGCTTTTGAAGAAACGATCCGGTTGCTCACAACGATGAGTGCTGATTGGGCAGAACGAGCGGCTGAGCAGTACACAAAATATCTCAATATGTGGCGAAGGACGAAGAATGTGCAGTACGATTTTGAGACAAGTACTTTTCGGACGGTAGACTAACAAAAAAATCTTGCAATCACACGCGCTTAGTGTTATTCTATATGAGGTACAATTTGTGCTGTTTTAACGTGGGAGGGGAAATGATTAACCCCATTAAACCACATCACGGACTTAAGGAGGTGTGTCTCGTGGCTAAAAAAGTAATCAAAGAGGTAAAATTGCAAATTCCAGCAGGTAAAGCTAATCCAGCTCCACCAGTTGGTCCAGCACTAGGTCAAGCGGGTGTTAACATTATGGGATTCTGTAAGGAATTCAATGCGCGCACAAGCGATCAAGCTGGTCTAATTATTCCTGTTGTGATTTCTGTGTATGAAGATCGTTCTTTCACATTCATCACTAAAACTCCGCCAGCAGCAGTCTTGCTTAAAAAAGCAGCTAAAGTTGAAAAAGGATCAGGTGAACCAAACCGTAATAAAGTTGCGGTTGTGAAACGTGCTCAAGTACAAGAAATCGCTGAACTAAAAATGCCAGATCTAAACGCTGCAAATGTTGAATCTGCAATGCGTATGGTTGAAGGTACTGCGCGCAGCATGGGTATTACGATCGAAGACTAATACCAATCATGTATTACGCGTATCAGGAATAAGAAAAAGAACAACTGAACGAAGCGGGTCGAACCGTTTATCATATTAGAGTAATACGTTCATCTTTTCTTATTTCAAATCAGATGTCATATCTGGTTTACGTGGGAGGAAATTCCGATATAACCACAGAATAGGAGGAAAAAAGAATGGCTAAGAAAGGTAAAAAGTATCAAGATGCTGTCAAGCTAATCGATGCTGACAAAGCTTATTCCGTTGAAGAAGCTGTCGAACTTGCTCAAAAAGCAGACTTCGCTAAATTCGATGCAACTGTTGAAGTAGCATTTCGTTTAGGCGTTGACCCTAAAAAAGCAGATCAACAAATCCGCGGCGCTGTTGTACTTCCGAATGGAACAGGTAAAACACAACGCGTATTAGTATTTGCAAAAGGCGAGAAAGCAAAAGAAGCTGAGGCTGCTGGCGCTGACTTCGTTGGAGAAGGAGACTACGTAACTAAGATTAACCAAGGTTGGTTTGATTTTGACGTTATCGTAGCAACACCTGATATGATGGGTGAAGTTGGTAAACTAGGCCGTGTCTTAGGACCAAAAGGTTTAATGCCAAACCCTAAAACAGGAACAGTAACTATGGACGTAACAAAAGCCGTAAACGAAATCAAAGCTGGTAAAGTAGAATACCGCGTTGACAAGTCTGGTAATGTCCATACTGCGATTGGTAAAGTATCATTTGATGCTGCCAAGCTTGTTGAGAACTTCCGTACAATTAACGATGTTCTTCAAAAAGCAAAACCTGCTGCGGCTAAGGGAGTATATGTAAAAAACGTAAGCGTTACAACTACATTTGGTCCTGGTGTTAAAGTAGATCCATCTTCATTCTAAGTTAAAACTTAGATATGAGCTTGACGGCGCTATTCTATTTTGGTAGAATAACAAAGTCGAAACAAAACAGAATATCCTAACCGTAGACAGCAGGCGCGTCTTGTACGCTTAATTTTGCCCGCCGAGGATTTTGAAAGTTAGTTCCATTGTGAATCTGACTTGTGAACCCCTCACGTCTACGGTGTGAGGGGTTTCTTATATGCTCTAAAGTCGTTTTTTCGGCTTAGAACAATCATGATGGAGGTGGAAAATAAAGATGAGTACAATTTTAGAATTGAAACAAGGTGCTGTTGCTGAAATCACTACGAAATTCAAAGACAGTGCTTCTACAGTAATCGTTGACTATCGCGGTTTAACAGTTGCTGAAATTACCGAATTACGTAAACAATTGCGTGAAGCTGGTATTGATTTTAAAGTATACAAGAACTCGTTAATGCGTCGTGCTGCTGAAGCTGCTGGCTTGGAAGGCTTGAACGAAGTATTGACAGGTCCTAGCGCTATTGCTTTCAGTAATGAAGACGTTGTTGCTCCTGCTAAAATCATTAATGAATTTGCGGAGAAACACGAAGCATTAGAAATTAAAGCTGGTATCATCGAAGGTAAAGTATCTTCAGTTGAAGATGTTAAAGCTCTTGCTTCTCTACCATCACGCGAAGGCTTACTATCTATGCTGCTTAGCGTACTTCAAGCTCCAGTTCGTAACTTGGCACTTGCAACAAAAGCTGTTGCAACTCAAAAAGAAGAACAAGGCGCGTAAGTTTTACCTGGTGAATTTTCACCAACAACCAATATCGGCTTAGACCGAAAAATTATATTATAATGGAGGAATTTCAAAATGGCTTTAAACATTGAAGAAATCATTGCTTCCGTAAAAGAAGCAACTGTATTAGAATTAAACGATTTAGTAAAAGCAATCGAAGAAGAATTTGGCGTAACTGCTGCTGCTCCTGTAGCTGCTGGTGCTGCTGTTGGTGGCGCTGCTGCCGCTGAACAAACTGAATTCACAGTAGAACTAGCTTCTGCTGGAGATCAAAAAATCAAAGTTATCAAAGTGGTTCGTGAAATCACTGGTCTTGGCTTGAAAGAAGCTAAAGAAGTTGTAGATAACGCTCCTAAAGCTCTTAAAGAAGGCGTAACTAAAGAAGAAGCAGACGAAATCGTTGCTAAGCTTGAAGAAGTTGGCGCTAACGTAGCTGTTAAATAAAAACGAAACGTTGAACGTGCCCGTCAGCTTCGAAAAAATTTGTTAGGGGCAATGAATGAATGTTCATTTCATTCACAACTCATATTGAGGTTTTAAGGAATCATAAATCACTTCCTAAGAACCACAACAAATTTCCGAGAAGCTGGCACGCGAAACTAGACAAGAAGAGCACCAAATTAGCCTTATGCTGATGTGGCGCTCTTCTTTTTTATACATAGAAAGGTAGTGGGAAATGTGAGCAATAAACATTATTATACGAAAAATAGTGACTTAGATCATAACCGTAAAACGTGGGATTTCGAACTGCGCGGAGCTTCCATCAAATTTATCAGTGATGCGGGTGTTTTCTCAAAGACGACGGTTGATTTTGGTTCCCGACTTCTGATTGAAAGTTTTGAAGCGAGTAATCCATCAGGGAAAATACTGGACGTTGGTTGCGGCTATGGTCCGATTGGTCTAGCCCTTGCGAAAAGTTATCCTGAGGCGCAAGTGGATATGATTGATGTGAACGACCGCGCGCTGGAACTATCTGCGGAAAATGCAGCGAATAACGGGTTGGCGAATGTGCGTGTTTTTGAGAGTTCTGTATACGACGGTGTGACGGATCGTGATTATACGGATATTATTAGTAACCCACCAATTCGCGCGGGTAAAAAGATAGTGCACGAGATTCTGACTGGCAGCTTTGAACGATTAGAAACTGGTGGAGGTCTTTGGATTGTGATTCAGAAAAAACAAGGTGGCCCTTCTGCTGCGGCGAAAATGGAAGAGGTTTTCGGGAATGTGGAAGTCGTTGCGAAGGATAAGGGATATTTTATTTATCGGAGTATGAAAGAATACTGATTTTAGTATTGGAATAATTAATTTGGTTATTATCTGGATAAATAGATAGTAACTTTTTTATTTTAATGTAGATAAATAGTGGGTTTAAGTTAAAAGTATCATTAAATGGATTAATTTCGGAATTTAATAGGAATATATAGTTATATGTGATAGAATTATTAAGAGAGGTCATACAAATAATTTACACAAGGAGATGTTTCGAGGTGAATAAATTTAGAAAAGTGAATAAAAAAATGGTTGTAGTTTTACTTATTGGGATATTATTTATTAGTATGAGTGCACCAGCAACTAAGGCCTTTGCTTACACAGTTAAGTGGTCAAATGAATACAGATTTTACAGTCCAAATGATAGGACTCCTTCCGCTACTAAATGGACTAAGTCATATGTATATATGAGTACGAGTAGTATAACATCTGGATTTCGCTTTAATTCCTGGGTAATGGCAAAAGGAAAGCAAAGCGGACCATCCAGAACTGTTGATGGACCTGGCGTAACAAAATATGTGAATTATGCAGTTGAGGATCATGGAACAGGCGTAGGTACATATATTGCGTCTAAACGTTTTGCTAATGGATCAGCATCAGGCACTTGGCAACCAGATAAATAAACTGATTATCTAACAATTAGTATGATCTCTTAATAAAAATAGGAGAAAAAATATGCATAAATTCTGGTTAGAGAGGATTAAAGGGAAGAATCTATTCATCTTTATAGGCATATCTATCCTTTTAATCTGTTTACAATTTTTTTCGGGTGCATGGAAAACAATGCAATTTGTGAATTCGGACACAATCGATATTACCCCATATACTCAGTGGTTAGGTTCTAGTATCGAAACAAATATGGGGATGCTATTCTATTTTGTATTACCCTTATTAGCATCGCTTGGTGGTGCCACTATTTATAACGAAGACAAGAAGCAAGGGTACTTTTATTTGATCTATTCGAAAATAACTATAAAGCGATATTTCACAACATTAATAACTATTGTATTCTGCTTGTCGTTTTTGATTACCAGTTTGGTATTAATATTAAATTTAATATTAAATTTCATGGTATTACCTGCGTATAATCCTGTCGAAGCATTGGATGTAGGACTGAATTTTACATATGGAAATACGTTATTTCCGAGTTTTTATTACAGTCATCCTTTGGTATACACAGGAATGTATATTATATTATCAGCGCTTTTTAGTGGCCTTTTCGCTATTGTGACGTTGACTATTTCGCTTTATGTCGAGAAGTTTTTTGTAGTAGTTAGCTCGGTTTTTTTAGTTCAGCTAGTGTTGATGGTTATTGGCTTTATGACGAATATTGCAATTTCCCCAGCACACTTCTTGATGGAGCGAGGCGATATTGCTAGTGTATCGTTTGTATATATCCTATTATTTTATATCTTGAGTTTAGTTGCTACATTAGTTTTTTATGTAATTGGGGTTAAAAAAAATGTCATTAAATAATTATTTTAAAGTGTTATGTATGAAAGTATCATATCCAATGTATTCTGTAGTAGCCACGTTATGTTATCTAGGGACGTTAGGGATGATGCTTGCCTATCGGGAATTCGTAGCGGAGGGTGCTATTACTAATGGTGAAATATTATTTTTGGAGTTACAGGATGTTATTTATATTAGCTTTCTGTTCATACCATTTCTGTTATTCCTGTTTGTTATAGCTAATTCTGGGGATAGTAAAATATTTGTGTTTTTATTTGGTGATATGAAAAAGTATTTCCAATATAAAATGATGCATGTAGGATTAGCTTCTGCCTATGTAGCTGTATTATCGGCATTATGTGGTTTTATAGTTTTGAAAAGTGCGTGGGAATATCAAATACTGTTCGTAACTATTTTATTCTTACTCAGTTTCCAGATACTAGTTCTTTTTTTACTGCTCAAAAGCTTTATGAATAGTAATGTTCTATCAGTTCTGATTATCATAGGGCTATCGTTTGTTGAGGATCAATTGAATGTATATAAGAATGCCGCTTTTTATTTTTATAAAGTATGGTTCACCCCAGGGCACCCCATCTATGTAGGGGATATTGTTGGACATGTGTTTTTTTTAATAGGATGTATCTTAGTAACCAGTGTGATTCTGTATGTTCAGTTTGTTAACAAACGGGTGATTCAATATGAAAAATAATATTCGTGTGTATAATTATGTTATATATTCGTTCTATGGACAGATGAAAAACAGAATACTAATATCTTTGTTGGTTCTACTTACTGTGATAGGGGTGCAATTTGTTAATAATATCTGGTTTGAGCAGGCATTAGTAAACATATATGCAGGAGTTAGTTTTGAAGAAGCCAAAGAGGGTGTATTTACTTTTCCTGTTATTTGGTTGTTTGTTCAAATATTACCTTTTTACATGTTAGGCAACTCCTTCAGCTGGACCATAGCTAAGGCGGATATCAATGTTATTGGTAGGTTGAAGCAGGTTTCTAAAAATTATTTATGGCTGGTTAAATTTTCCGTGATAGTAACTTTTTGCATGGGCTATTCGGTACTTATGTTTCTTGTTATGAATGTTATTGAGCTTGGCAAATTGTTTAATGCTTATGGTGTTGAAAAGATAACTGCGATGATGTTGGTACTGATATTTATGGTCACTATTTTTTGCTGGTTAGACTATTATTTTTCCAGTAGCATAGCATTTTTGGTCATTGCTATTTTTTATGGAGTGACAGTTTATATTAAAACGCCTTACTTTTTTTTGAGCGTGGCGATGGGATCAAGATATGATATATATTATGCTGAACTAGGAAGTTTTTTAATTTTAATAGAGGTAGTTCTGCTAATTATTTCATATTTTTATGGGAAATGGATGTATCGAAAAGTTGAATATTGATATAGAATACGAGGTGCAAGATGATTAAAGTAAAAAACGTATCTAAAGTTTATAGAAATAAAAAAGTGTTAAATGACATTAGCTTTTGCATTGACGAACCAGGAGTATATGGGTTTAAGGGGAGGAATGGGTCTGGAAAAACCTTGTTATTTAAGGCGTTATTAGGCCTTATAACGTTGACTGAAGGGTCAGTTGATGTACATGGAAAAATTATTGGGAAGGATATTTCATTTCCTGAAGAAACGGGTTTTTTAATTGAATACCCAAGCTTCTTGCCCAATCACACGGGTTTCAAGAATTTGGAGATTTTAGCTAGTATTAATAACTCATGTACGGAAGAAGAAATAAAGAACGTTTTAGAAGAGGTAGGGTTGGATTCTAATAACAAAGATAAAGTTAAGAAATATTCATTAGGGATGAAGCAACGACTTGGTTTAGCTCAATCTATAATGGAAAATCCAGAAATATTAATATGGGATGAACCAACTAATGCGCTAGATGAAGCAGGCGTGGAATTTCTGCAAGAAAAAATTATAGATTTCAAAAATAAAGGAAAGACAATTTTGGTATCTAGCCATGATTCAGAGTTTTTAAGGGAAATTTGTCAGAAAATATTTATTTTAGATAATGGGAAGTTAATTGATAGCTTTAATGTGGGTGAAAATGCATGAATAAAAAGAGATGGATGCTCTGTATAGGGATTACGCTAGTGAGTTTAGTGGCTGTGGTATTTACAGTCTCTCAAATTAAGCATGTGAACGCCGATAAGATTTCGATCGAAAAGGTGCGATTAGAGCAAGGAACGGTTTTAAGTATAGAGAAGTTAAATTATACATTTGGAAATGTACAAAAAAATATAGTGAATGATGAGCTAAATCAAAAAATGATTGAGTATCGAGTTCCTGTTGAGATTAAGAACACTGGTACAAAGGAAATGGAGGTTCCATTGACTGATTTTGTTGCACTGTACAGTAATTATAAGAGTGGTTTATACAGTGTTTTTGTAGAACAAGAACAAGCAATGACTGAGTTAGTAGTTGATGGGAATGAAGTGAAAAAAGGAGACCTTGTTTTTATGGTGTATATTGATAAATATATAGAAGGCAATGATAATTTCCGATTGTATTTTTCAAATAATGCAGGAGATACGATATTTCGTTATGAGATAGGACTAGAGTTTAACAATTAATTAATTTTGGAGGCATCTTATGGAGAGCGGTAAGCGGAATAAAAGACGAATAGGGCTAATCAGTGCAGTAATTGTTATAATAGTGTGTGTAGGTCTAATTATCGGAGGCATGAAATTAACAATGTTCCATAGTGCAAAATTAGATGAAGAAATATTGGATCAAGTTGTTATAAATTCACCCAATGTCTCGTTAGGAAGCCGCATTAAGGCGCAAAATGATATTTTTAAAGGTCAGTTTATTTACAAACAGTACAAGGACATTGATGGGTATATTATTCCTTGGACCGACATTATTGGCAATTATGGGGTATGGGGTGAAAATAGTGTAGGAAGAGTGCCGCTAAATAATTTCAACGGAACATTAGATTTCACAGAAGGAACTAATCAGAAGATGATGAAATTTTATAGCCAGGATGTACCCTATAAAAAAATAAATAACGATATAGTCTTAACTTCTACAGATACTGACAAGGTGATGGAGATGGCGATCTCTTTTGATAAAAAATATTCGTTGAAAGAAATTCGAGCAAAAATTCCAGTAAATTTAAATATAGCGTGGTTGTGGTTGGGTGAAGAAGAGAATGGGGGACAATCAGATGCATTAACTCCAGACCAGGTTTACGGTTTCGAGGGGATTCAAAAGAAAGTTGAAAAAGTATCTGATGCAGATGTATTTAAAGGTAATTACAATAACTTTATTTCAAGTTTAGAAAGTTTAGCATCGAAGTCAGAACATGTAGCCAACTTGCTAACTAAGTATGGTAAGGAAGATATCGATAGCTTGCAATTTAAAGGCATCGTCCTAACTGGCCAAGCAATCAACTTCAAACAACTCGCAGGCGCCCCTTTTATCCGCGCCTCTGAGATCGGCGCCACAGCAGACATCGTTCCATACATCAAACCATACAAATAATGAAGCTTAGAAAGATGGCATCAATGAAGTCCTAATCATTGACTCCGTCTTTTCACTATGATATTATAATAAGATGCCAAAAGAATCGATATCGCCATATGTAGCGGTGAATATTGAGGAATTGCAGTTTTAGCCTGTTTGGTTCACATAGCAAGGAAATAGTGGTTTTCTTTAAGGAGCCCACTTTCTTTTTGTCTTTTTTAGGTATTTTTGCCAAGTTCCATTGTACTATTTTTGCTGCAATGTGCTTAATAAATTTAGTTTATTTGAGAGGGTGAATGAGTTGTCAGGTCAACTAGTTCAGTACGGAAGACATCGCCAACGTAGAAGTTTCGCTCGTATTAGTGAAGTGTTGGAGTTGCCAAACTTAATCGAGATTCAATCGAAGTCCTACCAATGGTTTTTGGATGAGGGATTACGTGAAATGTTCCGCGATATTTCTCCAATTGAGGATTTTGCTGGGAATTTGTCACTAGAATTTATCGACTACAATTTGGGAGATCCGAAATATTCAGTAGAAGAGTCGAAAAACCGTGATGCGAATTATGCAGCACCATTGCGTGTAAAGCTACGTCTTATCAATAAAGAGACGGGCGAAGTGAAAGACCAAGAAGTATTTATGGGTGATTTCCCGCTTATGACCGAGATGGGTACGTTTGTTATCAATGGCGCCGAGCGTGTTATTGTATCGCAATTAGTTCGTTCCCCAGGTGTTTATTTTAACGGGAAACTCGATAAAAATGGTAAAAAAGGTTTTGGTTCTACTGTCATCCCTAACCGTGGGGCATGGCTTGAGTACGAAACTGACGCGAAAGATGTTGTTCATGTAAGGATCGACCGGACGCGTAAATTACCAGTTACTGTTCTTTTACGTGCGCTTGGATTTGGCTCCGATAGCGAAATCTTGGAATTAATCGGGGAGAATGACTACTTACGCAACACTCTTGAGAAAGATAATACCGATAATGCGGACAAAGCATTGCTTGAGATTTACGAGCGCTTACGTCCTGGTGAACCACCAACTGTTGAGAATGCGAAAAGCTTGCTTGTATCGCGTTTCTTTGATCCAAAACGCTATGATTTAGCGAATGTTGGTCGTTATAAAATCAACAAGAAACTGCATTTGAAGAACCGTTTATTTAACCAAACACTTGCAGAAACGTTAGTAGATCCAGAAACTGGTGAAATTATCGCGTCTAAAGGTGATATCTTAGATCGTCGTAAATTGGATTCGATCATTGAAAACCTTGAAAATGGTGTCGGATTCCGTACGTTACGCCCAACGGATGGCGTAATGGAAGACAGTGTTGTTGTTCAATCGATCAAAATTTACGCACCAAATAGTGAAGAGGAGAAAATTATCAATGTTATTGGTAATGCTTATATTGATGCGAGCGTAAAACACATTACGCCGGCTGATATTATTTCTTCGATTAGCTACTTCTTCAACCTGCTTCACGGAGTAGGGGACACAGACGATATTGACCATCTTGGGAACCGTCGTTTGCGTTCTGTTGGGGAACTTTTACAAAATCAATTCCGTATCGGGTTGTCTCGTATGGAGCGTGTGGTTCGTGAGCGTATGTCGATTCAAGATATGAGCACGGTGACGCCGCAACAATTGATTAATATTCGTCCGGTTGTCGCATCCATTAAAGAATTCTTTGGTAGCTCGCAGTTATCACAGTTTATGGATCAGACTAATCCACTTGCCGAGTTGACGCATAAACGTCGTCTTTCAGCGCTTGGACCCGGTGGTTTGACGCGTGAACGTGCTGGTTATGAAGTACGTGACGTGCATTATTCCCACTATGGTCGTATGTGTCCGATTGAAACGCCTGAGGGACCAAACATTGGGTTGATTAACTCCTTGTCCTCTTTTGCGAAAGTGAATAAATTTGGCTTTATTGAAACACCATATCGTCGTGTTGATCCTGAGACGAACCGCGTAACAGATAAGATCGATTATCTAACTGCGGACGAAGAGGATAACTATGTAGTAGCCCAAGCGAACTCCAAGTTGGACGAGCAAGGTAGCTTTACTGAAGAAGAAGTTATGGCTCGTTTCCGTTCTGCCAACTTAGCTGTAGAAAAAGAACGTATCGATTACATGGATGTATCGCCAAAACAAGTAGTTTCGGTTGCGACGGCATGTATTCCGTTCCTTGAAAATGATGACTCCAACCGTGCGCTAATGGGAGCCAACATGCAACGTCAAGCGGTACCACTTTTGAATCCAGAAGCTCCGATCGTCGGAACTGGTATGGAGCACGTCTCTGCGCGTGACTCTGGTGCTGCTGTCGTATGTAAACATGATGGTGTCGTTGAGCACGTGGAAGCAAAAGAAATCTGGATTCGCCGTATTTCAGAGATCGATGGCAAAGAAGTAAGCGGTGGTATTGATAAATATACATTGCGCAAATTTGTCCGTTCGAATCATGGTACGTGTTATAACCAATATCCAAACGTAGCAGAAGGAGACCGAGTTACAAAAGGCGAAATCCTTGGTAACGGGCCTTCCATGGATTCAGGTGAGCTTGCCCTAGGCCGTAACGTACTTGTTGCGTTCATGACTTGGGATGGTTACAACTATGAGGATGCGATCATCATGAGTGAACGTCTTGTAAAAGATGATGTTTACACGTCGATTCATATTGAAGAATTTGAATCAGAAGCGCGTGATACAAAACTCGGACCTGAGGAAATGACGCGCGATATTCCAAACGTTGGGGAAGATGCATTGCGTGACCTTGACGAACGCGGAATCATTCGTGTCGGAGCAGAAGTGAAAGACGGCGATTTGCTTGTCGGTAAAGTAACGCCAAAAGGTGTAACAGAGCTTACTGCAGAAGAACGTTTACTACATGCTATCTTCGGTGAAAAAGCGCGTGAAGTTCGCGATACATCCCTACGCGTACCGCATGGTGGCGACGGAATTGTCCTTGACGTGAAAATCTTTACACGTGAAGCTGGCGATGAATTACCACCAGGTGTTAACCAACTCGTTCGTGTGTATATCGTTCAAAAACGTAAAATTCATGAAGGCGATAAAATGGCCGGACGTCACGGAAATAAAGGGGTTATCTCTCGTATTTTACCAGAGGAAGACATGCCTTATATGCCAGACGGAACGCCAGTCGACATCATGCTTAACCCGCTAGGTGTACCATCACGTATGAACATTGGACAAGTATTGGAGCTTCACTTAGGTATGGCAGCTCGTTACCTCGGCATTCACATCGCGACACCAGTATTTGATGGCGCGAACGATGACGACGTATGGAGCACAGTAGCCGAATCCGGTATGGCACCAGATGCGAAGACCGTTTTATACGATGGCCGCACAGGCGAACCATTTGATAACCGTATTTCTGTTGGTATCATGTATATGATTAAACTTGCCCACATGGTTGACGATAAATTACATGCACGTTCAACTGGTCCATATTCACTAGTAACGCAACAGCCACTAGGTGGTAAAGCACAGTTTGGTGGACAACGTTTTGGAGAGATGGAAGTATGGGCGCTAGAAGCATACGGTGCCGCTTACACCCTTCAAGAAATCCTAACGATCAAATCCGATGACGTAGTAGGTCGTGTGAAAACATACGAAGCCATTGTCAAAGGTGAAAGCATTCCAGAACCAGGCGTACCAGAATCCTTCAAGGTATTAATTAAAGAGCTTCAAAGTCTAGGAATGGACGTAAAAATCCTCTCCGCAGACAAAGAAGAAATCGAATTACGCGACCTAGAAGATGAAGAATTCGGCGCCCAAAATGACGCTTTCAACATCGTATCCGAACCAGTGAAACCAGCAGGTATTATAGATTCGAATCAATGATATATAAAGCCAAGCGCATTTAATTCTCTACAGAATTAAATGCGCGAAGCTAAAATAGAACATGAATAACAAAAACGTTAGACGGATGGAAGACGCCAAACCTATTTTTAGAATGGGTAAGACGTATATACTGCTTTAATCAAATCGAGCGAAAGCGGTTGTATTCATCTATTGTTGTGGAAGCCGGAAGCGGAGCATACTTGCGTATGTGAGAACCGGAAGTCCGCAAGAATAGATGAATGCGAGCGCTTGTCGCCGATTTACATGAGATAGGCTATCCGCCATAACTTTAGGAGGTAGACCATTGGTGTTAGATGTGAAAAATTTTGAGTATATGAAAATAGGTCTTGCGTCTCCAGATAAAATTCGTTCATGGTCACACGGAGAAGTTAAAAAACCAGAAACAATCAACTATCGTACGCTGAAACCTGAGCGTGACGGTTTGTTCTGCGAAAGAATCTTCGGACCAATGAAAGACTGGGAATGTTCTTGTGGGAAATACAAACGTGTTCGCTATAAAGGCGTAGTTTGTGATCGCTGTGGCGTTGAAGTCACGAAGTCCAAAGTTCGTCGTGAACGTATGGGACACATTGAACTTGCTGCACCAGTAACACATATTTGGTATTTCAAAGGTATTCCAAGCCGTATGGGACTTGCGCTTGACATGTCACCGCGTGCGCTGGAAGAAGTTATCTATTTTGCTTCCTATGTTGTAACAGAACCAGGCGATACACCGCTTGAAAAGAAACAATTACTTTCAGAAAAAGAGTATCGCGTTTATCGTGAGAAATATAGTCAGTCGTTCCAAGCTGGAATGGGCGCAGAAGCAATCAAAAAACTTCTCGCAGACATCCAACTTGAAAAAGAAGTGACCGGCTTAAAAGAAGAGTTGAAATCGGCACAAGGACAACGTAGAACTCGTGCGATTCGTCGTTTAGAAGTTCTAGAAGCGTTCCGTCATTCCGGCAATGATCCAAGTTGGATGGTGCTTGACGTGCTTCCAGTTATCCCGCCAGAAATCCGCCCAATGGTACAACTTGAAGGTGGACGTTTTGCGACAAGTGATTTGAATGACCTTTATCGCCGTGTAATTAACCGGAATAACCGTCTGAAACGCTTGCTTGATCTAGGTGCGCCTAACATCATCGTGCAAAATGAAAAACGGATGCTCCAAGAAGCAGTCGATGCTTTGATTGATAATGGTCGTCGTGGCCGTCCGGTAACAGGACCAGGTAACCGTCCACTGAAATCACTGTCTCACATGCTAAAAGGGAAACAAGGTCGTTTCCGTCAAAACTTACTAGGTAAACGTGTCGATTATTCTGGTCGTTCCGTTATCGTCGTAGGTCCGAACCTTAAAATGTACCAATGTGGACTTCCAAAAGAAATGGCGCTCGAACTATTCAAGCCTTTCGTTATGAAAGAATTGGTAGGCCGTGGCCTTGCGCATAATATTAAGAGTGCGAAACGCAAAATCGAACGTTCTTCACCTGAAATTTGGGATGTATTAGAAGAAGTTATTCGTGAGCATCCAGTACTACTTAACCGCGCACCTACTTTGCATAGACTAGGTATCCAAGCTTTCGAACCAACACTTGTTGAAGGCCGTGCGATTCGTCTGCATCCGCTAGTATGTACAGCTTATAACGCCGATTTTGATGGTGACCAAATGGCTGTCCATGTTCCGCTGTCCGCAGAAGCACAAGCAGAGGCACGTATTTTGATGCTCGCTGCCCAAAACATTTTGAATCCGAAAGATGGTAAACCGGTTGTAACGCCTTCTCAAGATATGGTACTAGGTAACTACTACTTAACGCTTGAACGTGAAGGTACAATTGGCGAAGGTACGGTATTTACAGATATTAACGAAGCGCAGTTAGCTTACCAAAACGGTTATGTTCACTTGCATTCACGTATCGCTGTTGTCGCAGGCTCGATTGACAACGAAAGATTTACCGATGAACAACGTCAGCAACTCTTGATTACAACGGTTGGTAAACTGATTTTCAATACAATTTTACCGACGTCGTTCCCATATATTAACGAACCGACAGATTACAATCTGGAAGTCGAAACGCCGAAAAAATATTTCGTAGATACGAACACGGACGTGAAAAAACACATTCAAGAACAAGCAATCGTGGACCCGTTCAAGAAGAAAATCCTCGGTAATATCATCGCGGAAGTCTTCAAACGATTCCATATTACAGAAACGTCTCGCATGCTCGATCGTATGAAAGATCTAGGGTTCAAAATCTCTACAAAAGCCGGTATGACAGTTGGTATCGCCGACATCTTGACACTGGAAGAAAAGCATGACATTCTTGAAGAAGCGCATGATAAAGTAGAGAAAATCACGAAAACATTCCGTCGTGGTCTGATTACGGATGATGAAAGATATGAACGTGTTATCGCTGTCTGGAACGAAGCGAAAGACGTTATCCAAGGCAAACTGATCTTGAGTTTGGATCGCTTAAATCCGATCTTCATGATGCAAGATTCCGGAGCTCGTGGTAACATCTCCAACTTTACACAGCTAGCAGGTATGCGTGGTCTGATGGCCGATCCATCTGGACGTATCGTAGAACTTCCGATCACATCGAATTTCCGTGAAGGTCTGACGGTCTTGGAATACTTTATCTCGACACATGGTGCGCGTAAAGGTCTTACCGATACCGCCCTTAAAACTGCCGATTCTGGTTATCTTACTCGTCGTTTGGTTGACGTGGCGCAAGATGTTATCATTCGTGAATACGATTGTGGCACCGACCGTGGTCTTGAAATCCAAGCTATCCGTGAAGGTACTGAAATCATCGAAGCACTGGAAGAACGTTTGGAAGGTCGCTATGCTCGTAAATCGATCAGACACCCAGAAACAGGCGAAGTTATCGTTGCTGAAAATGACCTGATTACGGAAGAGAAATCCCGTCGTGTCGTTGAAGCTGGTATCGAACAAGTAACGATCCGTTCTGCGTTTACATGTAACACGAAACATGGTGTATGTAAGAAATGTTACGGTAAAAACTTGGCAACAGGAACAGAAGTCGAAGTCGGAGAAGCCGTTGGTATTATCGCCGCGCAATCTATCGGGGAACCAGGTACACAGCTTACAATGCGTACGTTCCATACAGGTGGGGTAGCCGGAGACGATATCACGCAAGGTCTTCCACGTATTCAAGAGATTTTTGAAGCCCGTAATCCTAAGGGGCAAGCGATTATTACCGAAGTTGAAGGGGAAGTTGTTTCTATTGAAGAAGCGCGTGACCGTCAACAAGAAATCGTGATACAAGGTAAAGATGAAGACCGTCGTAGCTACAGTATTCCATATACTGCTCGCCTTCGCGTTAAAATCGGAGACATTGTTGATCGTGGAGAGGCACTGACAGAAGGTTCGATCGATCCGAAAGCATTGATCCGCGTTCGTGACGTCCTTTCCGTACAAGAATATCTACTTGCTGAGGTACAAAAAGTTTACCGGATGCAAGGGGTTGAAATCGGCGATAAACACGTTGAAGTTATGGTTCGTCAAATGTTGCGTAAAATCCGCGTAATGGACACTGGTGATACAAACATCTTGCCAGGAACATTAATGGACGTGCATACATTTACCGAGTCAAACCGTGACGCATTACTTGCCGGCAAACAACCAGCGACTGGACGCCCAGTATTGCTAGGTATTACAAAAGCATCCCTTGAAACAGATTCCTTCCTGTCCGCCGCATCATTCCAAGAAACAACACGTGTTCTTACAGATGCAGCAATCAAAGGTAAAACCGACGAATTGCTCGGCTTGAAAGAAAATGTTATCCTAGGTAAGCTGATTCCGGCCGGTACTGGTATTCACCATTATCGTAAGCTGAAATCTTCTGTGCTAGGCAAAGAACAAGAAGTAGCTGATGTGGAAGAAACGACGCATATCTAATTAGATGCTGAACGCGCCCGTTCAGCCCTGAAAGAACTTGGAGCCGCCGCAGAAAAAGTCCGCTTTTGACTTTTGCGGAGGAGGTGAAAGTTCCGAAGGGTTGGCGCGAGAAGCTCGATAAACCAAGATGCTGAACGTGCCCGTCAGGACTGAAAAAGTTTGGAGCCGCCGCAGAAAAAGTCCGCTTTTGACTTTTGCGAAGGGGGTGAAAACTTCGAAGGCCTGGCACGCGAAGCTCGATTAAAAACATGAAGAGTCACCTCCGAATCAATTTTTCGCAGGTGGCTTTTTTAATTGTAATGAATGGTGTAAAATAAAGAAGGATACGAAAAAAGAGGTGAAAGACTTTGAAAATTGGATTGCGTACAGTGAAAACAGCTGTGGGCGCGACGCTCGCAATATTAATTGCCGAATGGTGGGGCTTAGAATACGCCGTTTCAGCAGGTTTGATAACTGTTTTAAGCATTCAAAATACGAAAAAAGGCTCGATACAACTCGCGATACAACGAGTATATTCGACGGTTATTGCGCTTACGATATCCGCGATTTTCTTCATGTTACTCGGATTTAACGCGATTGCATTCGGGTTTTATTTACTCGTCTTTATCCCGATTGCGGCTAGGTTGAAAGTAACGGACGGGATTGTGGTCAGCTCGGTGCTTGTGACGCACATTTTGGTGGAGCAGTCGCTCACTTTATTTTGGTTTACGAACGAGATGCTACTCATGGCAGTTGGTGCCGGAATCGGCATTTTACTAAACCTATACATGCCAAAAATGGATACAGAACTAAAACAGCAGCGCCAAAAAATTGAATCCGTAATGCGTCAGATTTTCTTTTGCTTTGCGCAGGATTTGAAGCGGGAGCCAGTTTACTTAGATGAGAAGAAGTTGATTAAGCAGTTAGGTGAGTATTTGACGGAGGCTAATGCGCAGTCGAAGCGCCATTTTGATAATCAGTTGTTTGCGGATTCGCGTTATTACATAAAGTATATCGATATGCGTACGGTGCAGTTACGGGTCATCCGGCAAATGAACTTGTCGGTGCGCCAAATTAGTATCTTGACGGAGCATGCAGGTAAAATGGCGGGCTTGGTGGAGAAGACCGCGTTATCGCTTTCGGAGCGAAATCCGGCCGAAGATTTGATTGCGGATGTGAACGCGATGCTTGCAGACTTTCGCCAAAGCGAGTTGCCGAAAACACGGGAAGAATTTGAGGGTCGCGCGTTACTTTTTCAATTTTTGGGTGATTTACGTTATTTATTGGAGCTAAAACGCGATTTTACGAAGCAGTTTGCAGATGATAAAGAATTGGTAAAGATTAATGCTAGTTAAGCATTCCTTTGCTATAATAAAGAAGCAATCAAAACGTGATTTTTAGAAAATGGAGGGAACAAGGTGCGCAGACAAAAGAAGAGTAACAAGAAATGGATTTGGATCAGCCTCATTGTTGTTTTAGTCCTTGCAGTTGGCGGAGGCGCGACCTATTATTTCATGAACAGTAGCGCTAAAAATGAAAAAATGGCCAACGAGGCTGCGGAGAATTTCACAACGAATGTTAAAAAGCAGAATTTCACGAAGCTATCGGACGATGTGACGAAAAAATCACTGAAGGATAGTGGTTTTACGGCTAAGGAAATGGAAGCGAAATATAAAACGGTTTATACAGGAATCGATGCCCGTGACATCAAGGTTTCTGACTTGAAAGTGACATATGACGATGCCAAGAAGAATTATAAATTGGCGTATAGCCTAGAAATGACGACGACGCTTGGTAAGATGGATAAGCAGAAATATAAGGCGACTATCTCAAGTGAAGATGATGATTGGAAAGTGGACTGGAAACCGAACTTAATTTTTCCAGGGATGGTGAAATCGGATAAGGTTCGCTTGACGACAGATGAAGCGAAACGTGGTCAGATTCAGGATCTGAACGGCAAAGGTCTCGCGATTAATAAGAACGTGAGTGAGGCGGGGATCGTTCCGAATGATCTTGGTGAAGGCGAAGCGAAGAAGAAGAATCTGGAGGCAATCAGCAAGCAGTTCGATATTCCTGTCGCTGATCTCGAGAAGAAACTCTCGCAAAGCTGGGTGCATCCGGATACGTTTGTGCCAATTAAGGTATTGACGACAGGCTCGCCGGTTCAAATGGCTGGTGTTACCTATGCGACGATTGAAACGCGCTATTATCCGCTCAGCCAAGCGGCAGCACATTTGATCGGCTACGTTGGCGAAGTTAGTGCGGAAGACATCGGGAAGAATAAATTGCTAAACTCCGGTGATTTGATCGGAAAAGCAGGTTTGGAACGCTATTATGACAAGGCGTTGCGTGGCGTGAACGGCGGCCGTATCCTGATTGTGAACGACGATACGAAAGAGGAAACCGTTCTACAACAAAACGAGAAAAAAGATGGCGACACAATCAAGCTCACTATTGATAGCAAGATCCAGCAAGACACGTTCAATGCGCTAAAAGGTGAGGTTGGTTCTGCGACGATTATCAATCCTACAAACGGTAATTTAGCGGCGCTAGTCAGCTCACCGTCCTACGATACAAACCAGATGGTAGCAGGCATTTCAAGCGAAGATTATAAGAAGTACACCGATGATAAAAAACTTCCTTTCTTAGCTCGCTATGCGACACGCTATGCACCAGGCTCTACTTTTAAAACAATTACGGCGGCAGTTGGCCTTGAAAATGGTACGACAAAACCAGATAAAGTCCGTGAAATCTCTGGTTTACAGTGGCAAAAAGATAAATCATGGGGCAAGTATTTTGTGACGCGCGTCCATGATATTCCGAAAGTGAACATGGTTGATGCACTCGTGAACTCGGATAATATTTACTTTGCACAAGAAGGGCTCGCGATGGGGACGACCAAATTCCAAGATGGCCTGAAGAAATTTGATTTTGGTGAAGAATTTGATTTACCGTTCAACATGGAACCAGCGCAAATTTCCAACGACGGTATTAAATCAGATATTCTGCTCGCGGACACGGCCTATGGACAAGGTGAACTATTGATGTCACCAATCCAACAAGCCGTTGCCTATACACCGTTCGCGAACAACGGTAAGATGGTCTATCCGAAATTGACGGAAACGCAGGAGACGAAAACAGCAAAAGATTCGATGAGTGCAGGGACAGCGAATACTGTCAAATCAGCGCTAGTTCAAGCGGTTTCCAAATCAGAAGGAACCGCGCATAAACTCCAAATCGCAGGGCACAACATCGCTGCGAAAACAGGGACTGCGGAACTGAAACAAAAACAAGGCGAAAGCGGTCTTGAAAATGGTTTCTTGTTAGCGTTTGACAGCGATAAACCAGATTACCTCGTTTTGGCCATGATTGAAGGCGTGAATGGCCGCGGTGGTAGTGGACTTGTGATTGATAAGATGAAACCAGTGATGGAGTCGTTCTATAAATAAGCAGAGAAGCTTGAGAGGTCTATGTGACTTTTCAGGCTTTTTTGTGTAATCACTTTACTTTCCTTTTTAAGGGGGGTATAATGAGTGAAATATTAATTCCGAGTAAATAGATGCGAATTAAAAAGGAGGCGAAGCGGATGACTGCAATTATTGGTATTTCGGCAGCGGTACTGGCAGAACAAGTACCAAATACGATTTCCCGCAATGGAACTTATGTTGGTGGAGATTACGTATCGGTTATTGCGAAAAGCGGGGCAGCACCATTTGTTATTCCCGTGACAGATACGGGACTTGTGACGACTTTTGTGAATCAGATGGATGGGCTTATTTTATCCGGCGGTCAGGATGTTTCGCCAGCTCTTTACGGCGCGCTACCTCAAGCGAAACTCGGCGTCACCTCGATTGCTCGTGATATATTCGAACTGGCCCTTTTAAAAGAAACACTGGCGCAAAAGAAGCCAATACTGGCAATTTGCCGCGGGGCTCAGCTACTGAACATCGCATTTGGAGGAACGCTTCATCAAGACACTAGTTACATCAGAAATGCGAATTTAGAGCATATGCAACGAGACCAAGCGACAAGAGCGACGCATAGTATCCAGATTGAAAAAAATTCCCAACTTTACAGCATTCTCGGAAGCACAGCGCAAGTCAATTCATTCCATCATCAAGCTGTCGATATATTGGGTGCTGGCTTAAAAATCACTGCAACTGCCCCAGACGGCGTTGTGGAAGCCATTGAAAAGCCCGGCGTCCCATTCGTTATTGGCGTCCAGTGGCACCCAGAACTAATCGCTGAAAATGATATCGGGATGCAGCGTATGTTCCAAGAATTCGTGAAAAGCGCCGAACGCGGTAGCATCAAGCAAATCTACAATGCACCACCCATACATTTGAAGAAGAGAGCTACATTGCGTTAGCAAAAGGGAGGAAATGACATGAAAAAGGGAATACTTATCACGCTGATTTTGCTGCTCGGAGTTGTTATCGCGGCATGCGGTGGCAGCAAAGGGGACGAGCAACAAGCAAGCACCAGCGAGGCAAAACAAGCCATCAAAGTCACATCCGCAGGTGAAATCGCGACACTGGATAGCGCGCTGTATAGTGACACGTTCAGCTCAGACGCGATCGGTCAAATTTCCGAAGGCCTGTACCGCGTCAATCCAGATAACGAGGCAGAACTAGGCATTGCCAAAGCTGAACCAACCGTGAGCGCTGACAAAAAAGTGTACACATTCCAATTGCGCGATGACGCCAAGTGGTCAAACGGAGAACCAGTCACAGCTGCAAACTTCGTTTATGCATTCCAAAAAGTCGTGAACCCCAAAACAGCATCACCAAGTTCCAATCAACTCGATGTTATCAAGAACGCGAACCTGATTCGCAACGAAAAAGCAGCGCCAAAAACGCTAGGCGTCAAAGCCATAAGCGACAAAACACTCGAAATCACGCTGGAAAACCCAATCCCATACTTACCAAAACTACTAACCGGCACACCATTTTTACCACAAAATGAAAAGTTTGTCATATCTACAGGCTCTAAATATGGGACCTCCGCCGATACCGTCTTGTCGAGCGGGCCCTTCCTATTGAAAGACTGGTCAGGAATCGGCACATCATGGACATACATCAAAAACAAAGACTACTGGGATGCCAAAAATGTCAAATTAAATAAAGTCACCGTCCAAGTAGCTAAAGACACAGGCGCAGGCGTCAACCTTTACGAAACCGGAGGCGTCCAATACACCGCACTCACCGACGAATTCGTCCAAAAATACAAAAACGACAAAGCCTATCATTCCGATTCCAAATCATTGATTGGCTATCTCGGATTTAACGAAGACCGCGCATCTACGGGCAATGTCCATTTGCGCAAAGCTTTATCCATGGCATTCGACAAAGAAGCTTACACAAGCACCATACTCGGAGATGGCTCGAAACCACTAAACGGCTATATCCCAGCTGATTTCGCCAAAGATCCTGAGAACAGCAAAGACTTCCGCGCTGAAAATGGCGACTTAGTAACGTTCGACCCAGACAAAGCGAAAAAAGAATGGGAGACAGCAAAAAAAGAACTCGGCATTGACAAACTTAGCCTAGAAATCCTATCCTCTGATACCGAAGTTTCCAAGAAAACCGTTGAATTCCTACAAAGCGAAATCGAGAAAAATCTGTCAGGACTCACAATCAAACTAAAGGGTGTACCATTAAAGAATCGGCTGGCCCTAACAACAGCTGGGGATTATGATATCTTCTATGGAACATGGTCGCCAGATTACAGCGATCCAATCAATTTTTTAGAAGTGTATCAATCCGATGGCGGTCTCAACTTTTCGAAATATAATAGCAAAAGTTATGATGCTGGGCTGAATGCTGTCAAGAGTATCTATGCGACGGAACCAAAAAAACGCTGGGATGAGATGCTTACACTGGAGAAGCAGCTGATTCAAAACGACGCTGTTATCGCACCATTCTATCAAGGCGCAACAGCCTACTTGTTAGCTCCTAGCGTGAAGGGTGTTCAAATCTATCCGTTTGGCAGAAATATCTCTTACCGGCTAGCTTACGTCGATAAATAAGAAAGACTAAAGAATAGTTGCAATGGCCGTATCCAAACGACTGTTTTAGCTATTCTTTTCTATAATAACAAACCCAACCAAAACGCTTGACAATCCACTAATAAGAATGGTACTATATCCAAGGTGCCTCTTCCGTCGTGGCGAGGTATAGAAAATAGAAGCTGTTGTTAGGATTATCCTATCAGCAATTTTATTTTAAAGAAAAAATGAACCACCTGGATGTGTGGCTCTAGAAAAATCGGAAGGAGGAAACCAAAAAATGCCTACAATTAATCAATTAGTTCGCAAACCGCGTCAATCTAAAACTAAGAAATCAGATTCTCCAGCACTTAACAAAGGCCTAAATACTTTCAGAAGATCATTAACTGACGTATCATCTCCACAGAAACGTGGTGTATGTACTCGTGTTGGTACAATGACTCCGAAGAAACCTAACTCGGCGCTTCGTAAGTACGCTCGTGTACGTTTGACTAACGGACTTGAAGTAACTGCTTATATCCCAGGTATCGGACATAACCTACAAGAACATAGTGTTGTACTTATTCGTGGAGGACGTGTTAAAGATTTACCGGGGGTACGTTATCATATCGTACGTGGTGCTCTAGATACAGCTGGTGTTGAAAATAGAGGACAAAGCCGTTCTAAATACGGAACGAAAAAACCTAAAAAATAAACTAAACTTTAGCAAGAATGCTGAAAAACATTCATTATCGTGATTTATCGCCAAACCCAGTGTGTTGACAAATGCTTAGTTTCTAGGCAAAGTCGAGCACGGAAGCGGAGCGTACTGGTGTACGTGAGCATCGGAGCGGAGATTTTAACGACGAAAATGAGCGTTTGTCAGCGCATGAATAAAAAAATCTTACTCTTTGAAAGGAGGATATCCAATGCCTCGTAAAGGTCCTGTTGCTAAACGTGACGTATTACCAGATCCGATGTACAATTCGAAATTGGTAACTCGTCTAATCAATAAACTTATGATTGATGGTAAACGCGGAAAAGCGCAAACTATCATTTATTCTGCTTTTGATATCATCGCGCAAGAAAGTGGAAAAGACCCTATGGAAGTATTTGACGAAGCAATCAAAAACATCATGCCAGTTCTTGAAGTAAAAGCTCGCCGTGTTGGTGGTGCTAACTATCAAGTTCCGATTGAAGTTCGTGCTGATCGTCGTACAACGCTAGGTCTACGTTGGTTAGTTAACTATTCACGTCTACGTGGAGAGAAAACTATGGTAGAACGTCTTGCACACGAAATTCTTGATGCATCTAACAATGCCGGAGCTTCCGTTAAGAAACGTGAAGATACGCATAAAATGGCAGATGCAAACAGAGCATTCGCTCACTATCGCTGGTAAGATCTATCTTATCCGCACGACTAGGTCGACAATTGTCGCCTAACTAAATCGTAATAATGGAAGGAGAAATACCCATGGCTAGAGAGTTCTCCTTAGAAAAGACGCGTAATATTGGTATTATGGCTCATATTGATGCTGGTAAAACCACTACTACAGAGCGTATCCTTTTCTATACAGGGCGTATTCATAAAATTGGTGAAACACATGAAGGTGCATCCCAAATGGACTGGATGGAACAAGAACAAGAACGTGGTATCACGATCACATCCGCTGCGACAACTGCGCAATGGAAAGGTCACCGCGTAAACATTATCGATACACCAGGACACGTAGATTTCACTGTTGAAGTTGAACGTTCCCTTCGTGTATTAGATGGTGCTGTTGCCGTTCTAGATGCACAATCAGGTGTTGAGCCACAAACCGAAACAGTTTGGCGCCAAGCAACTACTTACGGGGTTCCTCGTGTAGTATTTGTTAACAAAATGGATAAAATCGGTGCTGACTTCTTGTATTCAGTAGGTACATTACATGACCGTCTGGATGCAAACGCACACCCAATCCAATTACCAATCGGTGCGGAAGACACTTTTGAAGGTATCATTGACTTAGTTGAGATGAACGCTTTGTACTATCTTGATGATGTAGGAAATGATCCTGAAATTCGTGAAATCCCAGCTGATTTAAAAGAGCTTGCTGACGAGTATCGCGGCAAACTTATCGAAGCTGTTGCTGATTTAGATGAAGAGCTAATGATGAAATATCTTGAAGGTGAAGAGCCTACAAAAGAAGAGTTGAAAGCGGCAATCCGTAAAGGAACGCTAGCTGTTGAATTCTACCCTGTTGTATGTGGTACAGCATTCAAAAACAAAGGTGTTCAACCGATGCTTGATGCCGTACTAGATTACCTACCAGCGCCAACAGATGTTGCTGCTATTAAAGGTATTTTACCAGATACAGAAGAAGAAGCGGAACGTCATCCTGATGATAACGAACCATTCTCTTCTCTTGCGTTTAAAGTTATGACTGACCCTTACGTTGGTCGTCTTACTTTCTTCCGCGTTTACTCAGGTACTTTGAACTCAGGTTCTTACGTTCAAAACTCCTCTAAAGGTAAACGTGAACGTGTTGGACGTATCCTTCAAATGCACGCTAATCACCGTGAAGAGATTTCTATCGTATATTGTGGTGATATCGCTGCTGCTGTTGGTTTGAAAGACACGACTACTGGGGACACGCTATGTGATGAAAAGAATCAAATTATCTTAGAATCCATGGAATTCCCAGAACCAGTTATCTCGGTTGCTATTGAGCCTAAATCAAAAGCCGATCAAGATAAAATGGGTCAAGCTCTTGCAAAACTTGCAGAAGAAGATCCAACATTCCGTACAGAAACTGACCAAGAAACTGGTCAAACAATCATCTCTGGTATGGGTGAGCTTCACTTAGACATCCTTGTAGACCGTATGCGTCGTGAGTTCAAGGTAGAAGCTAACGTGGGTGATCCACAAGTTTCTTACCGTGAAACATTCCGTCAATCTGCCCAAGTCGAAGGTAAATTCGTTCGTCAATCCGGTGGTCGTGGACAATATGGTCACGTTTGGATCGAATTTGGTCCTAACGAAGAAGGAAAAGGCTTTGAGTTCGAGAACGCTATCGTTGGTGGTGTTGTTCCACGTGAATACATCCCAGCAGTTCAAGCAGGTCTTGAAGGCGCACTAGGAAATGGTGTACTTGCAGGATATCCGCTAATCGATATTAAAGCGAAATTATATGACGGATCTTACCATGATGTCGATTCCAATGAAATGGCCTTTAAAGTGGCTGCTTCTATGGCTCTTCGTAACGCGGCTAAGAAATGTAGTCCTGTCATCTTGGAACCAATGATGAATGTTGAAGTAATTGTACCTGAGGATTACCTTGGAGACATTATGGGTAACATCACATCTCGTCGTGGTCGCGTAGATGGTATGGAAGCACGCGGTAACGCTCAAGTTGTTCGTGCCTTCGTTCCACTTGCAAACATGTTTGGTTACGCTACGTACCTGCGTTCAAGTACGCAAGGTCGCGGAGTTTACACTATGCAGTTTGACCACTATGAAGAAGTTCCTAAATCCGTTGGTGAAGAGATTATCAAAGCCAATGGCGGCAATAATAAAGAGGATTAATTGCAATTCTGCTCTAAATCCTGTATAACTACAAGTAACGAGATTCGCGCAGATTCATATTCCGCGTGTTATCAATAATTTTTTTAAACATTAAGGAGGAAATATTAAAATGGCTAAAGAAAAATTTGACCGCTCAAAACCCCATGTTAACGTTGGTACTATCGGACACGTCGATCATGGTAAAACTACTTTAACAGCTGCAATCACTACTGTACTATCTAAAAAAGGTTTTGCAGAAGCTTCTGCATACGACCAAATCGATGGTGCTCCAGAAGAAAGAGAACGTGGTATCACAATCTCTACTGCTCACGTTGAGTATGAAACTGAAAACCGTCACTACGCACACGTAGATTGCCCAGGACATGCCGATTATGTTAAAAACATGATCACTGGTGCTGCGCAAATGGATGGTGGTATCTTAGTAGTATCTGCTGCTGATGGTCCAATGCCACAAACTCGTGAGCACATCTTGCTTTCACGTCAAGTTGGTGTTCCTTACCTTGTTGTCTTCATGAACAAATGTGACATGGTAGATGACGAAGAATTACTAGAATTAGTTGAAATGGAAATCCGTGATCTATTAACGGAATACGAATTCCCTGGCGACGATATTCCAGTAATCAAAGGTTCTGCTCTTAAAGCTCTTCAAGGTGAGCCGGAATGGGAAGAAAAAGTTAACGAACTTATGGACGCTGTGGATAGCTATATCCCAACTCCAACTCGTGACACTGACAAACCATTCATGATGCCAGTTGAGGATGTATTCTCAATCACTGGTCGTGGAACAGTTGCTACAGGTCGTGTAGAACGTGGACAAGTTAAAGTCGGTGACGAAGTTGAAGTTATCGGTCTTGTTGAAGAAACTAAGAAAATCGTTGTAACTGGAGTAGAAATGTTCCGTAAGTTACTTGATTACGCTGAAGCAGGCGATAACATTGGTGCACTTTTACGTGGTGTAGCTCGTGAAGATATCCAACGTGGCCAAGTATTAGCTAAGCCAGGTTCGATCACTCCACATACTTCTTTTAAAGCTGAAACGTATGTTTTATCAAAAGAAGAAGGTGGACGTCACACTCCATTCTTCAACAACTACCGTCCACAATTCTATTTCCGTACTACTGACGTAACAGGTATTGTTACACTTCCAGAAGGTACTGAAATGGTTATGCCTGGCGATAACGTTGAGGTTTCTGTTGAACTAATCGCACCAGTTGCGATTGAAGAAGGTACTAAATTCTCTATCCGTGAGGGTGGACGTACTGTAGGCGCTGGAGTAGTAGCGACTATCTCTAAATAATTTCCATTTAAAAATCCGAACTCCTTTTTAGGGGCTCGGATTTTTTTTATGGTGTTTAATCTAGAAAAAGAGATACGTCACCCAGTTAGGATTAGATGTCTCTTTTTAAAATAGAGGAAGTCAGTTCGTACATTTGATCGCGATAAGCACCAGCGGGGAGCTTCTTGATTTCGCGTAGAGCTTTTTTGGTGTACTTATCAGCGAGCGTGAATGCTTGTTCTACACCTTTATATTTTGTTATTAAGTCAAGCAGGTTTTCGAGATCGGCATCTGACATGTCGAGTTCTTTTTCGAGTAGTGGTCGGAATTCAGAGTGGCGTTTTTGCATCGCATAGATGAGCGGGAGAGTGTAGACGCCTTGTTTGACGTCGTTTAAAACTGGTTTTCCAAGACCACCATTGGAACTCGTGTAATCCAGTACATCATCGATAATTTGGAAAGCCATCCCCAGATAATGTCCGATATTCCAAGCATTGCGGGCTTGAGAACGGTTTGCTTTACTTTGGGACACGCCTGAAAAGGTACTTAATGCAAAGAGCTGCGCAGTTTTGCCTGATATTCGTGATAAATATTGGCGCACCGTTACGTTTATGTCATAGCGCATCCGCATCTGATCCAGTTCTCCCATCAAGATCTTCTCGATATTTTTGCTGTTAAACTCGATATTCTCAATAGAGTTAGCATGACTTGATAGGATTTTGAAACAAATGCAAAAAAGATAGTCACCCGTGTAGACCGCATAATTGCGACCGTATTTGGAATGAATGGTTGGAATACCACGCCTTGTCGGGGCATCATCGACGACGTCATCGTGAATAAGCGTCGCCATATGTAGAACTTCCAAGGCACCGGCAACAGCGATAGCGCGGTCGCGATCGTAATCTGGCCCGACTTGTGCTGCGAGTAAAGCGTATGCTGGACGCAACAGTTTTCCGCCAGCGTGAATCAACGCCTTTACGTTTTGCTCGACTTGCTTATCCCTAATTTGGATACTTTTTTCGATAGTTGTGAGTACATCTTTCAAATCGGTTTGCAGATTTGGATAGGCGTCCCACATCGGGTGAAGTTGCATAATTCATCCTCATTTCGCTTAGTTTTGAATAGGTTCGTTCGTTTTATTAAAAGCACGTAACGTCTGTACATTTTTAATTAAATAATTGGCCGCGATTCCGACCGCAATCCCTGATAGTATACCGATAAACGAGAGGACAGGCAAGTATAGCATGACATTCCAACTGCCAGCGATCCAACTTGCAATCACGAGTTGGCCGACATTATGTAGAATTCCGCCAGTTGTGCTGACGCCGATAATGCTGACACGCTTAGGCCCCAGTTTCTTCACGAGCCACATACCGCCAAAACTCAAAATCGCTCCGGCCGCACTGTACATAAACGTTGAAATCGTTCCGCCGAGTAATGTTGCCAAGACAAGCCGGATGCATACAATCATAAAAGCATCTTTCGTGGATAGTGTGTACAAGGAAATACACGTAATAATATTCGCCAAACCGAGCTTAGCACCAGGCGCGAAGGCAAATGGAAAGGGAATCGCGCGTTCCAACAAGCTAATGACAACCGCCTGAGCCGCTAGTAAAGCAATATAAACTAAACGCTTATTCTTCGTCATATACACACCTCCTGTTTTCCAAAAATCATGCTAGGACGGAATAACAATCCCATCATCAGGCTCTGTTTCGCCAGTTGTAGACTGAACTTCAATCACGACCTTGTGCGGTAAACAAACAATCGTCTCACCGAGTTTCCCGATCGCGCCAACACGGACGCAGACTTGGTCATTACAATCAGCTGCGCTAATCCGAATCCGTTCGCCTTTCACTTCGATTTCGTTATAATCGCCATCATCCGTCGTCACTTTAAACGTATCGGTGCCTGTATGCCCCGTCAAATCAACACGCTTATACTCGTTGCCATCGACTTTAATCACTGCGACCAACTTCGACTCTGAACCAGGCGCGGGTTTGGGTTCTTGTGCTTTTGCGTATGTAAAAATAGCTAGAGGCAAAAAAGAAAGCACGGTCAAGAGCACAACAATAATGACGTCCCAACGCTTCACCATATGTAAGTATTCCTTCACGTTTCTTTTCCCCCTCTAACTAACTTTATCTTCATTGTAATACACTAGCTCAAAAATTTATAGCGAAAGGCAGTTTTGGGCTGCCTTTCGCTAATGAGTCTCAATCGTATAAAATTACTTGTCGCGGTAGATGGAACTTTCTTTACCGTACCACCAGCGCCCAAGATGTTTTTGTAACCAAGGCATAGCCCAATAATCTAAACCAAATGTACGTCCAGCACCATTTAGTAAAGCAATCGAAGCCGGCAACGCCCAGAATTTGTCCCAACCAAGCATAGCGCATAGTGTGAACATTACTAGGAATCCAGCGCTTCCGATACTAGCTAACCAAGTGAATAGACCAACAACAAGCGCAAGACCGATTGCAAGTTCTACAAACGGAACGACTTTTTGCATGAAAAGGGCTACATCAAGATTTGGCATAACTAATTTCATAATCCATTCAAACCAACCAGGCATATGGCTGAGAATTGGTGTTGTTACGTTTGTTGCCGCGTCGCCAGCAGCATCGCCGGCCGCTTGTGATGCACCAGATGTTGCCGCAGTTTGCAACCAATCAAATGGCATTTTTGAAGTTGTCGCAGTTAACCATGAATCAGGTCCGAGTCCTTGGAATAACGGTTTCAAGTTCGTCAGGCTAACTTTATCCCACGTCGTTTCACCGTAAATCTTAGAAAGAGCCTCGTCAACCCAGAACCAACCGACATAAATACGAAGCGGCAATGTCCAAAGTACGTTACCGTAACGAGAAGTCCAACCGCGGAAGATATTCCGGTTATCTCTAATATGGAAAAATTCATGGGAAACGTATTGTGCCATATAATAACCACTACGGATTCCGAAGAAGTAGTAAAGGTTAACCATATGTTTCATGAAAATCGCGAACCACCCGTGCAAGCGCAATCCGCCTAGGTTAGCGACACCGTATTTCGAACCGATGGAAACCATGACACCGTGATACTTACCGTTGTATGCTTCTTTTTGGGTACCGCTGATTTCAGAAATGATGCTTTTCGCAGCAGTCATACCAGTTTGCTCAGCAGCTTCGACGATTTGAGGAGTTGGTTTGCCTTCTTCCTCTTCGTAATAAGCCAAGTCACCGATAACGTATGTGTTTTCGAATTTCTCAGCTTCCATATATTCGTTGACTTTCAAACGACCGGCACGCGCAGTTTCCATACCGTAATCTTTCGTATCAGAATTCGCACGGACACCAGCAGTCCAAATCAATGTATGTGTCGGAATTTCGTCGCCGGATTTCAAGACGATGCTCTCCGCTTTAACTTCAACGATAGCAGCATCTTTCATAATCTTGATCCCTTTTTTCAACATGAAGTCTTCCGCTTTTTGAGCATCTTTACGATCTAGCATGTTCAGAATCGTTGGTGCAGCTTCGACAACAATTAATTCGATTTCAGAAACGTCGACTTTGTTATCTTTCGCAAGACGCGTTTTCCAGTCAAGCAATTCCCCAACCATTTCGATTCCGGTAAAACCAGAACCACAAATAGCAAAAGTAAGCATGGCTTTGCGTTTCGCTACATCTTGTTCCTCGGAAGCATCATGAACCACCGTTTCGATATGTTCGCGCAACTTAACCGCGTTTTCCCAAGACCAAAGCGTGAATCCATGTTCACCAACACCAGGTGTTCCGAAGTCATTAGGCTCGCCACCCATACCAAGAACGAGGTAATCAAATGGATAGCTACCATTCTCCGTCGTTACCGTCTTGGTTTCGTGATCAACGTGCGTTACGTTGTCCGTCACTAATTTCACTTTCGTGCGATTAAACAAATGACGCAAATCGTACTGTATTGCCGTTGGTTCAACACGTCCCCCAGCTACTTCGTGCAACTCAGTCATCATCGTATGATAGGAATGTCTATCAATCAACGTGATGGTTACTGATTCGTCTCTCTTGTACTTTTTCGCTAATTTCTTAGCCGCATGTACACCTGCATATCCCGCCCCTATTAAAACAATATTCTTTTCAGGCATATGCTTTCTCAACTCCTTGTAAGTATATTCACAAAAATTATAAGTCCTGCGTTCTAAAACATTATAGTAATAACCTAACTCAGTTTAACAGATAGAACAAAGGCTGTCTAGGGTCTTTACCCTCAAAAAATAAGAAACAAACGTATCCTTGTCATGTAAAGTGCTCGGATGACAATAAACGTCATTTGAGTGGTGAGATTTCAATAAAAGGATTGCTAGCCAAGAAAGAAATCGCTTTCTGAAAATTTCCGATTTTTTATTCCCACACGCTGAGTGTAGACAAATTGAGACAATAATGTTATATTTAAGTGGAATTAAGGTGAGCTTGTTGGTTTCGTGTCAATTCCATTGTTCATGTTATCACAAGTAATATTTTAAAAGGTGGGAGCAATTTTATGAAGAAGAAAAAGTTGGTAATGGCCCTGACGGCTGTAATGGCCTCAAGTATGTTGTTAGTAGCATGTGGGAATGACAATAGTAGCGACAGCAAGTCTAGTGATAGCAAGCAGTCGGATACGAAGACAGCGGATGCCAAAACAGATGGCACAATGACAGATGGCACTTACAAATTACAAGAAAAGAACTACGACGATAAAGGTTGGAAAGGTTTCATGACAATCACCGTTGATGGCAACAAAATCACGAAATCTGATTACAACTACAAAAATAAAGATGGCAAACTAAAAACAGATGACGCAGACTATGAGAAAAACATGAAAGCAAAGACTGGTACGGGTCCACAAGAATACATCCCAGCTTTGAATGATTCTCTAGTTGCTAAACAAGCAGCAGCAGACGTACAAGTTGTAACTGGTGCAACACATTCATCTGACACGTTTGTCAACTACTCTAACCAATTGATCCAAGCGGCGCAACGTGCAGACACAGCGACAATTGAAATCAACAATGGTGCGAAATTAGAAGACGGTAAATATTCATTAGAAGAACAAAATTACGCGCACAACTACCGTGCAGTATTCAATATGGAAGTAAAAGATGGCAAGATCACAACATCTGATTACAACTACGTAGACAAAGACGGCAAGAAGAAAACAGACGACGCTGACTATGAGAAAAACATGAAATCAAAAACTGGCACAGGCCCACAAGAATACATTCCTGCGCTTAACTCAGCTCTAGTAAGCAAACAAAATCCTGCAGACGTTGCAGTAGTTACAGGCGCAACAGAATCATCTAACGCATTCAAAATCTATGCAGCGCAACTTTATAATGCCGCTCAATCTGGTAACACAGATATGATCAAAGTGTATAACCAAGTAGATGCTGAATAAGTAACGAAATAAGTAGTAAATCAGGGCTTCAGAGCGAAAACTCTGGAGTCTTTTTGTTTGGGTTGTTCGAATGAAAGGCGTGACACTTTCTTGACAATGCACCCAATCACCGATACATTAAAATAGCGACAAAAAGTCCGCTTCAGCGTGTCGACAAACACTCGTTTTCGTCGTTAAAAGCTCGTTCAGTGCTCACGTACTCTAGTACGCGCCGCGCCGGTACTCACTTTTGCCTAGAAACTAAGCATTTGTCGACACGCTGAAGTTTGGAGAAATATCATGTAAAGCGGTTTTTCTACAGCCTGTGCGACAAAAAGTCCGCTGTATTACACTCTAATTCCAAATCCGAAAGGTGCCATCGAAATGAAGAAATTTTATATGTTAATCACGCTTGTACTTTTAGCAGTTCTCGTAACGGCTTGTGGCAGCGATGATTCGAAAAAAAGTACTGCATCAGAAGGAGATAATCCTGAAATATTATCCCAACCCTATACAAAAACGGATTTTCTAATGGGCACAATTAATGTCGTGAAAATTTATGATAAAGGTAAAGAGGACGTGCTTCTGAAAGCCTTTGACCGAATTAAAGAATTAGATAAACAAATTACAACGAGTGATAGCGGTAAAACATCAGAAGTGGACAAGGTGAATCTTGCAGCGGGCCAAAACCCTGTCAAAGTAAACGATGACGTGTTTTACCTTATTAAAGAAGGTCTGAAATATAGTGAGAGTTCGGGTGGGAGTTTTGATATTACAATCGGTCCGCTTACTTCCTTATGGCATATCGGTTTTGATGATGCTAGAAAACCAAGCCAAGCAGAGATCGATGCGGCTTTACCTCTGATTGACTACAAAAAAGTGAAGTTAGACGACGAGAAAAAAACAGTCTACCTAGAAGAAAAGGGAATGGAGCTTGATTTAGGCGCGATTGCAAAAGGTTATATTGCAGACGAAGTGGCTAAAGTTCTCGATGACAACAAAGTGACCACGGCCATCATTGACCTTGGTGGAAATATCATCGTGAAAGGTGACAGTCCAAAAGGCGGGGATTGGGTAGTAGGAATTCAAGATCCATTCCAATCACGCGGTACAGTCATTGGAACGATCCCGGAAGCGAACAAATCGATTGTAACATCAGGTATCTATGAACGTTTCCTTGAAGTGGACGGCGTTAAATACCACCATTTACTAGATCCGAAAACTGGCTATCCATTTGATAACGATATTGCAGGCGTATCTATTGTTTCCGAAAAATCAATTGACGGTGACGGGCTGTCCACTGCGACATTCTCGAAAGGTGTCCAAGGCGGCATGGACTTCATCGAAACGTATAAAGGCGTCGAAGCCATTTTTGTAAGTAAAGAGAAAAAAGTATACATCACATCAGGTCTAAAAGGGAAGTTCAAAATCACGGACAAGAATTTCGAATTAGCGAATTAAAAAGGAGTGTCCCACGTGTCGATACCAGCATTTTTGAAATTGGTAGAAATCCAGACGAAGATCGCTAGTGTTTTTCCTTTTATTATTGGAACCTTGTTCGCGGTTTATCAATACGATCTATTTAATTGGAAAAATACGCTGATTTTCTTTGGATCGATGTTGATATTTGATTTAACGACAACGGCAATTAATAACTATATGGATTACCGGAAGGCGACGAATAACCATGATTATGATTACCGAACGACGAGCAATGTCATTGGGCAAGAACAAATCTCAGAGAAAACGGTGATCATCACTATTTTTCTGATGTTCTTCATCGCGACTGGCCTCGGTGTTTGGCTGGTTGTCGAAACCGATTTGCTAGTACTGCTGGCTGGCTTTATCTGTTTTTGCATCGGGATTTTATATACGTTTGGACCAGTGCCGTTATCGCGGATGCCTCTCGGGGAGATTTTCTCAGGTGTGACGATGGGGTTTGGTATTGTTTTTCTAGCGATCTATGTGAATGCTTACGATGCGGGAATCGCAAATTTGATTTGGTCGGGCGAGTGGGTTACCGTGAAGGTGAATTTGCTCGAAATAATTCGGATCGCCGTTGTGTCCTTGCCGTGTATTTTCACCATCGCCAACATCATGCTAGCCAACAACATATGCGATTTGGACGAGGATATCCGCAATCACCGCTATACACTGCCATACTACATCAGTAAAAAATACGCAGTCATCCTGTTTAATGCGCTTTACTACGCTTCGTTTGCCGCGATCGTCGCGTCGGTCATTGTTGGCTTCCTAAGTCCGATCATGCTACTAACGCTCATTGCGATCATCCCGGTATTTAAAAATTTACAGAAATTCAACGCCGAACAAGTGAAGGCAAAAACGTTTGTTATCTCGATCAAAAACTTCGTGGCAACAAATAGTGCGCTGGTCATTTTTCTGGTGGCTAGTTTAATCTTAAAATATATATAATGAGAAAAGAGGGATTTTCCGATGATTGATAAATTAATATTTGGCCGTTTCATGCCGGGGGAATCCCTCATTCATCGCTTAGACGCAAGAACGAAATTGATTGCTGGTTTTTATTTTATTGGGATTCTGTTCCTAGCCAACAACTGGCAAAGCTATGTGTTGCTGACACTATTCACATTTTTAGTCATTGCCCTTACCGGAATCTCCTACCGTTTTTTTATTAAAGGTGTAAAGCCGTTGATTTGGCTCATTCTGTTCACTGTGTTACTGCAAGCCTTGTTTACGAGCGGCGGGACTATTTTTTTTAGTTGGGGACCATTCGCGATCTCCTCATTTGGCTTAATTAATGGTGTATACGTCTTTGTCCGGTTTGTCTTGATTATCTTCATGTCGACGGTCATCACGCTCACAACGACGCCTATGGATCTAACAGACGCCATTGCTTACATACTACGACCATTCAAAATTCTCAAGATGCCAGTCCAAGATATCGCGCTTATGATTTCGGTAGCGTTGCGCTTTATCCCAACTTTAATGGAAGAAACTGATAAAATCATGAAAGCCCAACGAGCAAGAGGTGTCGATTTTGGCGAAGGGAACTTATTTGAACAAATGAAAGTAGTCGTTCCGATTTTCATTCCGCTATTCGTTAGTTCTTTCAACCGAGCGGAAGATTTGGCGGATGCAATGGAAGCAAGAGGCTATCAAGGTGACAAAAAAAGAACGAGATTCCGAATCCTGCATTGGCATTGGTGCGATCTAGTGGCGGCGTGCGTACTTGTCGCGTTGACCACAGCGCTCGTGACGCTCCGAATATCATGATCCGAAGGCGCAAAATCAATAAGCCGATTTTGCGCCTTTTTTGATTCCTCAAAAACCTTATTCTAGCGCATTATAAGCCTCGCAAAACTTTTTTCACAAAATCGTTGAAATTACTAGGTCGGACGTGTATAATAGATAAAGTGCAAATGAACAGGCATTGCTCTGTCTATTTCGTGCAACACCCCCACTAGTTGGGGCTGTAGATGTGATGAAGTGAGAGGTTGCTGACACACCCGGCCGCTTTGCCATGGCGAGTGTCCAGGAGATTTTCACGGAGAATGTCTATTTTAAAAGTAGGCGAGAAGGAGGGAAAATAATGGCAAAACAAAAAATTCGTATTCGTTTAAAAGCGTATGATCACCGTATCTTGGATCAATCGGCTGAGAAAATTGTAGAAACTGCGAAACGTTCTGGTGCTTCTGTATCTGGTCCGATTCCACTTCCAACAGAGAAGTCAATCTACACAATCTTGCGTGCGGTTCATAAATACAAAGATTCACGTGAGCAATTCGAAATGCGTACACACAAACGTTTAATCGATATCGTTAATCCAACACCACAAACTGTTGATAGCCTTATGCGTTTAGACTTACCAAGCGGTGTGGACATCGAAATCAAACTATAAATAAAAAATTAACTAAACAGGAGGTGTGACTCATGACCAAAGGAATCTTAGGTAGAAAAGTAGGGATGACACAAGTTTTCACTGAAAACGGCGAACTTATTCCAGTAACAGTAATCGAAGCAGGTGCTAACGTAGTACTTCAAAAGAAAACGGTTGATACGGACGGATATGAAGCAATTCAAATCGGTTTCGAGGATAAACGCGAAAAATTGTCAAACAAACCCGAAAAAGGTCATGTAGAAAAAGCCAATACTACTCCTAAGCGCTTCATTCGCGAATTACGCGATGTAAACTTAGACGAGTATGAAATTGGTGGAGAAATTAAAGTAGACGTATTCGCTGAAGGTGACATCGTCGACGCGACAGGCGTATCGAAAGGTAAAGGATTCCAAGGTGTTATCAAACGCCACGGACAATCTCGTGGACCAATGGCCCACGGATCGCGTTACCATCGTCGCCCGGGTTCAATGGGTCCTGTAGCGCCTAACCGTGTATTCAAAAATAAATTACTTCCAGGTCGTATGGGTGGAGATCAGATCACTATCCAAAACCTAGAAATCGTCAAAGTAGACGTAGAAAAAAATGTTCTTTTAGTTAAAGGTAACGTACCAGGAGCTAAAAAAGCATTGATCCAAATCAAAACGGCAAACAAATCAAGATAATTTATTGGAAAGGAGGACTAACAAATGCCCAACGTAGCTTTATTGAAACAAGATGGAACAAATGCTGGCGAAATTACACTTAACGATACTATTTTCGGTATTGAACCAAATGAAAAAGTGGTTGTTGATGTAATTTTGAGTCAACGAGCTTCCTTACGTCAAGGAACTCATAAAGTAAAAGGCCGCTCAGAAGTACGCGGCGGTGGACGTAAACCATGGCGCCAAAAAGGTACAGGTCGTGCCCGTCAAGGTTCGATTCGTTCCCCACAATGGCGTGGAGGTGGAGTCGTATTCGGCCCAACACCACGTAGCTATGCTTACAAATTACCTAAGAAAGTTCGTCGTTTAGCGATCAAATCGATCCTTTCTTCTAAAGTAAAAGAAGAGAGCCTAGTAGTATTAGAAGGTTTAACTTTCTCTGCTCCTAAGACTAAAGAATTCACGGCTTTCCTTAAGAATATCTCTGTAGATACAAAAGCATTGGTAGTAGTAGCCGATGAAAGTGAGAATGTAGAATTATCTGCACGTAACTTACAAGGCATTAAAGTTATTCCAGCTCAAAGTATCTCAGTACTAGATGTTGCTAAACATGATAAGTTAATTATCACGAAAGCAGCTCTTGAACAAGTAGAGGAGGTGCTTGCATAATGGATGCACGCGACATCATTAAGCGCCCGGTTATCACGGAACAATCAACAAGTGTTTTAGATGATAAGAAATATACGTTTGAAGTTGATACACGCGCTACTAAAACGCACGTTAAGAAAGCTATCGAAGAAATTTTCGAAGTGAAAGTTGCGAAAGTAAACGTAATGAACTACAAAGGTAAATTGAAACGTATGGGCCGTTACGCTGGCTATACAAACAAGCGTCGTAAAGCTATCGTGACACTTACTGCCGATAGCAAAGAAATCCAATTTTTCGAAGTTTAATACTTCTAGGGAATTGAACAAATAGAGGAGGGAATACAATGGCGATTAAAAAGTATAAACCTACCACAAACGGCCGTCGTCACATGACGAGTTCAGATTTTGCTGAGATTACTACAAGTACTCCAGAAAAAGCTTTACTACGTCCTCTGAAAAAGAAGGCTGGTCGTAATAACCAAGGTAAGTTAACTGTTCGTCATCACGGTGGAGGACACAAACGTCAATACCGCGTGATCGATTTCAAACGTAATAAAGATGGTATTCCAGGACGCGTTGCTACGATCGAATATGATCCTAACCGTTCTGCTAACATCGCATTAATTCACTACGTTGATGGAGAAAAACGCTACATCATCGCAGCAAAAGGCTTAGAAGTAGGCCAAACAATTTATTCAGGTTCAGAGGCGGATATCAAAGTTGGTAACGCACTAGAACTTAAAGATATTCCAGTGGGTACTGTTATTCACAATATCGAAATGAAACCTGGTAAAGGTGGACAATTAGTACGTTCAGCTGGAACAAGTGCTCAAGTACTTGGTAAAGAAGGTAAATATGTACTTATCCGTCTTAACTCTGGTGAGGTTCGCATGATTCTTTCTACTTGCCGTGCTACTATTGGCCAAGTTGGTAACGAACAACACGAACTTATCAACATTGGTAAAGCAGGTCGTTCACGTTGGATGGGTAAACGCCCAACAGTTCGTGGATCTGTAATGAACCCGAATGATCACCCACACGGTGGTGGTGAAGGTAAAGCACCAATCGGACGTAAATCACCAATGTCTCCTTGGGGTAAACCAACACTTGGTTACAAAACTCGTAAGAAAAACAATAACTCCGATAAATTTATCGTACGTCGTCGTAAGAAAAAATAATTGGATTTGTAATTTTGACGAATTTATAGGTAGCAGGGACGGACAAGCACAAGCTTTCCGATTCCTGACTATGCGAAGGGAGGTTCCGACATGGGTCGTAGCTTGAAAAAAGGACCTTTTGTAGATGATCATTTGATGAAAAAAGTTGAGGCAGCTGATGCAAGCGAAAAGAAACAAGTTATTAAAACTTGGTCTCGTCGCTCAACGATTTTCCCAGTATTCGTTGGACAAACGATTGCTGTATATGACGGTCGCAAACACGTTCCAGTCTATATCCAAGAAGATATGGTAGGACATAAATTAGGTGAATTCGCACCAACTCGTACGTACCGCGGTCATGCGGGCGACGATAAAAAAACAAGACGTTAATTGAGAGGAGGATATCCTGATGACAACTGCAAAAGCCGTTGCAAAAACTGTTCGTATTGCTCCTCGTAAAGTTAGACTCGTAATGGATCTAGTACGTGGTAAGCAAGTCGGTGAAGCCGTTGCTATTTTAAAACTTACTCCAAAAGCAGCTTCTCCGGTTATCGAGAAAGTTTTAAAATCAGCAATCGCAAACGCTGAGCATAATTATGATTTAGATGTAAATAACTTAGTAATTTCTGAGGCATTCGTTGACGAAGGTCCAACATTGAAACGCTTCCGTCCACGTGCTATGGGACGCGCAAGTGCAATTAATAAACGTACAAGCCACATCACAGTCGTGGTATCTGAAATCGAGGAGGGATAATTCGTGGGCCAAAAAATACATCCAATAGGTATGCGTGTCGGTATCATCCGTGATTGGGATTCAAAATGGTATGCTGGTAAAGAATACGCGAACTTCTTACATGAAGATTTACGTATCCGTGAATATATCGCGAAAAACTTATCAGATGCTTCTGTATCACGTATTGAAATCGAACGTGCGGCAAGCCGTGTAAACATCACTATCCACACTGCTAAACCAGGTATGGTTATCGGTAAAGGTGGATCTGAGGTTGAATCATTACGTAAGAACCTAAATGAACTTACAGGTAAACGAGTTCATATCAATATTGTAGAAATTAAAAGAGCTGACCTTGACGCTAAATTGGTTGCTGAAGGCATTGCTCGTCAATTGGAAAACCGTGTGTCTTTCCGACGTGCACAAAAACAAGCAATCCAACGTACAATGCGTGCAGGCGCTAAAGGTATCAAAACTCAAGTTTCCGGCCGTCTAGGTGGAGCAGATATCGCTCGTGCGGAACATTACAGCGAAGGAACAGTACCTCTTCATACATTGCGTGCCGATATCGATTACGCATGGGAAGAAGCTGACACAACATATGGTAAACTAGGCGTTAAAGTCTGGATCTACCGTGGTGAAGTCCTTCCTACGAAGAAAACAAATGTGGAAGGAGGAAAATAATAATGTTAGTTCCAAAACGTGTAAAATACCGTCGTGAGTTCCGTGGTAACATGCGTGGACGTGCAAAAGGCGGAACAGAAGTAGCATTTGGTGAGTATGGTCTTCAAGCAGTTGATGCTTCATGGATCACTAACCGTCAAATCGAAGCTGCCCGTATTGCAATGACTCGTTACATGAAACGTGGCGGTAAAGTTTGGATTAAAATTTTCCCTCATAAATCTTACACTTCTAAGCCAATCGGCGTTCGGATGGGTAAAGGTAAAGGTGCTCCGGAAGGTTGGGTAAGCCCAGTTAAACGTGGCAAAATTATGTTTGAAATCGCAGGTGTTCCTGAAGAAGTAGCGCGTGAAGCATTACGTCTTGCAGCACATAAATTACCTGTTAAAACAAAAATCGTGAAACGCGAAGAAATTGGTGGTGAAGCAAATGAAAGCAACTGATATCCGTGAATTGTCCACTACTGAAATTCAAGATAAAGAAAAATCTCTAAAAGAAGAGCTTTTCAACTTGCGCTTTCAATTAGCTACTGGCCAATTGGAAAACACTGCACGTATTCGTGAAGTACGTAAAGCGATCGCACGTATGAAAACAATCGTTCGTGAAAGAGAACTTGCCTAAAATTAATTCAGGAGGAGGTTTTAATACATGTCTGAACGTAACCAACGTAAAGTCTATACAGGACGTGTTGTATCCGACAAAATGGATAAAACAATCACTGTCGTTGTTGAAACGTATAAGAAACACTCGCTTTATGGCAAGCGCGTGAAGTATTCTAAGAAATTCAAAGCTCATGATGAAAATAATGTAGCTAAAGCAGGCGACTTAGTACGTATTGCTGAAACTCGTCCATTATCGGCGACTAAACGTTTCCGCTTACTAGAAGTTGTTGAAGAAGCTGTAGTAGTTTAAATCGTGAACCGTAATAATATAAGTTTTAATAGGAAAAATAAATTTCCCGATTGTTTATCTGGAAGGAGGGTGTCCTAATGATTCAACAAGAAAGTCGTTTGAAAGTGGCTGATAACTCTGGTGCTCGTGAAGTATTGACAATTAAAGTACTAGGCGGATCAGGACGCAAAACTGCGAACATTGGCGACGTAATCGTGTGTACTGTTAAACAAGCAACACCAGGTGGCGTTGTCAAAAAAGGTGAAGTAGTTAGAGCGGTTATCGTTCGTACTAAGAGTGGAGCACGTCGTCAAGATGGTTCTTACATCAAATTTGATGAAAATGCATGTGTAATAATCCGTGACGATAAAAGTCCTCGTGGAACACGTATTTTTGGACCTGTTGCACGCGAACTTCGTGAAAGCAACTTTATGAAGATCGTTTCTTTAGCTCCAGAAGTTCTTTAAAATACAGTAGTTTCAAAATCAAGGAGGTGCTAGACCCAATGCATGTCAAAAAAGGTGATAAAGTTCAAGTTATTACTGGTAAAGATAAAGGTAAATCCGGCAAAATCATCGCTGCTTTCCCTAAAAAGGACCGCGTGATCGTTGAAGGACTTAACATGGTTAAAAAACATACAAAACCATCAAACGTTAACCCGCAAGGTGGAATTTTAAATGTTGAAGCACCGATTCACGTATCTAACGTAATGCTTATCGATCCTAAAACTGGTGAACCAACTCGTGTGAACTATGAAATCAAGGACGGTAAAAAAGTACGCGTAGCTAAAAAATCCGGTGAAGTTATTAAAGACGCAACTAAATAAAAAGTATTTGAGGAAGGAGGGAATATTACATGAATCGCCTTAAAGATAGATATCTTAAGGAAATTGTTCCTGCTTTAATGAGCAAATTCAATTATGACTCCGTAATGGAGGTACCAAAAATCGATAAAATCGTAATCAACACTGGTGTTGGTGACGCAACAGCAAATGCGAAAGTTTTGGATAGTGCAGTGGAAGAGTTAGCTCTAATCACTGGTCAAAAACCTGTAATCACAAAAGCGAAAAATTCAATCGCTGGTTTCCGTCTTCGTGAAGGAATGCCAATCGGTGCGAAAGTAACGCTACGTGGAGATCGCATGTATGATTTCTTAGACAAATTAATTACTGTTTCCCTACCACGTGTTCGTGACTTCCGTGGGGTTTCTAAAAAAGCCTTCGACGGTCGCGGTAACTACACGCTAGGTGTTAGAGAGCAATTAATTTTCCCTGAAATTGATTACGATAAAGTAAGTAAAGTTCGCGGAATGGACGTAGTAATCGTTACTACAGCTAAATCCGATGAAGAGTCAAAAGAATTACTGACACATGTTGGAATGCCTTTTCAAAAGTAATCCAAATGGTAATCAATAAATAAGTAGGGAGGCGCAAACGTGGCTAAAAAATCAATGATCGCGAAGCAAAAACGCACACCGAAACATCCTGTTCAAGCTTACACTCGTTGTGAACGTTGTGGTCGTCCACATTCCGTTATTCGCAAATTTAAACTATGCCGTATCTGCTTCCGTGAACTTGCCTATAAAGGACAAATTCCCGGCGTCAGAAAAGCAAGCTGGTAAAAACCCAATAATGGGAAGGAGGTAAATTTTTCATGGTGATGACAGATCCTATCGCAGATTTTCTAACTCGTATTCGTAACGCCAATATGGTACGTCACGATAAGTTAGAAGTTCCTGCTTCAAAAATCAAAAAAGAAGTCGCTGAAATCCTTAAAAGAGAAGGTTTCGTACGTGATGTTGAATATATTCAAGATGATAAACAAGGTACAATCCGTGTTTTCCTTAAATATGGTGCAGCTAACGAGCGTGTAATTACTGGACTTAAGCGTATCAGTAAGCCAGGTCTTCGTGTTTACGCTAAAGCTGATGAGGTACCAAAAGTACTTAACGGTTTAGGTATTGCAATTGTATCTACTTCTCAAGGTTTGTTAACTGACAAAGAAGCTCGCGCGAAACAAGTGGGCGGAGAAGTTCTAGCATACGTTTGGTAAGAACAGAAAATCACAAGGAGGTGCAATAAATGTCCCGTATAGGTAAAAAAACAATTGTTATCCCAGCTGGTGTTACTGTAACATTAGATGGTTCAACAGCAACTGTTAAGGGCCCTAAAGGTGAATTAGTAAAAACTTTTAACCCAGATATCTCAATCAATATCGAAGGAAGCGAGATCAATGTGACTCGTCCTTCTGACAATAAAACACACCGTGCGCTTCATGGTACGACACGTGCTATTTTAAATAACATGATTGTCGGCGTATCTGAAGGCTACGAAAAAACTCTTGAGCTTATTGGTGTCGGTTACCGTGCTGCAAAACAAGGTACTACTCTTGTTTTAAACGTAGGTTACTCGCATCCAGTAGAATTCGAAGCTCGTCCAGGTGTTGAAGTGGAAGTACCAGCAAACACGAAAGTTATCGTGCGCGGTATTAACAAAGAACACGTTGGCGAATTGGCTGCAAATATCCGTTCTGTACGTCCACCAGAGCCTTACAAAGGTAAAGGTATCCGTTACGAAGGCGAATTTGTACGTCGTAAAGAAGGTAAAACCGGTAAATAATGCCGCATAAAGCTAAGAGAAGAGGTGAGTCGTGTGATTACCAAAATCGACAAAAATAAAGTGCGTAAAAAAAGACATGGTCGTGTTCGTTCTAAGATTTCTGGAACAGCAGCCCGTCCACGCTTGAACGTATTCCGTTCAAACAAGAACATTTATGCTCAACTTATTGATGATGTTAACGGTGTAACAATCGCTAGCGCATCTAACGTAGATAAAGATTTCCCTAAAGCTGAGTCCAAAGTTGACGCAGCTACAAAAGTAGGCGAAATCGTTGCAAAACGCGCTACAGAAAAAGGCGTTAAAGCTGTTGTATTTGACCGCGGTGGTTATTTGTATCATGGTCGTGTAAAAGCTTTAGCTGAATCTGCTCGTGAAAATGGATTGGAATTTTAATAAGAAGGAGGGACAACTTACATGCCTCAACAAATCGATGGAAACAAATTAGAATTAGAAGAACGCGTAGTTACTATCAACCGTGTTGCGAAAGTAGTTAAGGGTGGTCGTCGTTTCCGTTTTTCAGCGCTCGTAGTCGTTGGAGATAAAAACGGTCATGTTGGATTCGGTACTGGTAAAGCGCAAGAAGTTCCAGATGCGATCCGTAAAGCAATTGACGATGCTAAGAAGAATATGATCTTCGTACCAACTGTTGACACTACAATCCCACACACAGCAATCGGTCATTTTGGTGGTGGAGAAATTCTCCTAAAACCTGCAAGCGCCGGTTCTGGTGTAACTGCTGGTGGTCCAGTTCGTGCTGTCCTTGAGCTTGCCGGTGTTGCTGATGTGTCTAGTAAATCACTAGGTTCTAACACACCAATCAACATGGTTCGCGCTACATTCGACGGTATCAAACAACTTAAAAAAGCTGAAGATGTTGCGAAATTACGCGGCAAAACAGTTGAAGAATTACTAGGATAAGGAGGGAATAAACGTTATGGCGAAATTAGAAATTACTCTAAAACGTAGCTTAATCGGACGCCCTCAACCACAACGCAAAACAGTTCAAGCTCTAGGCTTGGGAAAAACTAATTCTGTTGTTGTAAAAGAAGATAATCCTGCAATTCGTGGGATGATCACTAAAGTTAGTCATTTAGTGGACGTTAAAGAAGTTTAAGCTATTAATGAATTTTAAAATGAATAAAATCGTAAATTAGGAGGAGGTGCTTGACATGAAACTTCACGAACTTAAACCTGCAGAAGGTTCTCGTAAAGAGCGTAATCGTGTTGGTCGTGGTATGAGTTCTGGTAACGGTAAAACATCAGGACGCGGTCACAAAGGTCAAAAAGCACGTTCAGGTGGCGGTGTACGCCTAGGCTTCGAAGGTGGACAATTACCATTGTTCCGTCGTATTCCAAAACGTGGTTTCACAAACATCAACCGCAAAGAGTATGCTGTTGTGAACATTGATGTTTTAAATCGCTTTGAAGAAGGTACAGAAGTAACACCTGAATTATTAATTGAAACAGGTATCGTTCGTAACGCAAAATCCGGAATTAAGATTTTGTCTAACGGTGCAATCGAGAAAAAACTTACAGTGAAAGCTAACAAATTCTCATCGGCTGCTAAAGAGGCTATAGAGGCTGCTGGTGGAAAAACTGAGGTGATCTAATGTTTTCGACGTTGATCAATTTTTTCAAAGTTGCTGATATTCGTAAGAAAATCATGTTTACGTTAGCTATGCTTGTCATTTTCCGTATCGGAACATTTATTCCTGTACCGGGAGTGGACGCAGCAGCTATCCAAAAATCGATGGAATCAGGAATTCTTGGATTCTTGAACACTTTCAACGGTGGTGCACTGAAGAATTTCTCGATCTTTGCGATGGGCGTAATGCCATACATCACTGCATCGATTATTGTGCAATTGTTACAAATGGATGTTGTGCCAAAACTTACTGAGTGGTCCAAGCAAGGTGAGATGGGACGTAAGAAATCAAATCAATTGACGCGTTACTTAACGATTGGACTAGGGCTTGTCGAAGCATTCGGTATGGCATTTGGGTTCAATAGATTGAGTGGTTCAGGTTTCATTGTGAATCCTTCCATCGCTCAATATCTGGCAATTGCAGTTGTTCTTACTACTGGTACAATGTTCTTAATGTGGCTAGGTGAACAAATTACTGTGAGTGGCGTTGGTAATGGGATTTCTATTATTATCTTTGCTGGAATTGTAGCACAGATTCCAGATGGGTTGCGTTCTCTATACGCATCACAAATTGAAGACGCTGGTGATCAGTTGTTCATGCGCGTCCTGATTCTTATCGCCATTGCTGTGGCAGTTTTAGCGATCATTGTGCTCGTTATTTACTTCCAACAAGCATTGCGTAAGATTCCAATTCAATACTCAAAACGTGTCGCTGGTGCAAAAACTGGTGGGGCACAAGCAACACATTTACCGCTGAAACTTAACTCTGCTGGGGTTATACCGGTAATCTTTGCAAGTGCATTTATCATTACACCGCAAACTATTTTGAGCTTTGCCTTCGTTGATTCATCCAGTCAAGTTGTAAAAGTCTTAAAACAAATTTTTGACTATACGCAACCGATTGGTATGTGTCTATATGTTGCCTTGATTATCGCATTTACTTACTTCTATGCGTTTATCCAAGTGAACCCTGAGAAAGTTGCAGATAACTTGAAGAAACAAGGTGGGTATATTCCAAGTAAACGTCCTGGTCGTGAAACACAAGCGTATCTTACGAGTGTGCTTTATCGTCTAACTTTTGTTGGTGCGATCTTCCTTTCTGTAGTTGCAATCATGCCTACAATCGGAGCGTCTGTATTCGATCTTCCGCAATCTGTTGCCATCGGTGGTACGAGCTTGCTGATTGTTATCGGGGTTGCCCTGGATACAACAAAACAATTAGAAGGACAACTTGTGAAACGAAATTATCGAGGATTTATCAAATAAACACGTGGGTCGGCTGAGGATCAACCCTCGGAAGTCCCAACGTGCTACCTAATAAAGGGGCGATACAGTTGAAACTAGTGTTAATGGGACTGCCCGGTGCCGGTAAGGGTACGCAAGCTGAAAAAATTGTTGCGAAATACAATATTCCTCACATTTCAACTGGGGATATGTTCCGCGCAGCAATAAAAAATGGCACGGAATTAGGACTAAAAGCCAAATCCTTCATGGATAGCGGTAATTTGGTACCTGATGATGTGACAAACGGTATCGTTCGTGAACGCTTAGCCGAAGATGATGCTAAGAATGGTTTCTTGCTTGATGGATTTCCACGTACCGTTGAGCAGGCTGAGGAACTTGAGAAAATTCTTTCGGACCTCGGAACAAAGCTTGATGCTGTTGTTAACATTCAAGTAGATAAAAGCAGTCTGATGAAACGTCTAACCGGTCGCTTCATTTGTCCGACATGTGGTAAAACGTATCACGAAGTTTTCAATCCTCCGAAACAAGCGGGGATTTGTGACATCGATGGTGATACACTTTACCAACGCGAAGACGATAAAGCAGAAACTGTGGAAAATCGCCTAAATGTTAATATCAAACAAACCCAACCATTATTAGATTTTTATGGTGAAAAAGGAACATTATTTGCGGTAAATGGAGAGCAAGATATTGATGTCGTGTTCGAAGACGTAGATAAGATTCTCGCTTCATTTTAATGAGATCATCGCTTATTCACAGTCGGTACCTATGTGGTGCAAAATGTTTTGTTTTGTAGTATAATGGGTAATTGGCAGTGCGAATGAGTAACAACTATGCGAAACATGATGAACGAGAGATTGTCTGAAGATCATCTGGATAAATAGGAATGCTACTGGAAATAGTGATATGAAGGCGTTCGTAAGGGCCAGATGCACTTGTACTTCCATTTTTGCGGGACCGTACTTTTACCGATTGTCTGAAGATGTATAAAATTAATTCCTTGTCGTGGGGAACGATTTTGGTATGTCTAGCGTTTTTTCATGTAATAAAATTTTACGCGAAAAGAAATGGCAGACCTGTAAATGGTCCAGTTAGAAGAAGTAAGGAGGTAGCAACTTATGGCAAAAGAAGATGTAATCGAAGTGGAAGGTACAGTGGAAGACACATTGCCTAACGCGATGTTCAAAGTTGTACTAGAAAATGGTCATACTGTTTTAGCTACAGTTTCTGGCAAAATCCGTATGCACTATATTCGTATTTTACCAGGTGATAAAGTAACGGTGGAACTTTCCCCGTATGACTTAACACGTGGCAGAATCACTTACCGTTTTAAATAATAATTGACTCGGAAATGAAATTATATACCGGTCTGGTTCGCCAGCTGTTTTTCAATCGGTTTATAGAGACATTTTCTCTAGTAAACAAGGAGGTATATCTACATGAAAGTAAGACCATCAGTAAAACCAATCTGTGAGAAATGTAAAGTTATTCGCAGAAAAGGTAAAGTAATGGTAATTTGTGAAAATCCGAAACATAAACAAAAACAAGGATAAGAGGAGGTGCTTTTATAAATGGCACGTATTGCAGGTGTTGATGTTCCGCGCGAAAAGCGTATCGTAATATCTTTGACTTACATCTATGGTATCGGTAACCAAACGGCTAAAGATGTATTAAAAGAAGCAGGAGTTTCTGAAAATACTCGTACTCGTGATTTGACTGAAGAAGAACTTGGTAAAATCCGTGAACTAGTTGATAAAATTAAGGTTGAGGGTGATCTTCGTCGTGAAGTGAACTTGAATATCAAACGTTTGATCGAAATCGGTTCTTATCGTGGCATGCGTCATCGTCGTGGTCTACCAGTTCGTGGACAAAACACGAAGAACAACGCACGTACTCGTAAAGGCCCATTAAAAACGGTCGCAGGTAAGAAGAAATAATTATTAGTAAGTAAAGGAGGTAGTTAGTGAATGGCTCGTAAAACAAATACTCGTAAACGTCGTGTGAAAAAGAATATCGAAGCTGGTATTGCACACATTCGTTCTACATTCAATAATACAATTGTAACGATTACTGACACTCACGGTAATGCGGTAGCATGGTCAAGTGCAGGCTCTCTTGGTTTCAAAGGATCTCGTAAATCGACTCCTTTCGCGGCGCAATTAGCTGCTGAAACATGTGCAAAAGCTGCGCAAGAACATGGCTTGAAAACTTTGGAAGTAACAGTTAAAGGACCTGGTGCAGGACGTGAAGCTGCGATTCGTGCTCTTCAAGCTGCTGGTCTAGATGTAACTGCTATTAAAGATGTGACTCCAGTTCCTCATAACGGATGTCGTCCTCCAAAACGTCGTCGTGTCTAAGTAGTCGTATTTTGTTCGCAACTTTGAACTATTGTCACGAGATTCTTCATAAGGATCTTAGCCAAAGAGACGTTTTGAAGGAGGGTAAATTTGAATGATCGAAATTGAAAAACCGAAAATCGAGACGATTGAGATCAGCGATGATGCCAAGTATGGAAAATTTGTTGTAGAGCCACTAGAGCGTGGATATGGTACAACTTTGGGTAACTCCTTACGTCGTATTCTGTTATCTTCTCTTCCTGGTGCTGCAGTGACATCTATCCAAATCGATGGAGCGTTACATGAGTTTTCTGTAATAGAAGGTGTAGTAGAAGATGTAACAAGCATGATTTTAAATATCAAGAAACTTGCACTTAAAGTGTATGCCGAAGATGATAAAACTTTGGAAATTGATATGCAAGGTCCTGGCGTTGTAACTGCTGGCGATATTAACTATGATAGTGATGTTGAAATTCTAAATCCAGATCTTCACATTGCCACTCTTAGCGATAACGCAAAATTCCATGTTCGCTTAAACGCGGCTCGTGGTCGTGGTTATACACCTGCGGATCAAAATAAACGTGAGAATATGCCAATCGGTGTGTTACCAGTTGACTCGATTTTTAGCCCGGTTATCCGCGTTAACTATCAAGTGGAAACAACACGTGTTGGACAATCCACAAATTATGATAAGCTTACTTTTGATGTTTTGACAGACGGAAGTATCAGCCCTGAAGAAGCTGTTTCCTTGGGAGCAAAAATTCTTACAGAGCATTTGAATATTTTTGTTGACTTAACAGATGAAGCCCAAAAAGCAGAAATCATGATCGAAAAAGAAGAAAGCCATAAAGAGAAAGTGCTTGAAATGACAATTGAAGAATTAGACTTATCTGTTCGTTCTTACAACTGCTTGAAACGCGCTGGAATCAATACAGTACAGGAATTAGCTGACAAATCTGAGGATGATATGATGAAAGTTCGTAACTTGGGTCGTAAATCTCTAGAAGAAGTTAAAGTGAAACTGTCTGACCTTGGCTTAGGTTTACGAAACGAAAATTAATTTTTACTTTGTGAAGGAGGGAAATCCATGGGTTACAGAAAATTAGGTCGTACTAAATCGCAACGTAAAGCATTGCTACGTGATCTAGCGACTGATTTAATCGTTTTCGAACGTATCGAAACAACTGAAGCGAAAGCTAAAGAGATCCGTTCAATCGTTGAAAAACTGATCACTTCTGGTAAAAAAGGAGATTTGCATTCTCGTCGTCAAGCAGCTGCCTTTGTACGTCACGAAGTTGTTAACGTGGTACAAAAAGAAGTGAAAGATAAAGATGGTAACACTGTGACAAAAAATCGTCCAGTTTACGCTTTACAAAAATTATTTGATGATGTTGCTCCACGTTACGCGGAACGTCAAGGCGGATATACTCGTATCTTGAAAAAAGGTCCTCGTCGCGGCGACGGTGCACCAATGGTTATCATTGAATTAGTATAATTCATGTGTTTAAAGCAAGTGGAGTGTTATGATAGAGCGGTTCGCCGCCTCTGTCTAGCTCTGTGTGTTTCCTCTTCGCGGTGGCGAGGAGGAACGCAGGCTTTTTTTTGTTGTGAATCAAGGGGTAACCCTTATTCACGATCTTACATATGCTAAAAAGACTTATCGTTGTTATTCGATAGGTCTTTTTTGTGGTTGTGCGAGGTGAGAGAATAGTTGGGAAGCTTTCTTGTTTAAATAGCTACAGTCGGATATAATGAGATGGAAGAATGGATAGTTGGTGTTTGAATGAGCTATGAGAATATTTTTCTGGATGTGAATAAATAAATTGACTGGAAAAAGGGAGTCTATTTCTGGTATGATTGTGAGGTTGGATGAATTTACTGATTTTGCTGATAAAAGAATAGTATGGATACATAAATTAGGAAGGGTGTTTTTTAAGTATGACAGAGCGGATTTCAGGGAAGACGAAGTTAATTGGGTTGTTAGGTACGCCGATTTCTCACAGTTTATCACCAAAAATGCATAATGAAGCATTTTCCAAGTTAGGATTGGACTATGTTTATTTGGCGTTTGATGTTGGAACCGAGCAGCTAGCCGATGTTATGAAGGGATATCGGGCAATGGGGATTCGGGGTTGTAATGTGACGATGCCGAATAAGGTGTTGGTGAAGGAATATTTGGATAAGCTATCTCCTGCTGCCGAACTTGCGGGTGCGGTGAATACCGTTGTGAATGATAATGGTGTTTTGACAGGGCATATTACGGATGGAACGGGATATATGCGGGCGCTTGAGGAAGCAAAGGTTGATATTATCGGTAAGAAAATGACGATTGCAGGTGCTGGTGGTGCTGCTACAGCGATTTGTATCCAGGCGGCACTTGATGGTGTAGAGGAAATCTCGATTTTTAATAGGAAAGACGAATTTTACAATCGAGGAGAACAGATGGTGCGTGACATTAATGCCAAAACAGATTGTAAGGCGCAACTTTTTGATTTAGCTGATTTGGAAGCGCTTCGGAATGAGATGATGGCTAGTGTTATTTTTGTCAATGCGACTTCGGTTGGCATGGAACCACTTGTTGGCCAAAGTGTTGTACCGGATGTGTCTTATCTACGTCCAGAACTGATTGTGTCGGATGTTGTGTATGTCCCTGCGAAGACGCGCTTGTTGGAAATGGCAGACGAGGCAGGGTGTACAACGGTTAATGGCCTGGGAATGATGTTGTGGCAAGGTGCGAAAGCTTTTGAAATTTGGACTGGAGAAGAAATGCCAGTTGGGGATATCAAGGAATTACTGTTTAAAAAATAGGGCGATTGAGAATGGATAGTAGAGAGGAAAGCGGATATGAAAAGTGTTTTAGTAAGAGATATCGTGATTGGTGAGGGTGCGCCTAGTATTTGTGTTCCTATGGTTGGTAAGACGGCTGTGCAATTAGTCGAGGAAGCGCGTATGCTGATGGGGATTGATTTGGATATTGTGGAATGGCGAGTCGATTTCTATGAAGATGTGGCGAATACTGAGAAAGTAAAGGAAACGCTGCATGCGATTCGAGGCATTTTGAACAATATACCGCTGATTTTTACATTTCGGAGTGCAAAAGAGGGCGGTGAGCTTGCATTTCCTGTGGCGAGTTATGTGGAGCTGAATAGGGCAATTGCGGCGACTGGCATGGTGGATATCGTGGATGTGGAGCTGTTTACAGGAGATGAGGAAGTGGCACAACTTGTGGAGGCTGTGCATCAGGCGGGTGCGAAGGTCATTATGTCGAATCATGATTTCGATAAGACGCCGAGTGAGGATGAGATCGTGGCGCGACTTGTGAAGATGCAAGATTATGATGCAGATCTACCTAAAATAGCGGTGATGCCACAATCGGCGGCGGATGTGTTGACATTACTTAGTGCAACGAATACGATGCGTGAAAAGTATGCGGATCGCCCGATTATCACGATGTCGATGGCAGGGACTGGCGTTATTTCGCGCTTGGCTGGAGAAATTTTTGGCTCGGCATTGACGTTCGGAGCAGCGAAAAAGGTTTCCGCGCCTGGACAGGTTCCGGTGGGTGAGTTACGCCAAGTGTTGACGTTGTTGCATAAAAGCTTGAATGGATGAAAATAGAGCCTCTTGGGAAATCATTTATTTTCTGAGAGGTTTGGGCATTTTTATTATGTAATGGAGCCCTATTAGTAATACTTGAATGCACCTGGGAGGGAAAAGGATGGAACAGCAGATGAAACCAAAGAGAGTTGTCGCAACAAAGAAAAAATTTAGATATTGGATCGGCCTGTTGCTTGGGTTTGGTTGTTTAGTGAACTATTTTGATCGAATTAATTTGACGGTAGCGGGACAAGTTTTAATGGATGAACTCAGTATTACGCCAGCGATGTTCGGTATTTTATTATCTTCTTTTTCTTGGACGTATGCGTTAATGCAGATTCCTATGGGCTTGGTGTTGGATCGGATCGGTGTGAAGTGGTTGAATCGGGTTTGCTCGATTGTTTGGGTTTTCGCGACGGGATTGACGGCTTTTATTAGTGGATTACTGCCATTATTTATTTTGAGATTATCGCTGGGTGTGGCGGAAGCGCCGGCGTTTAGTGCGGCTTCGAAGGCGACGGGATATTGGTTTCCGCTGAAAGAACGGGGATTTGCGACGGCGATGTTTGATATGTCGTCCAAACTATCGAATGTGATTGGAGTGCCAATGGTTGCTTTTATTATTGCCAAATGGGGCTGGCGTGAGGCTTTCATTGTGACGGCGATTATTAGTATTGTGTACTGTGTTTGGTTTTGGGTGCTTTATCGGGACCCTGAGGAACATCCGCGGCTTTCGAAAGAGGAGTTGGATTATATCCAGTCGGGCGATGCACAAAAACAGGTCGCGCCTGGTAAAGGGAGTAGTTTGCTTTATTTGATGAAGCAGCGCAAGTTGTGGGCGCTTGCCATTGGTGCCGCGGCGTATAATTATTCGTTCTTCTTGTTTTTGACGTGGTTGCCAAATTATTTGATGCAGGAGCTTCATTTAGATATTATGAAATCGGGATTATATACGGCGATACCATGGGCTTGTGGGGCGCTATCTAGTGTTTTAATTGGTGGCTTGCTCGTTGATTTTCTGATTAAGCGTGGATTTGATCCGTCGAAGGTTCGGAAGTTGTTTCTGACGATTGGAATGTTGCTAGGGCTTGCGGTTATTGGTGCGGCAACGACGAAGGATACGCAGACGGCGATTATATTCTTTAGTATTGCGGTATCGGGAATTTGTATCGCGTCTACGATTAATTGGTCAATGCCGTCGATTTTAGCGCCGAATGGCTTGGTTGGGACTGTGGGCGGATTTATGAACTTTATTGGGAATCTGACGGCGATTGCTGCTCCGATTGTGACGGGTTTTATTGTCGGTGCGACGGGAAGTTTCTCGATTGCTTTTGTTGTGGCAGGTGTCGTGATGCTGATCGGGATTTTGTCGATTACGATCTTCTTAGGCCGCATTGAAAAAATTCCAGATGAGGAGAAAAAGGCGATTTTAGATTGATTGCTAAGTTCGACTCAGGCTGGTATCGTCATTTTTGATAACGGCGAGAATGGTGCCGAGTGCAATCATGTTTCCGAGTGTCGAGCTACCGCCGTAACTGATAAATGGTAGTGGGATACCGGTGAGTGGCATCAGACCAATAGTCATCGCGATATTTTCGAAAATATTGAAGGCGAACATCATCGCAAAACCAGCGATGACATAGGTAGAAAAACTATTTTTCATGTGTAGTGCAGCGATGATGAGTTGGTGGATGAAGAGCATGAACAGGATAAGTAGTAGACTGGCGCCGATGAAGCCGAATTGGTTGGCGATGGTGCTGAAAATCATGTCGGTATGGCTTTCGGGAATGTAGACGGAAGACGAGTTGTTGCCAGACATCGTTCCTGCGCCGATTGCCTTTAGGGAGCGGTCCACTTGATAGAAGGAATTTGGATCGCTTGCTGGATCAAGCCATGTATGGATGCGTCGGAATTGGTAGCTCTTGAAGCCAATTTTTTCGAGTAAGGTGACGTGATAGACGACTAGGTAGAGCCCACCGCTGACAGCTACAACGAGTGATGCTAAGATCGTGATGATGAGTTTGGTGGATTTCAGGGCTAGGATGCTAATCGTGAAGGCGCTGACGAAGTAGACGATCGTTGTGCCAAGATCGGGTTGCTTCATAATTAAAAGCAGGATGACTGCTACGAGCGACCAGGTAATGAGTAGCTGTTTCCAAATGACGCGTTCGTATTTTGCCGCAAAGTGGGCGATAACGATGATGAACATCGATTTGGCGACCTCTGATGGTTGTAGGGAGATCCCAGGGAACTGATACCAACGTGTCGCACCATTAATTGTTGATACGAGTGGGTTTGGTATTAGGATGCCGACAAGCAGGATAACCATGGCGAGATACACCCATAGAATGTTGGCGCGAACGAAGGTCATATTGAGTTTCGATAGGAGAAATACAGTACCGAAGCCGATGATAATGTAGACGACTTGCATACGGAAGAAGTTGGTGTTGTATTGATTGGTTTGTTGAGCCATGAAAATCGCGAGGCAGCTAATTATGGATAGTATGCAGATGATGACGACTAGGCTTTCGCGGAGTCTATTGTTGGTTTGCATGAGTATTCCTACTTTCTGTGAGGGTTATTTGGCGTTCGGCACTGATGAGAAATCCGACGCCGCATGATAGGGTGATAATAGAGGTACCGCCAAAACTTATAAATGGTAGCGGGACACCGGTAAGGGGAATCATACCGCTAACGCCGCCGAGGTTTAGGAAGGTTTGGGCGGCAATCCAGGTCGCGAAGCCGATGCAGATGGAAGTGTCGAAGGCTGATTGACTGCGAAGCGCGATGTGAAAAGCTTTCCAGATGAAAAACAGGATGAGGCTCAAGGTCACGAGAATACCGATGATGCCGAGTTCTTCCGAGATGACAGCACTGATAAAATCGGTATGGGATTCAGGCAAAAATCCGAGTTTTTGGACGCTGTTTCCAAACCCTTTGCCAAAAATACCGCCGTCTGCAATCGCGTAATAGCCATTTCTTAGCTGATAAGATGCGTCGAGATTAGCTTCGTTAAACGGATCAAGAAAGGCGAATCGCCCGAGTCTTGTCTGGCTGAAAAAATCGGGATGAACCAGATAAATCACGCCGAGACTAAGCGCTATGAAGAGCATGACGGTAAGCGCGAGTTGGCTGATTCGGCGTGCTGAGAGCCCTGATGTGAGCAATTGTGCGGCAAAAATACATAGAACGATAAAACTGGTTCCTAAATCTGGTTGCAAAATAATGAGGCCTACGCAAAATAAAATATAGGCGATGAGTAAGTAAGTGACGCGATTTGAGCGCATCATTTTTGAAAAGTAATGCACGATGAAGTTGCCGGTAACAATGATGAGTAGGCTTTTGACGAGCTCCGTTGGTTGGAGTGTGGCGCTACCTAGTTGAATCCAACGCTGGGCATTGTTTGTTGCAGTACCAGTAAGTAGGATGAGGACTAGCAGGAGGACAGCGATGCCGCCTGCTAATTTCATCGTTTTTTTAGAACAGAATGGTGCCGTTTTTAGTTTTGCAAAGAAGAGTAGGCAAGCGATGCCGATCGCGTAAAAAAGGGCTTGCCGGATGACGAAATACTGGTTTGTGACCTCGTAGCGATTGCCAGCGGATGCATAACTGGCGCTGTAAACGAGGAGACAACTCCAAATCCCGATGGCGATATAGACGAGAATAGTGATGCTGCTCTGCTTTGTAAACATAGCTTTAAATCCAATCGTGGAATTTCTTGATGTAGAGATTTTTGGCGATTTGGACGGTTACCATGTAGCCCGCAAGAATCGCGATAAGCCATGGGAAGTAGCTGAGCGGTAGGCTAACAAGTCCGATATTATGACCAAGCGTCGTGAATGGAATGATAATACCGATGCCCATCACGATAAGAGTGGAAATCATCACTGGTGCAGCCGCACGACTTTGGATAAATGGAATTTTTTCAGTACGGATCATGTGTACGACGAGCGTTTGTGTGAGCAGGCCGACCACGAACCAGCCACTTTGGAACAGTGCTTGTTCGGCGATAGTATTCGCGCTAAAGACGAACCACATGATGGCGAACGTGAGAATATCGAAAATCGAGCTGACTGGTCCAATCAGAAGAATGAAGCGCAACATGTTTTTACGATCCCATTTACGCGGCTTTTTCAAGAAGGATTCGTCCATTTTATCCCACGGTAGCGTCATTTGGGAGACATCATACATGAGATTTTGTAAGAGTAGGTGAATCGATAGCATCGGTAAAAATGGCAAGAAGGCGCTGGCAACAAGGACACTAAACACGTTCCCAAAATTGGAGCTGGCTGTCATTTTCATGTATTTCAAGATGTTTCCGAAGACGTTTCTTCCTTCCGTTACGGCGTCGTTTAGGATGGTTAAACTCTTTTCGAGTAGAATGACCGAGCTTGCATCTTTGGTTATATCGGCGGCAGTATCAACGGAAATACCAACATCTGCTTTGCGCAAGGCTGGGGCATCATTGATTCCATCGCCCATAAAACCAACTGTGTGACCGTCATTTCGAATGAGGTGAATAATGCGAGATTTCTGTGTTGGCGTGAGCTTAGCAAAGATGTGATGGGTTCTCGTTGCTTCGGTTAGTTCGTCATCGTATAGGAAATCAATATCGGAGCCGAGTAGGAATTTCTCGGATGGAATGCCGACTTGGTTGCAAATTGTTTGGGCAACGATTTCATTGTCTCCGGTAAGGACTTTGACGGTAACACCGTGGTCGTGTAGAGATGCAATCGCGGGTTTGGCGGATGGCTTGGCGGGATCTAAGAAGCCGAGGAAGCCGATCAGTGTCATATTTTGCTCATCGATGACGGAAAAGGATTCTTTTTCTGTCTTGGTTTTCGTGGCGATGGCGATAACGCGCATACCGTTACGGTTCATAATTTCACATTGTGTGTGAAGGCGTTTCTTGATGGCATCGGTTAGTTCAATGATAGTTCCATTTTCTTCAAGCTGAGAACAAACGTCGAACATTTCGGCAATGGCGCCTTTCGTAATCATTTGAATGCTGTCTTTTTTGCGTAAAATTACACTGAGGCGGCGGCGGGCAAAATCGAACGGGATTTCATCGATTTTTTCTGGTGTTGTGAAACGTTTGCTATCATCGATTTTTTCCATGTGTGAAATAATTGCGTGATCCATGATATTTTTCCAGCCAGTTTGAAAATGACTATTTTGGAAGGCGAGGGCTAACACTTTATTGGATGTTGCACCAGTCGTATCAATGTGTTCGATAAGTTCCACTTTATCTTTGGTTAGCGTGCCGGTTTTGTCTGTACAGAGAACATCCATCGCTCCAATGTTTTGAATCGCGGATAGTTCTTTGATGATGACTTTCTTTTTTGCCATGCGAACGGCGCCTTTTGCGAGGTTGGTGTTGACGATCATTGGCAGCATTTCAGGTGTAAGCCCTACAGCCACAGCTACAGCGAATAGAAGTGCTTCGGTCCAATTACCTTTCATAATACCATTGATCAAAAAGACGATCGGAACCATCACGAGCATGAGGTACATCAGTAGTTTGGAAATGGATTTGACGCCTTTATCAAAACTGGTTTCATCGCGTTTGGTGAGGGCTTCTTGGGATAGTGAACCGAAAATCGTATTATCGCCAGTCTTTAGAATCAACGCTTTTCCTTGACCGCTAATGACATCAGTCCCCATAAATGCCAAATTGTCTCGTTCAAAAATGCTGAGACTTTTTTCGGTAGCTTCGACAAATTTTTCAACGGGAATGGATTCACCGGTGAGTGGTGATTGGTTGATAAATAGGTCTTTGGCTTCGATGATTCGCGCGTCTGCAGGGATGATGTCGCCGGTTGAAAGGAAAACGATATCGCCTGGAACGACATCGGCAATCGGGATTTCTCTTTGCATACCGTCACGAATAATCGCGGTCGTATTTTCAATCATGCTTTTCAGGGAGAGACTGGCTTTTTGGGCGCGCATCGATTGAACGAAGCTGAGGATGACGCTAAATAGGATCATCAGAGCCATAATGATGGTCGCCTCGATGTCAGAAGTCACGTAAGAAATAATCATAAGGAAGGCAAGAATATAAATAAATGGATTGTGGAAAGCCTTGGCTAGATTGATGTACCAAGGTGTTGGTTTTTGTTCAGCGGTGATGTTATCGCCGAATTTAGTGCGTCGTCTCGTTACTTCTGCTTCTTTTAGGCCTTTGGTCGTTGTTTTGTATTTTGCGATAGCCGCGTCTTTCTGGGATGTGGAATCTTGGAGTAGTATCCGGTTCACTTCTTGTTCATTGCGTAGCTTGTTTAGTGCTTTTTTCATTGTATTATCCTCCGATTCAGTTCTAAACTGTCACGGCTTTTTTTAGGTTTCTGGTGGAGTAAAAGCCATTCCAGTCCGTTATTAAGTTCGATGATTCAGGTTCTGCAGGGTCGTCCTCTAGAAATTGTGGCATGCTACTCCACCTCCGTTCTATATAATTTGACAATAATAAACATAATAGCAGAATTTTCATTTCATGCTTTATTTCACACAAAAAATCCCTACCTGTCTAGTGACTTTGGCAGAGATCCAGAATTTTATGCACATAAAAAACATAGTATTCCCCTCGCTAAAGATTTGGCACTATACAACGTAAAGAAAACTAGTTTCTTAGCCACATTATGGAAAGCCTTAATCCGACAATCCCTGTTCAACCCATTGGCGTCTTTGGACATTTTTGGGCAGTGGCATATTTTCATATAGGAGCCTCACTATACAGGTCGTTCAGCGTGCCGACAAATACTCATCTTCGTCGTTAAAGTCTGCGTTCCGATGCTCTTCTACACTATGTTTCGCATAACTTCTCACATGGTCGGGGAAGATACTCCCTCCCTGTTTTCAGTTGATGTACAGTCGTACACTCCGCTTTGTTGAGGCACTTTGAGCATAAGCGATTTAGAGCCTCAATATGCAGATGAAAAAAGTGAATCTGTAGTCCATCAGAGCATGCCGTGCCTAGAATCTAAGCATTTGTCGGCACGCTGAAGTTTGGAGGTGCGGTCTGATTGGGCGTTTGGAAGGGACTTTTTGGCTTGCTGATTTTTTAGTTATTATTGTTCTTACACTCCCTAGGTTAGCATCGATGTTTTTTTGTGTCAAGGGGGTTTCCCTAAAAATGTTGCGTGAGGGCAAGATGTTTGTTGGGGGAGGAGGGGCGTGGGAAGGGTTCGGGGGATTGGACGGGACTTTAAAAATTTTTATTTTTTGCTTTGTGGATGTATGGGATTGTATCGGGTTCTTTAAGGTTTGTTAAGGAATGTGTGGGGGATTAAATATTTTCTAAAGATATGCGGATTGTCATTGTCTGGAATTGGGATATGTGATACGTTTAGGGTGGGTTTTGGAAAATTCATGAAGTGTGAGGGGCGGATGAAATGAGGAATAAGTATAGTTGGATGTTGCTTGGGCTCGCTGTGATTGTGACCGGATTTTTAGTTGGGAAACATTATTATACGAAGGCTTACGCGCAAAGGGAAATCGATGCGTTTGTTAGTGAACAGGGGGTGCCGAGTAAGGCCATTTATGATGAAAAAATGGTGTGGGATTGGCAGAAGAGCGGGGACTATATAAAGCGCTTTAAGGTACGCGGTGATTCGGCGGATATTGTTTATGAGTATCTTTTTATTGCGGGGACGGGGGATGTGTTGTTTATGCCGTATTCGTCTACGAGTGCTGAACCGGATGTGAAGTATCCACCTGAGAAAACGGAGGATGATTTTAATTTGTATTACGGAGAAGCTTATGAGGATGGGGGGTCGTCGCTTTATGTGTATCATTTGAAGTTGTTTACTGGTGTGGAATCTGGGCTGGACGGTGGGAAGTATGTGTTACATAAGAGTAGTGATATTTTTGATTCGGATGGGAAAAAGATTGACGTGGATGAGATTAAAAAGGGTGATAAGTTGAAAATATATTTTTCGGATGAAGTAGCGATTAAAGAGACATATCCTGCGCAAATTGATGGAGAGTATATTTTTAAAGTTGTGAGGGAATGAGGAGGACGGCTATGAAGAAGATAGTTGTGGCTGCGATAGTTGTTTTATTAGTTATGGGAGCAGGCGTTACGATAGATAAAATAGTGAAGAATAGCAAAATTATACGTGTGCAGGTGAAGGCAGAGAAGGATAGGACGCGGTATATTGGAGAGGACGGAATCTCTTTTTATTCAATGGTGGATACGCGGGATAAGATTTATACGTTAGTGGATACCGAGGGGGATACGGATGCATATAGAATCGCAAAGGAGGTTTATGCGATTGATAAGAAGACTGGGGAAATGGAGATAGTGCCTGGTTCTAGCAAGATGAAGTTTGGCATGGACGGGATTGAGTCTACTTTTGGAAACGAGGTTTATCTTGGTTGGGTGGAGGCGGACGCGGATTATGCAACGCGGACGGTTATTTATGATATCGAGCAGGGGAAAATTATGAAGAAATGGAAGGGGAGTGATGCGCATTCATTTTTCGATTTTCATGTGATGGGTCATCGGGTTTATTGGTTGGAGTCTAGCGGGAAGACGGGATTGGTTATGTCGTATGATTTGAAAACGGCTGAGGAGGAGCAGCTTGATGAGGTTGGAGCGGAAGGGACGGTTCTGGCTTTCTCCGAGCATAAAATGTGGTATCGGGATATTCGGCGAGGAAGCGGGCATTTGAAGCGTTATGATCTGAGGTCTGGGAATTACGAAATATATGATTTAGGTGTGGATTATAGTGATTTGAAGCCAGTCGGTGATAATTTGGTGGCTTATTCCAAGGGTAACGGGCTTTACTTGTACGATACGAAACTGCAAAAATCGGTGTTGTTGAATGGTGCGGATAATGGGATTAAGGCGAATTATGATGGGAAGGGGCTTATCGTTACGGAGCAGATGTCGTATAAAATAGAGCGTTTGGATGGGATTCGGCATAGTAATACAATCGAGTCGGAGTATCCGGATAATCATCGTTTTTCAACGGCAGAACGGATTCAATCCTTGCTTTTTATCGCGAATGTTGGCGAGCATGAGGAGATTATTTGGATGAATCAGGATGCTTTGCAGTGGTCGGGAAAATGATAATAAAACACCCCAAAATCAGATTATTAGTCTAGATTTTGGGGTGAACATTAGATGGGGAGTATCGTCTGTTTTTAGTTATTCAAGCCTTATTTTGCGTTTTCTTGGGACATTTTTAATTTGTAATCAGCAGCCGCTTTTTCGTTGTATTCTTTATCAGTCGACTTATTCGCTGCATTTTCTTCGGCCATCTGTTTTTTCTTTTCTTCAGTAGCAACAGCCATTTTTTTATCAATATCTGATTGAGTGGCTTTTTCCTCAGCCATTTGTCTATTCTTTTCAGCGGTAGCAGCAGCGATTTTTTGGTCGATCTCTGCGTCTGTTGCATTAGCAGTTACATTTTCTCCGGCCATTTTTGCTTTGTAATCGGCAGCCATTTTTTCGTCATACTCTCCGCTTGCCACTTTATCTGCTGCTTCTTGTTTTATGGCATCTTCTTGTTTCATTTTAGATGCTATTTCTTGTTTTTGTGATTCGGTTGTCTCTGCTCTTACGTCTACTAGAGAGAACGCGGATACTCCCAAAATTGCGATGAAACCTACTGCGGTTAATAGTTGGGATTTTTTATTGAATTTTTTGATCATAATGATTCTCCTCTTTAATCTTATTTTGTTTTTACTGAAATGTGCCAATGTGGATGGCTGATAATACTTAGAATATTGCTCGACTAATGTAATAATGGTGTGTCCGTAGGCGATTCTTTCTGCGGGATTGATAAAAGTCAGAGCCAGATTATCGCAGGCCATTTCTTGATCTTCACGCATGGCACGACAGGCGTACCAAAGCATAGGATTGAACCAGTGGACAATGAGCAGGCAATTCATCAGTAAATTAATGCCGATATCTTTTCGTTTATAATGGGATAATTCATGATAAAAAATGTATTTTAGTTGCTCGTCTTTTAGATGCTTTACGTGTTTTTTATCAAGTAAAATCCTAGGTTTGTTCATTCCGAATAGGGTTGGAGCTGAAATTTTTCCGGAATAGTGTAACGGGATATCTTTTTCGATGGACATATTTTGCTTGCATTGCTGATAAATATCCAAAACTCTTTTTTCAGTTATTAGTGGTTGCTTGCTTATATAGGTATATAAACGCCTGTTTGTCATTATTATGAAAATTCCGGCAAACAGGATTCCTAGTATCCAAATCAATAGAAAGACAGTGTATATGTCAATTTCGGCAGGTACTTCCTTGGCTATTACTGGTACTTTCTCGATGGTTTCTGGTGCTATCGTTGTACTTTCTTGGCTAGCAACTGGGGTGATGGGTAGCAAGGAATAGATGCTAAAGGAGCTTTCTGGAAACCAAGGTAGTACGAGTCTGATCACAAGAATGAGCCATAATGCGTATTTCCATTGCGGTGTTAGCCAATTTCTTAAGACGAAGCGGATGCACAGAATGAATACGACCAACACGCTTGCCAAAATAGACGTTTCGATGACCCAGTTAAAAATAGAGGGAAGGTACGTATGCCATAGCGTATGGAACATAACTATCTATCCTTTCTGGGATTGGATTCAGCTTTATCATCTAGGAGTTGTTTGAGTTCATCGATGTCCTCGGATGATAGTTTTTCCTCTTTTATAAAATTCACGAGTAGTGGTTTGAAAGCTGCGCCGTAAAAGCGGTTTAACAAGGATTTTGTTTCGCTTTGCATGTAATCTTCTCGAGATACTAATGCGGTGTACGTGTGCAGTTTTCCTTTTTCTTGGTGGGAGGAAATAGCTTCTTTTTGGACTAGTCGGTTGAGTAACGTTCGTATTGTTTTGGGACTCCAATCGTGTTCTTTTTCCAGGGCTTGAATTATTTCACCGGCTGTCAGTGGAGATTCGTTCCAAATAACTTGGATGACTTCTAATTCAGCTTCTGATATTTTAGGTAAATGCCCCATTTTATTCCTCCTCTCTATGGACTACATTTGTAATCCGTGAATAAATATTAACATGTATCGTTATTGGAAGTCAACCCCCTTTTTGATACTTGTGTTGCATCTGGCTGTTTTATGGAGTAGAGTAGCATGTATAAATGTCTATCATGCACAAAATACAAAGCAAGCAAGGAGAGCGATGGAAGATGAATGTACTACTAATTTATACATATCCAAATCATGAAGGGTTAAATTACGCTATAAAGGAGACGGTGGAAAAAGAGTTGGGCAAGAAAAATAAGATCAGAGAAATTGACCTTTATAAAGAGGAATTCGATCCAGTATTGCGTTTCGATAGTGTGAATAAGCGTCGTGATTTATTTAAAGATCCGTACACGAAGGAGTATCGGGATCAGGTTGTTTGGGCGGATTTTTTGATTTTTATTTATCCGATTTGGTGGAGTAGTACGCCGGCGATTTTGAAGGGATTTATTGATAAGGTGTTTGCGAAGGATTTTGCGTATAAGTATAAAGGGATTCGGCCGATTGGGTTGCTGAAAGGGAAGCGCGCGTGGATTATTAATACGCACGATACGCCGGCGGTTTATGCGAATTTTATTCAGAAGGATTATGGGCGGGTTTTGAGTAAGCAGATTCTGAAAATGTGCGGTATTTCGACCTATAAGCATACTTCTCTAGCTTATGTAAAAGGTTCTAATGAAGTCAAAATAAATAAGTTCCTGCAAAAAATTGCTAAGATTAGTAGTACGATTTGATATGGGGAATGTGCTCAGGATGTTTGTTCGAAAGGGAAATTAGATGCCGAATTTGGACGGATTTATGTGATGGTGATTAAGTCTTGCTTAGAACGGATTTCACAATCTATGGGACGGCTCTAAAAGGGCGCCAACGCATGATTGAGAACGATTATCAGTTGGCTTTTTGCTATTCAATTTTCACAATAACTGATATAATGTAAAAGAGTGGAAACGCTTCCTAATGGTTTTCCTAGAATGGCATGAGTTCTTAGTTTTCAAGGAGGGATTTTTGGATGGGTGCGAAGGTGAAAGTCACGGTGAAGATTAACGGCAAGGCGCATGATGTGGAAGAAGGAACGCGAATTTTAGATTATTTGAATGAGGAGGGCGTGCATCATCCGCATATTTGTTATAGTAAGCAGATGGGCGCGATTCAGTCGTGTGATACGTGTATGTGTGAAGTTGACGGCGAGTTGATGCGGGCTTGTAGTACGGATTTCAAGGATGCAATGGAGATTAAGCTGGATTCGGAAAAGGCGAAAGAGGCACAGCTCGAGGCGATGGACCGGATTTTGGAGAATCATATGTTGTATTGTACGGTGTGTGATAATAATAATGGGAACTGTCGGGTACATAATACGGCGGAACTGCTTGAGGTGGATTCGCAGGAACGGCCATTCCGTGAGAAGGGCTATATCAATGACTTCTCGCATCCGTTCTATCGTTATGATCCGGATCAGTGTATTCTTTGTGGGCGCTGTGTCGAGGCGTGTCAGAGTGTGCAGGTGAATGAGACGCTTTCGATCGATTGGGATCGCCCGCAGCCTCGTGTTATTTGGGATGATGATCGTCCGGCGAATATGTCGTCGTGCGTGTCGTGCGGACTTTGTGCTACGGTATGTCCTTGTAATGCGTTGATGGAGAAATCGATGCTTGGTCAAGCTGGGTTTATGACGGGAATTGGCGAGGAAGTGCTGGAGCCAATGATCGATATGGTTAAAAAAGTGGAGCCGCCGTATCAAACGGTTTTCGCGTTGTCGGAAATGGAAAAATCGATGCGGGATACACGGACGAAGAAGACAAAAACGGTTTGTACGTTCTGCGGAGTCGGGTGTACGTTTGAGGTTTGGACGAAAGGTCGTCAAATCTTGAAAGTGGAGCCGACTGGTGAAGGTCCTGTGAACAAGTTTGCGACGTGTGTGAAGGGTAAATTTGGTTGGGACTTTGTGAATAGTGACCAACGTTTGACGTCGCCGCTGATTCGCCAAGGTGATGAGTTTGTTGAGGCGTCGTGGCAGGAAGCGATAGCGTTTATTGCGGAGCGTTTGGGTAGTTTACGCGAGGAGTTCGGCAATGATTCGCTTGGTTTTATTTCTTCTTCTAAGACGACGAATGAGGAGAATTATTTGATGCAAAAATTGTCTCGCCAAGTGTTTGAGACGAATAATGTGGATAATTGTTCGCGTTATTGCCAAGCGCCGGCTTCGGATGGTTTGACGAATACGGTCGGAATTGGGGCGGATTCGGGAACGGCGGAGGATATTGAGACGGCTGGACTTGTCATTTTGGTCGGTTGTTCGCCTGCGGATGGGCATCCGGTTCTTGCTAGTCGTATGAAGCGTGCGCAGAAATTGAACGGTCAGAAATTGATGGTTTCGGATCTTCGGAAACATGAGATGGCGGAGCGCGCGGACTTGTTTATTCGTCCGAAACAGGGCACGGATTTTGTATGGTTGACGGCGGTTGCGAAGTACATGATTGATATGGGTTGGCATGATGCGCCGTTTATGGAGGCGCGGATTTCGAATGTGGAGGATTACATGACGTTCCTTGCGCCGTTTACGCTAGAATATGCGGAAAAAGAAACGGGGCTTTCGATTGAGACGCTTGAGAATGTGGCGAAAATGGTGCATGAGGCTGACGGGACGGCAATTTGTTGGGGTATGGGTGTGACGCAAAACATTGCGGGCTCGCATACGTCGGCGGCGATTTCGAACTTGCTGCTTGTGACGGGGAACTTTGGTCGTCATGGCGCGGGCGCGTATCCGCTTCGTGGGCACAATAACGTGCAAGGGGCTTGTGATATGGGATCCTTGCCAAACGTATTGCCAGGCGTGCAGTCGATTCTAAACCCAGAAGTTCGCGCGCGTTTTTCGGAAGCGTATGGCGTGGAAATTTCAGAAGTGCCTGGGCTTAAAAATAATGAAATGCTAGACGCAATCGAGGCTGGGACGCTTAAAGCAATGTACTTGATTGGGGAAGAGATGGCTTGGGTGGATTCAAATACGAACCATGTTCAAGATACACTTGCAAAACTCGATTTCTTCGTAGTTCAGGATGTCTTTTTATCGAAGACGGCGCAATTTGCTGATGTTGTTTTACCGGCATCGCCTTCGCTTGAAAAAGAGGGGACATTTACGAATACGGAGCGTCGTGTGCAGCGCCTGTATGAAGTGTTGGAGCCGCTTGGTGATTCGAAACCGGATTGGTGGATCATTCAAGAAGTGGCGAACGCGTGTGGTGGAAATTGGAACTTTACGCATCCGAGCGAGATTATGGATGAGGTTGCTAGTCTTGCGCCATTCTTTGCGGGTGTGAGCTATGACCGGATGGAAGGTTTTGATAGTCTTGTTTGGCCGGTTTCGGCGGATGGTGTCGATATGCCGCTGCTTTATGAGGAGCGTTTTAATTTCCCTGATGGCAAGGCAAAACTTTCGGTATTGCCATACATTGCGCCGATTGAGTTCCCGAAAGAGTTTGATTTAACGCTGAACAATGGCCGTTTGTTGGAGCAGTTCCATGAAGGAAATATGACGCATAAAACGAAAGGTCTAGACTACAAATTACCAGAAGTTTTTGTAGAGGTATCGAAGGAATTGGCGCAGAAACGTGGCATTGAGGATGGTTCGCTTGTGCGGTTGACGTCGCCATACGGTCACATTAAGGTGCATGCGGTCGTGACGGATCGGGTTCGCGCGAATGAGGTTTACTTGCCAATGCACTCGGTCAGCCACGAAACGGCGGTCAACTTATTGACGTCTAGCGCGGGCGATGTGCGGACGAAGACACCGGCCTACAAACAAACGAAGGTAAACTTGGAAGTATTGCAAAAATGTGGCGAAAATCCACTACCGAAACATAATCCACGAAATGCGGCAAGATTCCCGCAAAATGGTGTGGAAATCGAGCGCAAGTGGGCGCGTGCGGACTACAAACCGATTTCGAAACATAATTGTGCTTGTGGTGGAAACTGTGCGTGTAAGAAAGGGAGTGAGGCGTGATGGCAGAACCTATTTCTAAAATACGCCGTGTGGAAAAGACGGATGATCAGATAAAACAGGATAAAATGACGGCAATAAAAGACCAGATTGCGACGGATGACGCGGCTTTCATGGAAGTTTTGGAGTTAGTGAAGGCGTTGCATGATTCTGGGGCGCTGGATATGTTGAACAGTGCTTTGAAGGCGAAAGAGGACATCGCGACGACATTTTTGAATGAAGCTCGGAAGGAACCTGCGACGAATGCGATTAATAATTTGATGATGACTAGTAAATTATTGACGGAGACGAAGCCGGAGCAGACGGAGAAAATGTTGGAGGGGCTTGCGAACGCGCAGGCGAAGGCGAATGAGAGTTTGAAAGAGGACGCGACGCTTGGACTATTCGGACTGGCAAAAGCGATGAAGGACCCTGATGTGAATCGGGCGTTGCGTTATGGTTTGGCATTTCTGAAAGGTGTCGGACAGGAATTGAAATAAAAATGAGACTCCAGATGCTGCTTACAAACGCGCATCTGGGGTTTTCGTTAGGTGGGGACGAGGATGGAAACGACGGCTGGGATTGGGATTCGGCGTTTTAAAGAGGGGCATATGTTTGATGATGTGGCGACGGTGGCAGTTGAGTATCCGCTGACGATTTATGTGAATGAGGAGGAGCTGGTGACGATTGTCTGTACGCCGGAATATGCCGAGGATTTGGTGATTGGTTTTCTGACTTCGGAGGGAATTGTGCGCGGTGTGGCGGATATTGACCGTGTGGAAATCGTTGAGGCGACGGGGCATGCGAAGGTGACGGCTAATTTTGTGAATAAATTTAATGCCAAATACCGTGCGAAACGCTACATCACGTCTTGTTGCGGGAAATCGCGGGAGAACTTCTATTTTCAGTCGGATGCATCGCTTGTGGAGACGCGAAATGAGACGGATTTGGTGTTGCGCCCAGCGGAGATTTTCGATTTGATGTCACGATTTGAGGCGGATTCGGATACGTTTCGTAAGACTGGCGGTGTGCATAACGCTGCGCTTTGTAGTCGTGATGAGGTGATTTGTGTGCGGATGGACATTGGTCGGCACAACGCGCTTGATAAAATTTACGGGCATTGCTTGAAGTCCGAAATTTCGATGAGCGACAAGGCGATTATTTTTAGCGGTCGGATTTCCTCGGAGATTTTAGTAAAGACCGCGAAAATCGGCTGCGGCATTATTTTATCGCGTTCGGCACCCACGGAGCTTGCGATAGAAATGGCGCGGGAGCTTAATATTACGGCTGTCGGGTTTATTCGAGGGGACGGTTTTAGTGTTTATAGCGGGCAACAGCGGATTTTGGAGGGTTAGAAAAAGCGCCGAACCTCGTGTTAGAGATTTGGCGCTTTTATCATAGAAACGATGTGCGGTAATCCTCAATATATTGACTTATTGAAGTAGGTTCTCGCTTTAAAAGCTCTTTCGCAGTGGGGGTGACTTTTTTCGCGTTGCCTAATTGTGTAATCAAATATAGCATCGTCATGACATTCGCATAGGCTTTCGGGGTGCCACGCTTCATCATCGTTGATCTGAAATGCCATAGTGACGGCTTACTATAGGTTATTTTTTTGCCTAAAATAGTGGTCATTCTATTAGCAACTTCATAGTAACTCACCGCTTCTTTCCCAGTAATACTATATTTTTGCTGAAGGTGCTGAGGGGTATTCATGAGACAAATTGCGGCAATTTCGCCAATATCGCGTGTATCAATAAAACTAGTTTTTGCTTTGCCGGCCGGGATAAATAAATCCTGGTTTTTCTGAATGTCCATTTGGTGGGTCGTATTCAGGTTCTGCATAAAGAAACTAGGCCGCAAGAAAGTATATGGCAACTCGAGACGCATCATTTCTTTCTCGATTTTATGATGAGGCGTGACTGGATTTTTCTCGACGCCAATTAAAGAGACGAATAGCACATGAGCGATAGATTGCGCTTTTAAAAAGTGTAAAAATGGAAACATGTCTTCTTTAGGCGTTGATAGCTGCGGGGGACGGACAAAAAAGACTTTTGTAACTCCTTCTAATGTGTCAGGGAAAGTACTGCTATCTAAAAAGTCGAAATGCATAACGTCTACCAATGAATTATCTTCCCACAAAGCTTTACTTTTTTCAGGATTCGACACGCCTGCACGTACAGCTACTCCATGTTCAGTTAGCGTTTGAACAACGGAAAAGCCGATATTTCCTGTGGCGCCAAGCACTAGTATTTTCTCCAAATCAGTCATTCCTTTCTAATTTTTTCTTTAGTAAATCCACAAAAAGGCGCTGTTCTTCTGGTGTATAGGTGGATAAAAAAGAGGACGTTACTTCTTGGCTCGAAGATTCTAGTTGTGGGATAATCTTATAAGCTTGGGGTGTTAGTTTCAAAGAAAAGGAGCGTTTATCCTGAGTGCTGGCATGTTTCACTAGAAATCCTTTTTTCTCAAGCCGAGAAATAATACCAGATGTAGTGGGTTTATCAAAACCGAGTCGCTCTGACAGAAGAGCACTTGTTACTTGATGGTTCTCAAGTAGTTGGAGATGTTTCAAAATGGCCCATTGTGCGCTCGTTACGTCGTGCTTTTCTAACGCTTGATTCAAATCATGACGCAGTTTTTTCGCACTATTCATTAATAAATAACCAAAATCGTCCATGGTATCACCTTTCCAAAAAAGTAATAAAAGCATATAGTTAGTATACTAACTATATGCTTTTATTACAAGCTTTACTGACTATGTACTATAATGAAAAGATAAACTGTTGGGAGGTTGGATTGTGAGTCAGTTAGAAAATTATTTTCCATTCGGGATTGAGAAAAGTCTATTTCACGTCATTTCTTCCGAGCCACATATTTTGAAAAAACTGCAACACCAAGCTTTTCATGAGAGTCGGATATCCATTTTGTTCACAACGAAGATTTGGAAGCTAGCCGATTTTCAGATGGAGTTTCCTGAATTGGAATGTGAAGAAATGCAGCTCAAAAAGAAATACATATTCGTGAAAAATGTGCCGTCCAATTATCCCAAAATGCTACATTTGATGGAGATTTATAAGAATTCGGGATTGGAGATGTATCTTTTTTTAACGGATGAGTTGAAATACCGCTGGTTAGAAGAAGAGGTGATGACGCCAGTTTTGATGCGGAAAAAGGTGATCTCTCAAATGGTTATAGATTTGGCAAATGAGGATTTATTGCTATTTTTCAATCAGGACGGAAGTAAGACACATGCAATTGGAGTCGGGGAAGAGTGGCGGGAGAAATTGATTAGTTTTCAATAAACGCAAAAAAGGCGCAAAATCTGATTTTGCGCCTTTTTATTCTTAGGAACGTTTTCTCAAATACAATAAAGCTGTTGCAGAAAGCAGTAGACCGAAGACAACAAACCCGTTTGTGCTTGAATCTCCTGTTTTTGGCAATTCTTCTACTCTTGCAGGTACGATTTCATTCCCAGTTGCTTGTGCTTGTCCTGTTTCTGAATTCGCTGGGGCTTTAGAAATAGTAGATGATTTCACTTCTTGAATTTGTTTCGTGCCGTACGTATAATGTGTGACATCACTGACACCACCGTTATCATCGACAGCAATTAGATAAGCTGTTTCACCTGGTTGTAGCGGGCGATCAAGAACGGCATGGTAGCTACCAGAGTAGTCCACGCGTGTTTCAGCTAGAACTTCTTCAGTGTCTTCTGTAATAACGAAAAGTGTTGTATCGGGCTCTGTACCACCATAAATGTCTGTATCTGTACTCATATCGAAGTTAACAGATGGGGCAGAGTAAAGCATGATGCCCATAACAGAGATAACTTGATACTGGAAATTAAGCGTAGAAATGTTACCACTAGCGTCTTCAGCTACGATAACGGTACTTCCCGCACCAATATTTGCAGTGTCTAAATATTTATCACCATTTTGGAAATAGACTTTAACGTAGCCAGAGTTATCTGTTGCATTCACAAGCTCTTCAGCTGTCCATTCTTCACCGGGCCATACGTAGAAAACATCGTCATCTTGACTGATGAATGGCTTCGTTGTGTCTACCACTTTGTAATTAACTGTGATAGTGCTTGTAGTGGAACCATTTGATGCTGAAATTTCTACGGATTGTGCGCCAAGTTTGTTTGTTACTGGCTGTGTTTTGAAGGAAAGTGTCAGATTCGCGGCACCTTTAGTTACAAAAGTACTTGGTGTAGCTGTCGCATCATTTAGTTCTAATGTGACGTTGTTTTTTGCTGTAGCAAGTACAGTTGTTTCTGGTTTTGGATCTGTCTTACCTGGATCTGGTTTCGTTGGTTGCTCAGGATCTGTTGTTCCAGGATCAGGTTTTACTGGTTTCACAGGATCCGGTTTCGTTGGTGTTTCAGGATCTGGTTTTACAGGTTCCACTGGATCTGGATTCGGCGTTACCGGATTTTCTGTCTCAGGATCAGGAGTCACAGGTGTTTCAGGATCCGGTGTTACAGGTTCAGGATCTGGCGTCGGTGTTACGTTCGGGTCTGCGTCAACTGTATAGCTGACCGTGATTTCTTCCGATGATCCGTCGTTGTAGGTAACTACAATCGTTGTTTCGAAAGTACCTACTGTGTCGTTCTCAGCGGCTACATCATCCTTGTAAGTTAAGACTGGAGCGCGATCTTGGCTAAAAATTTGCACAAAATCAGCTGGAATAATGTGATAACCTTGTGTTACATGAACATTAGGTTTTGCTGCGACGTCAGTAGTTTCCCAAGCAAGTTGTTGCTGTGCGTCCTGTTGGGATGTCATTTCCTCGGCGAATACAGGACTTACAGTTGAAAACGTTAGTCCAAATACTAGCGCGATGCTAATCGTTTTTTCTTTTAAGTACATGAATGTCTCCCCTTTTTAATATGCTTATTTTCTATTGTACAAGGTATCAATTTCTTTGGCTAGCAAAAAAATGTACATTTTAAGGTGAAATTTATCGAGTTCACAGTTTGTTCACATTTTCTTTTAATGTAGGAATTGGATTTAAAACTAGAGTTTTGCTATGTTTTGGAGTTTGTTATTTGAGATATGCCAACAGTTTTGAGGCTTTTTTTGGTAATTGAAGTTAGGATATATGCTTATTTACTTTGGAATAGTTGATATAATTGGGAAATATATCAGGATTTTTTGTCGTATATATTATATGTGAAAATTGATTTTGCAGCTTTTTTTGAGTTCTTGGAAATCTTCTTCGCGATCTGTGCAAAGCTTTCGTATTTCATTTTGTAATTGTGAACTAATCGCGTCGCCAGTTTTACTTTCGAAGGAGATACCGAGTTGACTTTGAATTCGGGTAAGTTCGCGTCCCCAATCGTCAAACATTGTTTCCTTACCGTGCAGGATGTGAGCAGAATCTTCTGCTAAATTGTTAGCATCACGTAGTATATCACGTTTCAAAGCTGCGAGTTGAAGTTGCCTTTCGAATTCTGTTTTTTGAGATTTTAAAGCGCCGACCGTTGCATCCGCACCAGCTAGAATCGCCTTAGCAATCTCTACTTCTATTTGTCTAATTTCATGAAATAAATCCATTTTGTTCCCCCGTTTTTATCTATTTGTTTATTTCAAAAAATTAACCGCGTTACCGGCCGCAATGCCAACTAAGCTGCCAATTGTGCGGTCTAAATCATGACCGAGATGGATATCTGTTTGCTGCATTTGGTGCCCCGCATTGCCGATTTCATTTGCGAATTGTTGCAGGTGGTACTGCCGTTCTAACAACTTATTAAGTAAATCATGCAAAATTTCTTCGTCGTGGAAACGGTAGACACCTTCTGTTTTTTTGACAGCGAGGTCGTGCATCACATCGTCTACATCGTTTTCGTTCAGTAAATCGTATTCACCTCCATATGTAGCATCGTTGAATTTACGCACCATTTTCTGGACTGCATCGCTTTCGGCTTGACGAAAATCTTCAATGAGGCGAACCATGCGATCAATGTCTGCCGCTACATCTTTCATTCGATTCGCAAGCGCTTTAATTTCATCAGGAGAAATGGCAAGTTTCGTGGCGCCATTGCTACCGAACTGGTTGCGGAAACCTTCTGTTAAGTGAGCATTTAGTGGATCGCTGGCCGCGCCGTTTTTGGAATAATATTGTTGGTAAAATACGAAAGCATCGGGAGGTAGTAATCCTACAACATCGCCATGGTGTCGGAAATCTTTGATGAGATGGAAGTACGCGCCATCCTTTGCTTTTGCCTGTTCGTCGGGTGTTAGTTTGTTGAATGAACGGGCAGCGGCGAAGGTTATGGCGGGTTTGGTATGTTTGACAGCTTCGTATTGAGCGAGTGCGCCGCCGAGACTGTGGCCTGTGAAGCTGTAGTTTTTGGTTGTGTGTTTGGATAGTGTGGTGTTTACGAAATTATTGTAGGTTGTAAACTGATCGTCTTTTTTTGCAGGGGATGTAGTTGCTAATTTGGTGTTCTGGTTCCAGTCAGCTCCTTCCTCAGAGCCTCTCGACATGAAGACCATATGGCTAAACTCTTTGATAGACCCTGCTTTCCATGTTTTGTATTCACCAAGCGGGACAACAGCGGCTGCTTGTAAGCCGTTTTTATTATCTATCGAATTTACTGTAATCCATTTTGTTTTACCGATATCTTTCAGTGTTAGTACGTTGTATTTTCTTAGTACTTCACTATCATACACAGCATCGGCTAAATAAAAATTAGTTTCTTCTGTTATTTTCATCTCCATTTTGCTCCCTTTATGTTATGATATGGTGGGGTGATTACATGAAAAAATGGTTAATTGTTTCTAGTATCTTACTGGTATTTATTTTCATTATAACAGGAGGAGTATACATTATGAAAGAAAAAGAAAATCAAAAAGCGGAAGATGAATTAGCAGAGTTGATTGCTACAGAAAAACCGCGTATTGAAAAATATTTCAAGTATAATTTTACAGGAGTGAATCAGATAACTGTGACTGGGGCAGAGATTCATCCAACTGGTATACCACATATCAAAGGTTATGTGAATAATGATAAAGATTTATATTTTAATGCAGCAGTACATAAAGATCATTTTGAAGGGGATTTGAGTATTCCGTATGGGCTGGAGGAGAGGCAGAAAAGTGATTTGTCTGTTTCGGAGATTGAAGAGCATGAACAGGGAGACAAGGAATGAGAACGAGTAGATTTATTTTCCTAGTGCTAGTAGCATTCTGGTTATTTATTATCGTAGGCAGTTTCATCTTTGTGAAGAAAGAAATAGATGAGCGAAAATTAGCGAGAGAGGCAGCGGTTGATAAATTGATCGTGGAAGAAAGCCCAAGGGTAGAAAAATATTTAAAGTATAACTATGAAAATATAGATTCTGTTGTAATTACAGGGGTGGATATTAATCCGACAGGAATCCCGCATATTAAAGGATATGTGAATGGGGATAGGAAACTATCTTTTGATGCTGGTGTATATGATGAGCATTATGAAGGGGCTTTGATTATAAGTGGTGAATCATTTCCTCATGCAAAGAGCCCCAATCAGGAGGTGCTGTCAGTTTCAGAAATTGAAGAGATAGAGAAACGGGAATAGTATGTAAAGCGACGGTGATTTTTATGCTGTGTTTTTTTGTAGCGCAAGCCGTGACAACTCACCAAAACTCCTTTATAATTCGAGTAGTAATGGCGTCCGCTGATGAGGCGCTTTTAGATAAGTTTGGAAGGGTGATTTTGTAATGGAAACGGTTGTAACGGATATGGACGGAACGCTACTGGCTAAGGGCGGTGCGGTGATTCAGCCGCTGAATAAAGAGGTGTTGCTGGATTGGCAGAAGCGCGGCAAGAAATTGGTGCTGGCGACTGGGCGTTTGGATTTGGCGATTATGCCATTTATTCATGAGCTCGGGATCACGATGCCGGTTATTTCTTGTAACGGTGCGCTTGTTCGCGATTTTGGAAAGAATGAAATTTTGATGAAAAGCGATATTTCGTATGATTTGTTGGGTCAGGTGATTGAGTTGGTGCGCGGGTTTGGCGTGGATTATCACGTGTATACGACGGAGCGAATTGTTGGCCCTACTGTAACGGGGAAAATTGCTGGGTTTGTCGAGGCGAATAAAACACTTCCTGAAAATGAGCAAGTGCCGCTTACTGTGACGGCGGATGTTGTTGGGGAAATCGAGCGTTCCGGCGAGTTTGCGCTGAAGGTTCTGGTGCTTTCGGATGATGCGGATAAACGTGTGGCGGTGCGCGAAGCTTTGGCGAAATTACCGCTTTCTGTGATGGCTTCTGGCACGACGCTGATTGATATTATGAATGTTGGCATCGATAAATCGCATGGCCTCGCGTATTTGGATGAAGCTGGCTGGCTTAATTTGGAGACGACGATTGCGTTTGGCGATAATGAGAATGATATCGGCATGATCGAACTTGCCAAAATGGGCGTGGCGATGGAGAACAGCATTCCAGAGACGTTGGCGATTGCGGATCATGTCGCAGGGCATCACGATACCGGCGGACTCGGCCAGTTTTTACTTGATTTTGAGAAGTAACGTGTTATGCTGAAATTGGAAGAAATTTTATCTAGGGAGCTGATTCAACATGGAAGAGGAAGAACGCTTTGATCTAGGACACACGGTGAAGAAAATTTTCATGATTGGTATCGCGGCTGGGCTTATTTTCATTGGCTTTATAGCGCTGATGACACTGATCGGAATCGTGATCGCGATTCCACTACTGAAAAAAGCTTATCGGATGATGACGTCAAACGGAGACGGATCATGTGCACATGAGAAACACAAGATAAAATGCCCAATTTGTAAGGCAAAAGCGAAATTTTACGGGGACAAAATCGAATAACAACGAACGAAAATGTGATCAGCAATTCGCGCTAAATTCGGCGGAGACTGATCACATTTTTATATTTATTGAAGATAGGCTTTTCTGAGTGTTTTGATATCTTTATTCGTTAAGCCGAGTCCTTTTTTGAGGAACGCGTCGGTGTTGCCGTATTGCGCCTTGATTTCATCAAACGCAGCATTCAAATAAGATGGGCGGACGTCGAGAATAGCTTTCATGCCAGCCAGAATTTTTGGATTATCGGTTTGTTTTGCAAGGGCATCGAGGGTTTTCTGATTTTCGGCCGCGCGATATTTATTGGAAAGCAGATAGTCGTTCATAATCGTTTTTTGATCGACGCCAAGCGCTGCGAGTACGAGTGCTGTCCCAAAACCGGTACGATCTTTACCCGCGGTACAATGCCAAAGGACAGCGCCATCTTTATTGTCTAGCAACTCTTGAAAGAAAAGTTTGTAGCCATCGATCGATTGCTGGTCGGTGACGAAACTTTTATTGGCGTCGATTAGAAATTGCTCGGGATTGTCCATTTTCGCGAGGCTGGTCATCATATCTTGTGCGCTTGTCGATGAACCGTTGTCTTTCATAATCGAGTCATGAATATAATCGACGTTTTTGATGACAGGATCAGGTTTCGCTTTCACCTCGGAATCGGTACGAAAATCGATAATTTCAGCCAGACCATATGTGGAAGTCAGTTTTTTGATATCGTTTTTGGAAAGATTGGCAAGTTCGGCGGCACGGATTAGTTTGTGGGACTTAATCGTTTTGCCATCGGTCGTTTTGTAGCCACCAAGATCACGAATATTTACGGCACCGTCCAGCTTAATTTGACCACCCGGCTTGACCTGTGTTTGGGTTTGTTTGGCGGCGAACGAGTTCAGGTCACTAGGACCACACCCGGCGAGCAGTAAAGAGCTTCCAACAACGACAACACCAGTAACAGTTACGAATTTATTCAAATTTTTCCCCTCCTCATACGCCTTATTATAGCGAGCAAAATGCCGATTCGTTTTGAGGTTCTGTAAAGAGGGTGTAAAGAATCACGCGAAAAAAGTAAAGTTGGAAAGGATGTTACATATGAAGGCAAAAACGGAAAAAATTGTGGCGTGCATGCTTCGGGATGCGGCGTCGGACGAGGTTCAAACAGTACAAACAGGGCATCGCATCAAGCTTGCGGAATTCTGGGGAATAAAAGAGGGTGACAAGGTACTAGAGGTCGGCTGTGGGCAAGGCGACACGACGGCAGTATTAGCCTATCATGTTGGCAAAACTGGCTCTGTTTATGCGGTCGACATCGCTTCACCAGATTACGGCGCGCCATTCACACTCGCTCAATCGACGTATTATTTGTTGCAGTCGGAGCTCGGATCGCGCATTGAATTTAAGCTGGAAACGGATATTTTGCGTGGTGATTTGGCGTTTGAAGACCAAGCGTTTGACGTCGCAGTTATCTCGCATGCGTCCTGGTATTTCAGTTCCAAAGCCGAACTTCTTGAAATGCTCCAAGTTGTGAAAAAATGGGCGAAACGGATTTGTTTTGCGGAGTGGAACCCGCAGATTACGGATCCGCGACAGGAATCGCATTTGTTGGCGGTGTTGGTGCAGGCGCAATATGAGGCGTTTAAGTCAGAAACCGAATCGAATGTGCGGACGTTTATCACGCCGGATGATATCTCGGAAATGGCGCAGAGTCAAGGGTGGCGGGTGATGAGCGAAGGTGATATTTGGACGCCGGAAATGCAAGATGCGGGGTGGGAGGCGTCGTTTGTCGTCAACCATATCGCGGAGGAAATCGCGAAACAAGAGGCGCTACCGGCGAAGTTTAAAGAGTTGCTGTTGACGCAGGCGAATCTGATTCAGGTGGACACGGTGCTGCCAATGAGTTCGTATTGTTGTGTGATAGAGGGGTAAAAACATCATTTATCGCGCTCTAACATCTTTTTCAGGTATACTTCTAGCAAAATATCCGCTTGAATCATCAGTCCAGAACGCGATGTAATATCATATCCAGCGTAAGAAACGGTCGGGATATCGCTGCTCAGATTCGTATCCATGAGCTGTGAGAGCGCGCTATCCCCATGGTTCGTAATCGCGAACATAAAACAACCGCTATACTCCAGTTTCTGCGCGGCCTGAACTAGCGTTTTCGTGTCGCCGCTCATCGATACAAACAGAATAACATCGTTCGGCTTAATAAAACTCGGCAAAAGGTCAATAATATGCGATTCATAGGCGTACATCGTCGGCTTCTGCACTTGAATCAGCCGTTTCCCAATGTATTCACCGATCATTTTAGTCAAACCAACAGAAACCACAATAACGGTGTTCGCGTTCAGAATTTTCGTGGCGATATAATCCATTTTTGGAAGGTCAATGGCATGAATGGTCTGGGTCAGCTGGGCCAAATAATCTTCTTTGAGACTCCCGTTTTCGCGAGTCTTTTTTTGATTGCTGAAACTGGCTAAAATAAATTTGAATTCTGAAAAGCCTTGCAAACCAAGCTTGTGGCACATCCGGATAATCGTGGTGTTAGACGTATTTAGTATCTCGGCCAAGTTGGTTAGCGTGATATCTTTCACCTGTTCGATATGATTATCCGCGTAATAAAAAACATATTTCTCCGAGTCACTCAAATTCGTAATATCCTCGACAAAACGTTCTGCTACTTTTCCCACTTCAAAAAACCTCCAATCGCTTCATTTCCTACTTTATCACGATTGGAAAGAGAATAATAGTGTGCACTGTACAATTATACGGATTCTGTATGAAAAGGCTTTCGACTTTATGCTATACTGCGATTATACTTTCGAAAGGTATTCTGTAAGCGAATTCATGAACTTAGAAAAGAGGATTGACGATGAATTTAAAAGAGATGACAACGCAAAATTTAGTTTTCTATGACATCGAAGCTACGTCAAAGGAAGAAGTAATCTCATTTTTAGTGGATCATTTAGACAAGGAAGGCTATATATCGGATAAAGCGGCGTTTCAACAGGCTGTTTTAGAGCGTGAGGCGCATTCGGCAACTGGAATGGAGCGCGGTTTAGCAATTCCACACGGCAAATCGAGTGTCGTGAATAAAGCTGTTTTCACTGTGGCAAAATTGAAAACACCGTTAGCGGCGAACGCTTGGGAGTCTGTGGACCCGACGAATCAGGTTTCGCTAGTATTTTTGTTAGCGATTCCAGACGAGGAAGCAGGCACGACGCATTTGAAACTGTTGGCGGAACTTAGTGGCCGTTTGATGAACGCATCGTATTTGGACGGATTGCTTGCGGCGCCTAGTAAGGAGGCCCTTTTTGCAGCGCTTGGTGATGAAGTGGTGACAGAAATCGTGGCTGGTGATTCAGCCTATGCTGGGAAATCGGTGTTGGCAATCACGGCTTGCGCGACGGGTATTGCCCACACGTACATGGCCGCAGAAGCGTTGGAACAGGCAGGTAAAGAGTTAGGAATCGATGTTCGTGTCGAAAAGCAGGGCGCGAACGGGATGGAAGATACACACGACGCGGCAGCGATTGCAAAAGCAGACGCGATTTTGTTCGCCGTGGATACGAAAGTGAAGGAGAAAGAACGCTTTGTCGGCAAAAATTACGTCAAAGTCAAAGTTGCTGATCCGTTGCGACACGCGAAGGAAATCCTGATTCGGACGCTGTCAGACCCAGATGGTACAGTGACGGCGAGCGCAGAATCGGAGGGCGTTGTTGCAAGCAAAAATCAAAAAACTGGCTGGAAAAAAGTTGGTGCAGATGTAACGGCAGCTATCATGACTGGAATTTCTTACATGATTCCACTCATCGTTGCGGCAGGCTTGATGCTGGGTATCGCGAAGCTGACGTGGGTTTACGCGCTTGGTCTTGATATCGGCATGATTGGCGATCCGACATACAATAATGTTGGCGGGTTACAAGAGTTTTTACATTACCTTGATGGTTTTGGCAATATGCTCTTCAAGTTCATTTATCCTGTGTTTGGGATGTTTGTGGCGTATGCGATTGCTGACCGAGTTGGCTTGATTGCCGGTTTTGCGGGTGGTTTGTTCGCAGGCGGCTTGCATTATACGTTCTGGGGAGTTGAAGGCGGTATTCCAAGCGGTTTCCTAGGCGCGCTTATCTTAGGTCTAACAGCAGGTTACGTTGCAAAATTCTTGAATCAACGTGTTAAATTATCAAAAAATCTGGTGGCGATGAAGCCAATGCTAATCGTGCCGGGAATCAGTGTTTTGGTTATTTTTATCTTGAATTTATATGTTATTGATCCGGTATTCGGGCATCTTAATAAATGGATTGCGGACACGATTGCGAGTATGAGTACGTCAGGGACGCTTAGTCTTTCGGCGATGATTGCTGCTGCAACCGCATTTGATCTTGGTGGTCCGGTGAATAAAGCGGCGGGTGCGATTGCGATTGGCTTGTCAGCGGATGGTATTTTCCCGTTGACACCGCGTGTGTTGGCGATTGTTATTCCACCGCTAGGCATCGGTTTGGCGACGATTATTGACCGTTTCGTCGTTGGACGCCGCGTCTTTTCACAAGATTTGCGTTTGCTCGGAAATACGTCATTCTTGCTCGGGTTTTTAGCGATTTCAGAAGGCGCGATTCCGTTCATGCTTCGCAACCCGCTGATCACGATCCCGCTGAATCTAATCGGTGCAATCGCTGGCGCATGTACAGGTGTAGCACTTGGCGCGGTACAGTGGCTACCACTTCCAGCTATCTGGGGGTGGCCGCTTGTTGAGAATTTGCCAGCGTATCTTGTCGGCCTACTAGTCGGCGTCGCGATTATTGCGTTCGGTAATATTTTCATTCGGTACGCGATTATTAAACGGAAAGAACGCAATGGCGAAAAAATTGATTATTAAATAGACATGTTGGGACTCAGCAATTTGGGGTCCCAATCCGTTTTTATAGAGATTGTGAGGTTTTAAAAATGACAAACGAAGAAAAAATAGTTCACGTGGTGCCGCATGCGCATTGGGATCGTGAATGGTATTTTACAATAGAGGATTCGAACGTGATGCTGATCGAGAATTTGCGTCATTTGATGGATGTTTTGGAGCGGGATGAGGCGTACAAGTCATTCGTATTTGACGCGCAGATGTCGGTAATCGAGGATTTTCTCGCGATTTTACCGGAGAAAAAGGAACAATTGCAGGAACTTATTACGCAAAAACGGCTTTTTGTCGGGCCTTGGTATACGCAGACGGACACGTTACTTGTGCATAAAGAGTCGATGATTCGGAATTTATTGTACGGATCGCGCGCGGCGGCAGAAATGGGACATAGCATGAAAATTGGTTATTTGCCAGATATATTTGGACAAAATGCGTATTTGCCGTCTATCTTTCAGTCTTTTGGGATGGAATACGCGATTTTGCAACGTGGTCTGTACACGGAAGATGTCGCGACGGATTTGAATTTTCGCTGGGTAGCTCCGGATGGCGTGATGGCGAAAACGAACTATATGTATTTTGGCTACGGGCCGGGGAAGTTTTTGGCGACGGATGTGGATTATGTAGCAGGGACGTTGACGCCGATTTTGGATACGTTGCGGGGGATGAATGCATCGACGCCGCACATGTTGCTTCCGGCGGGCGGTGATCAGGTGTTGGTGCGGGAACATTTTCCGAAGACCGTGCGGGCGTTGAATGCGCAACAATCGGATTATCGCTTTGTGTTATCGGATTATGAGACGTTTATGGATGCGGCGTGGGAGAACGCGGAATTCGAGACGGTGATTGAGGGAGAACTACTCGCATCGCAGAAGTCGCGGATTCATAATACGATTCGGTCGCAGCGTGTGGATATTAAACTCGCGAATAGCCGAATCGAGGATAAAATCTATCATCAACTGGAACCGCTGGCGGTGATGGCGAATAAGTATGGCGCGCCGTATCCGAAACGCTGGCTGGATAAGGTTTTTAAACTGTTATTTGATGTCCACGCGCACGATTCTATCGGTGGTTGTAATTCGGACGAGACGAACCGCTCGATTATACACCGTTTGGAGCAGGCTGAGCGTATTTGTGATAGCCTTATCAACGTTTTGAAAAAGCAAATCGCGCGCGGAATTGGGACGGAATATGAGCTGGGAGCCGTTCTTGTTTTTCACTTACTGCCAAAAGCGATGACAAAACAAGTCGAGACGGTCATTTTCACGAAAGGAAAAACGGTGTGTTTGGCGGATGTGTCAGGCGTTGTTGTACCGCAAACGATCTTGTCTCAAGACTACATTTCTGGCGGGAAAAAGGTTGTCGTGACGGCGGACGGGGAGCAAGAAGTCGAAATTCCAGGCTATTATCGCACGGTTGTAAGTGCCGAAATCGCGATGGAACCGCTTAGTTATCAGGTTTTGCAAATCATCGAGGGCGCTGTAAACTTAGTAATGCCAACCGATGCTACTAAAATTGCGAACGACTTTTATACCATCGAAGTGGTAGCAGGAAAATTACAATTAACGACCAAATTTGGCGAGCAACTCTCCAATTTCATGCTATTTGAAGACGTAGCCGATGACGGTGATTCGTATGATTTTTCTCCGCTCGCAGGGGACATTGCGGAACTGGCGAGCACGGCGGAATGCATCGCGGTGAAGCAATCTGATCTCGTTTCAGAAATGACGATTCGCCATACATTAACGCGCGGCGAAGGCACAGAAATCGAGACGACTTTCACACTCAAAAAAGGCGAAGACACGCTTGGCATTAAGCATCGCCTTACGAATAAAACGAAAAATCATCGCATCCGCGTCAGGTTCGAAGCGCCAAATAGCGAGGCAAGTTACGCCGACCAAGCGTTCACTGCTATCAAGCGCGCCAACCTGAATCCTCATTTTGCGAATTGGCGCGAAAGCCGTTTTGCCGAAGCGCCAGTCCCGATTTATCCGCTTGAAAATTTTGCGGTAAGTCTTAGTAGTAAAGGCGCGATTGGCGTTCTGACACAAGGTTTGAAAGAATACGAGGCGACCACGGATTACTTTGCCCTCACGCTTTTCCGGAGTGTCGGATTGCTCGGCAAAGACAATATCGCTTGGCGTCCCGGCCGTGCCTCCGGTATCAACAATAAAGTCGTGGAAACACCAGATGCGCAGATGCTCGGCGACCTAGAATTCAGCTACCATTATCGCTTCACCGCAAGCTTCACGACTGCCGATTGGTTCCACGCAACCGAACGCGTTCGCACACATCAACTCAGCTATCACCTTCAAACGCTGAATAGTTTTGAAGAACGAGTGGAACGTTTCGAACTGCCACAACCAGAAGCAATGCACGGTTTACCAACATCTGCAAGCCTACTCACAATTAGCGAAAATGCCTTTTTCAGCACGTTGAAACAAGCAGAAGACGGTGATGGCATCATATTACGCGCTTTCAACCCAACGGATGAGCCAATCAGCATCAAAGCAAATCATGCAGGCATCGCCGTAAACATGGCCGAATTACCGATAAATGAACTAGCTGAAATAGTACCACAAAGCCATTTGACAATAAAATATAAGGAGCTTTAAAATGATGAAACGATCCGATTTAAATAAGCAACTAAACGATCACTTAGCCACACTTTTTGACGAACCAAAACGCACTGATATCAAGAATCGTTTAGCAAAACTCATCGATGCGCAAGAACAACAAACGATTTCGCAATCCGCCGCGCTTAATGAAAAAAATATGTACCTAATCACATACGGCGACAGCATTCAGTCACCAGGCCAAAAGCCGCTACAAGCCTTGCACACGATGCTTGACGAAACCGTTGCCGATATCATCACGGACGTCCATTTACTCCCAATGTTTCCCTACACATCCGACGACGGTTTTTCCGTGACAGATTACCTGCAAATTGCCCCAGAACTCGGCGACTGGTCTGACATTGACGACCTTGCAGGGAATTATCGACTCATGTACGATTTCGTTGCGAACCATATGTCCGAATCAAGCGACTGGTTCCAACAATTCTTGCAAGAAAAACCAGGATTTGAACACGCTTTTGTGGAAAAAGAGTCAGGTTTTGACGCTACAAACGTTGTCCGCCCGAGAACCAGCCCACTTTTCCACACGTATGGAACATCTGAAAAACAAGTCTGGTCCACGTTCAGCAAAGACCAAGTTGACGTCAATATCCAAGACCCAGCGATGTTCATCCGCCTAACCGAAACGCTACTTACGTACATCACGCGCGGCGCCACATCCATTCGACTAGACGCCATCGGTTTTCTCTGGAAAGAATCTGGCACGACTTGCATTCATTTACCGCAAACCCATACCGTTATCCAAATTTGGCGCCTGCTCACAGACTATTTCGCGCCCAACACACAAATCATCACAGAAACCAATGTGCCGCACAAAGAAAATATCAGTTATTTTGGCGATGGCAACAACGAAGCCCATCAAGTCTACCAATTCCCGTTGCCACCACTCACGTTGCACGCCTTCACGACCCACGACGCGACTCATCTGAGCAATTGGGCAAAAACCATCACGAGGGTGGGAAAAAACGCAACCTATTTCAACTTCCTCGCGTCCCATGATGGTATCGGCATGCGCCCAACAGAAGGCATTCTAACCGACAACGACCGCGAAAAGCTAGCCGAAAAAGTCCTGCAAAACGGCGGTCAAATTTCCTATAAAAACAATCCAGATGGTAGCAAATCCATCTACGAACTCAATATCAATTACAGTGATGCGCTACGCAACACCGGCGAATCCGACGAACGAGCGATTCAAAAAATGCTCGCCGCCCATCACATCCTATTCTCCGTCATGGGCGTTCCAGCGGTTTATTACCATTCCTTATTCGGCTCAAGAAACGACAAAAAAGCCGCCGAAACATCCGGAATCCCAAGACGAATCAACCGCGAAAAACTCGATTTAGCGACATTACAAAACGAACTCGAAATGAACCCATACCGCCAAGCCATTTTTATAGGATTAAAGAAACTGGCGCAAGTTCGTCAAGAAGAAACCTCGTTCAATCCTTACCAGCCGCAAGAAGTGCTTCCGAGTGATAGCCGTATTTTCGCGCTGAAAAGAGGCGATGTTTACTGCTATACAAACGTTAGCGATCAGGCGATTACGATTGAAACTGCGGGCACGAAAAATATACTCACAGGTGAACAAATCAGCGATGGTAAATGTGACTTGCCGCCGTATGGTTATGTTTGGGTGAAATAGCAACACTAGAAATAGAAGCTAGGACTCTTAAAAAATCATGAGTTCGAGCTTCTGTTTTTTGCGTGGATATTTAAGTTAGTCATCTATGCGCTATTGCATTTAAGTTCTTTTTGAATAAAAATTGGGTGTTTATGATATACTTTACTGTTTTTTATATCTATCTCGCAGGGGTGGTTAATTTAACACAATTTCCTATTTATGCAACAGAAGGTATGACCGGTCAAGGGAACTCTATAAGGGAGGGACTATCACTGATTCCTTTCGCTACTATAGATATTAAGACATATATTTTGAACATATGCATGACGATTCCCTTTGGGGTTGGCCTTCCATCTCTAACAAAAGCATCATGGTCAAAAATGGTCATAGCAAGCTTTTTGTTTACGTTATTAATCGAATCTAGCCAGTTTATTATTGGCGCATCGTTGGGTATATGTATAGAATTTTTGATGTAGATGATATTCTATTCAACTTTGTAGGGTGCATGATAGGGTATGTATTATTTCTATTGTTTAGAAAAGTCCTTAGATATTTTTATAGTGGAGAAACATTCCAAATTCCAATACTATTTAGACACATTATGTAGATGATTTGATTAGGAAGTATGTAAATAGAAACGATAATCGCTAGCATGAAAAAGCTTAGCGATTATCGTTTTTAATTTGTGGCTAAGAAGGGCATAAAGGGAGCCGGTTTAAATTTCCACTTCAATTTTAAACTTCTCCAGAAACTTTGAAAAATGTGAATGTAAGCTATTAAAATCTAAATAATTGATGATAAGCATATTTTTCCTTATGGTTTCATATGCTTGTAAATCTTGCCCAAGTTTGATACAGGCAATCGCATGATTCATTTCTGAACAAACTTTCTCGTAGACAAGAGTATACTTCTTTGCTTTTTCAATTGCTGTTTCCGCAAAATTCTTAGCAGCATCAAAATCTTCATATTCCATGCAAAGTGTAGATAAATTCAAATAAATGTGCTGTTCTGTATGTTGGAATTCCATAAAATATTGAAAGTTATCCAAGCGTTTCAAGGAAGTACGAGAAAATAACAAAGCTTCTTCTACCGTTAAGGAGTAGATAATATTATTAAATAATTTTAATTCATACAAATACCAGTTATCCATCTTGAATAAATATTCCTTGATAGGATTCACAAATTGGATCATCTCATCGTTAACCGTGTGGGTCATATTATATGAAATCAATGCTTTACAAATTAACATATAATGATAATACGTAATATCTTCTGTTTTTTCGTGCAAATCTTTCGCTGTAATAGCTAAATTTTTAAGTTTTTCTGTGTCATTCAAGTTTGCAGCTTCACTAATCTTTGAGCGTATTTGCTGTTTGAAATGCATCTTTTGATCGTTTTGAATAAAAAGGAATTCTTCAAAAACAACATTCAATCTATCAAGGAGTAAGAAAAATTTATCGTAGGATGGAAAATAATTATTAGTTTCAATTTGAGAAAGATGTGAGCGTGTAAGTATGCCATCTGATAACTCTTTCTGTGTGAGGTTTTTATCTTTTCTAATTTTCTTAATGGTTGCTCCAAAATTCATGATAACGCCTCCAATTTTTATTGTGAATTGATGGAAATAAGGAACAAAAACAACAATACTATATAGAATAGCTATATTATTAACCTGTAATGGTTAAACAACAGAAGGGGTGAATACACATGATAGATCCACTGATTTGGGTAATTGATCAATGATTTAGCTGGAAATTAGTTTATGTGGAATTAAATTAGCTTAAATAAAAATTTGAGTGAAAAATAAGACTTAAATCCATTATATAACATACACACTTACTTCGGCTAGCACTTAAGTAAATAAAAATGCTATATTTGGGTCTTATTTGTTAAATAAAGATAAAATCACTAATTTTTGAGATGAATGTGATAGGGTTTCATGAAAAGGGTTCAGGTAGTTTTCTATGTTATATAGTGAACTTGCTTTGGACTCTTTTGTTATAGAAAGCACTAAAAATAAAGAGAGGTAATGCTTATGTGGGGGAGTTTATGTGGAGCCTTGCGGGAGTTAGTCGTAACAGCTATCGTGCTATGTCGGGAAGTTATGTCTTGGTTGGGATTATTCATTCGATATCAAATGAGATGTCCGCATCATGGTGGCAAATCTTACGAGAATAAGAAAGGGTAAACTATTGAAGGGGTTGAAGGCATGTCTAATTTGACGCATTTGTTTACTGGGTCGGCCGTTGCTCATGAGATAAAAATAGAAAATAAGACAAGGCATACGCTTTTCGATACATATTTGGTAAGTGGGGATCAGCGTGAGCAGGGAAATGATTTTCAAGTTGGAGAGAAGCGGAGTTTGTATCTTTCTGCCTCGAATTCAACGGCGTGCGAGCTGAATTTCACGATTCGTGGTGAGGAATATCACTTTCCTTTGCGTGAAAAAATAGATACGCGTAATCAAGCGCCGATTGTCGTTAATATTGTGACGGCCGGGACGGCTAGCTTGGATGTAGAGACGTATCGGGAACAGCAGCAGGGATCAAATGGACAATTGGTTTGGAAGTATCCTAAGATTGTTTGGGGAACAGCAACATTTTCCATCGTGTTCTTCATTATTTGGCTGATGAATGTGCTTTAAAAATAGAAAATTTAGATAGCTGAAACATGATATCGACTTGAAAATCGATAATTGTTTCGGCTTTTTTTGTCTGTATTTTTTATTAGTATCTTCAAAATTTGAAAATAAACGAAAATAAACGAAAATAAATGATTGACAAAGTTAGTAAATAAAAATATAATGGGGAGGTAATCAAGAAAGCGCTTTACTAAAAAAGAAGGAGATGTTCTTATGTGTCAAAAGAGTTCTGGTAATGTTGTATTAGGCAAAGATATCCCTCAAAAAATGAAAGCTATTGTTGCGTATGCCCCTGGTGATTATCGTTTGGAGGAAGTCGCTGTTCCTGAGATTGGGCCTCACGAAATTTTGGTGAAGGTGGAATCGTGCGGAATTTGTGCAGGGGATTTGAAGGCTTTTGACGGGGCTCCTAGTTTTTGGGGTGACGAGAAGCAACCTGCATACATAAAGGCACCGATGATTCCAGGGCATGAGTTTATTGGGCACGTCGTTGGTTATGGGGACCAAGTGACGCAGTTTGAGCTCGGTAATCGTGTTATTTCGGAGCAGATTGTGCCGTGTTGGGATTGTCGTTTTTGTAAGCGCGGTCAGTATTGGATGTGTGAAAAACATGATTTATACGGTTTCCAGAAGAATGTAAACGGTGGCATGGCGGAATATATGAAATTTACGAAAGAAGCGATAAATTATTTGGTTCCGGAGGATTTGCCGATTGAAAAAGCGATTCTGATTGAGCCTTATGCGTGTTCGTTCCATGCGGTGCAACGCGCGAATATTAAGTTGGGTGATGTCGTGGTGCTGGCTGGGGCGGGGACACTTGGGCTTGGCATGATCGGCGCGATTAAGAAGTCTGGTCCGCAGAAATTGATTGTGCTGGATTTGTTTGAGGATCGGTTGGAGCTTGCGAAGAAGTTTGGTGCGGATATGGTGCTGAACCCGGCTAAGGATGATGTCATCACGATTATTAAGGATTTGACGGATGGCTATGGTTGCGATATTTACATTGAGGCGACGGGTGCGCAAAAGTCGGTGGAACAAGGCTTGACGCTGATTCGTAAGCTTGGGACTTTTGTGGAGTTTTCAGTATTTAAGGAACCGGTGACGGTGGATTGGAGTATTATTAGTGATAGGAAGGAGCTCGACGTTCTTGGTTCGCATTTGGGTCCGTATTGCTATCCGCTCGTGATTGAAGGCATTCAAAATGGGGATTTACCTACAGAAGGCGTCGTTACGCATACATTGCCGCTCGAGGATTTTAAGGCTGGTTTTGACTTGGTGAGAAGTGGGGCGGAGTCGCTGAAGGTCGTATTAAATCCAAACCTATAATCGAAAGGGGAACGTGACATGAAAAGTTTAACAAACAGAATCGGTTTGCCGCCGAAATTAATGATGGGGTACGCGGGACTTGTCGTCTTCATGATGGGTGAAGGCTTAGAGCAGGGCTGGTTGTCGCCGTTCTTAGTCAGTGGTGGACTTTCGATTCAGCAGTCGGCATTATTGTTTAGCGTTTATGGGATTGCGGCGGCGCTTGCGGCTTGGCTTTCCGGTGTTTTATCGGAAATGTTTGGGGCGCAGCGAGTAATGACGGCTGGTGTAATTATTTTTATTATCGGTTCGGTGTTTTTTATCTCTGTTGGGTTACCAAGTCATAATTTATACGTCATGATACCGACGTATGCTCTTCGCGGGTTTGGCTATCCGTTATTTGCCTATTCGTTCCTCGTTTGGGTGGCGTATGAGGCGCCTACGGAAAAACTAGGTTCAGCGGTCGGAATTTTCTGGTTTTGCTATAGCGGTGGGCTGAATGTGTTGGGGGCGCTCTACTCAAGCATTGCGTTGCCTTACTTGGGCGAAATGGTAACGCTGTGGAGTGCGCTAGTCTTCGTTGTTATCGGTGCGACAATCGCGATTTTCTTGAACCGTGAAAAAGCAGCGAAAAAAGGGACTGACGAACGGCCAACGATGGCTTATTTATTGAAAGGAATCACGATTGCTTTTGAAAAACCGAAAATCGGGATGGGCGGTATTGTTCGGACGATTAATACATCGGCGGCGTACGGTTTCACGGTGTTTATGCCATTATTCTTCATGGAAATTGGTTTTACACGTGGGGAATGGCTACAAATCTATGCGTGCCTTTGGTCGGTGAATATTATTTTCAACTTATTGTTTGGTGTGATTAGTGATCGGCTCGGCTGGCGGAATACAGTGATGTGGTTCGGCGGCATGGGTTGCGCGACGTTTACGGTGTTGTTTTATTACGTACCGCTTTGGTCTGGCGCGAACTTCTTGCTGACGATGCTGATCGCGGGTTGCTTCGGCGCTTGCTTGGCGGCTTACGTGCCACTTTCGGCGATTATGCCAACGCTTGCCCCTGAAAATAAGGGTGCGGCGATGTCGATTTTAAATTTAGGCGCAGGGCTGAGCACGTTTTTAGGGCCTGCTGTCGTGGGGATTTTTATCGGGAGTTTGGGTACGGTCGGTGTCATTTGGGTGTTCGCGGGACTTTACGTTTTTAGCGCCTTCTTGATGAAATTTGTGACCTTGCCGAAAAATCAGAATTTAGTAGTGCCGGCTGGTTCGGTGGATTAAATGCATTGGAGTGTTGGAAAATGAAAATTGGAATTGGTGCGGATCATAATGCTTTTGGAATGAAGGAGGCGCTGCGACGGCACATCGAGGATTCGGGGAATGAGGTCATTGATTTTGGCTGTTTCTCGGAGAATGAGGTGGATTATCCGGATATCGCGTTTCAAGTGGGGACGGCGATTCAGGCGGGTACAGTTGAGCGTGGCATCTTGGTTTGTGGAACGGGAATCGGTATGTCGATTGCGGCGAATAAGGTACCGGGTATCCGTTCGGCGCAGTGCCACGATGTGTATTCGGCGGAGCGCGCCCAGCTGAGCAATGACGCGCAAATTATAACGCTCGGCGCAAAAGTAATCGGGCTGGAATTGGCGAAGAAAATTGTGGACGCGTATCTGGATGTAGCGTTTGCAGGCGGCCAGTCGAAACGGAAAATTGATCAAATTTCAGATCAGGAGAGAGCCTATTTGAAGACGGGGAGTGTGGAAGGATGAAGAAGTTAATCAATGATGCGGATCATGTGGTAGAGGAAATGATCGATGGCTACGTGAAGGCGTTTCCGCAATATGTGAAGCAACTGGGAAATCCGCGTGCGCTAGTGCGTCAGACGCTGGATGCGGATAAGGTCGGCGTTTTGATTGGCGGTGGTTCGGGACATGAGCCAGCTTTCATGGGTTACGTTGGCGCGGGAATGGCGGATGGTGTGGCGGTCGGGAACATTTTCGCATCGCCGCCGCCGGGTCCGATTGTGGCCGTGACAGAGGCGATTGATCAGGGGAAAGGCGTGGTGTATGTTTACGGGAATTATGCTGGGGATATTATGAACTTCGGGATGGCCGCGGAGATGGCTGATTTGGAGCATGATATTGAGGTGGCGTCTGTGGTCGTGACGGATGACGTCGCTTCGGCTCCTAAAACGGAGATGGCAAAACGGCGCGGCATCGCGGGTGAATTTTTCGTGACAAAAGTGGCGAGTGTAGCGTCGGCGCTGGGCCATGATTTGGCTGGTGTGACGCGGCTTGCGAACCATGCGAATGACGTGACGCGGACGATGGGGGTAGGCTTGTCACCGTGTTCGTTACCGCAAACTGGGAAGCCGAGTTTCACGCTCGCAGAAGATGAAATGGAAATCGGATTGGGCCATCACGGCGAACCCGGTATCGAAAAAGATAAATTGGAGACAGCGGACAAAGTGGTAGACCGTCTCGTTGCAGCTATTTTGGAAGATATGCCGATCGAGACGGGAGAAGAAGTTGCGGTGCTAATCAATGGATTGGGCTCAACGACGCGAATGGAACTGCTGATTATGTTCCGGCGTGTGGAGCAACTTTTGAGCGAGCGTGGTATTCGTATTTACCGGTCATTTATTGGAGATTACAGCACGTCACTTGAGATGGGCGGCAGTTCGGTGACGCTGATAAAATTGGACGCGGAGCTAAAGGAATGCATCGATTACCCAGCTGATTGCCCGATGTATGTGCAGAAATAAGGAGGCGTGATGAGTATGTATAGTGCGAAGAATTTTCGCGATTTTTTGAATATCGTAACAGAAACGATGGAACGGGAAAAAGATTATTTATGCGAACTCGATCGAAAATTAGGCGACGGGGATCATGGCGTGACGATGTCGATTGGTTGGCAGGCGATCAAGAAAGAGTTGGCACAACAGGACGAATTAGATTGTTCAAAATTAGCGGTTCTGGCGGGGAAAACCTTCCTAGAAGCCGTCGGATCTTCGGTTGGTCCGCTTTACGCCACGGGATTTTTGCGCGGGGCGAAGGCGATTAAGGGCAAAGAAATGCTTAGCGACGCAGATTTGACGGCTTTTTGGTTGGCATTTATGGGCGGTGTGAAAGAACGCGGTCAGGCCGAAGTTGGCGATAAAACGATGATTGACACGCTGGAACCAGCGCGGATCGCATTAGAAGGCGCATTTGCCGAATCTGGCAACTTTGAAGAAGCATTCCGCGTGGCAGTGGTTGCAGCAGAAGCAGGCATGATTTCGACTGTCGATTTGCTATCTAAACGTGGTCGCTCTAGCAGACTTGGCGATCGTTCCCTTGGCAATCAAGATCCAGGCGCAACATCAGCCTATCTTATTTTGACGAATTTTCTCGTGAGTTTACCAGAAAGCGTATTGGACTAAAAATCAAATCGAGGAGTGACGAACATGTTCGATAAAAATTTTGCATTAACAGATCAAGTAGCGGTCGTAACTGGCGGTGCAAGTGGGATTGGCCGGGCGATCGTGGAGCTGTTTTTCGAAAAAGGCGCGCGGGTCGTACTCGTGGATATTAAGGCAGATGTAGCCGAAATCGCGCAACACATTGGCGGTGCACGAACGCTCGGCATCCAAGCCGACATTACGAAAAAAGAAAACGTAGAACGTGTGATGGCAACCGTCTTAGAGCAATTCGGTCGTGTCGATATCGTGGTGAATTCAGCAGGTATTGCCCTTCTCGAAAAAGCAGCGGATCTTCCTGAGTCCTACTGGGACAAGACGATGGAGCTGAATCTAAAAGCATCCTTCCTCATCGCGCAAGCAGCGGGAAATGTGATGATCAAACAAGGCCGCGGCGGGAAAATCGTCAATATTGCCTCCCAAGCTTCGGTTGTCGCGCTGGATAAACACGTGGCGTACTGTGCAAGTAAAGCCGCGATCGTCTCGATGACACAAGTTTTGGCGATGGAATGGGCGCCGCATAAAATCAATGTGAACGCCATCTCGCCAACCGTTATCCTGACAGAACTCGGCAAAAAAGCATGGGCCGGAGAAGTCGGCGAAGCGATGAAAAAACAGATTCCGATTGGCCGTTTTGGCTATCCAGAAGAGGTCGCAGCCTCAGCGTTATTTTTAGCAAGCGACGCCGCGAACCTAATCACCGGTGAAAATCTAGTGATCGACGGCGGCTACACCATTCAATAGAAGGAGGACGCATATGTCACTCATGGATCAACAAATGATAAAAACGTTACGCGTACTATCAATGGACATGGTCGAACAAGCGAACTCAGGACACCCAGGCTTACCGATGGGCGCGGCACCAATGGCCTTTACATTATGGAAAAATCATTTAAAATTTAATCCGGCGCATCCGAGCTGGTTCAACCGTGACCGCTTTATTTTGTCCGCTGGTCATGGCTCCGCGCTACTGTACAGCCTGCTTCACGTTTTTGGCTACGATGTGAGCAAAGAAGACCTGCGCAACTTCCGTCAAAAAGACAGCGCCACGCCAGGTCATCCGGAATTTGGCCACACGCCTGGCGTCGACGCAACAACGGGTCCACTTGGTCAAGGTATCGCGATGGGTGTCGGAATGGCCATGTCAGAAGCGCATCTTGCCGCGATATTCAACAAGGAATCCCACGAAGTTATCGATCACCACACGTACGTCTTGTGCGGCGACGGTTGCTTGATGGAGGGCATTTCCTATGAAGCAAGCTCGCTCGCTGGCCATCTGCAACTCGGAAAACTCATCGTGCTCTATGATTCCAACGATATTTCCCTAGACGGCAATCTTGCGCAGAGTTTTTCCGAAGATATAGATTTGCGATTTCGCTCAGCAGGCTGGCAAACCTTGCGCGTCCCTGATGGAAATGACGTCGAGGCGATCAACAGCGCCATTCTCCTAGCAAAAGCCGAGACTAACAAGCCGACTTTGATTGAGATTAAAACTATAATTGGCGATGGAAGCCCAAGCAAGGCAGGCACAGCCGCAGCACACGGCGCACCACTGGGCAAAGCAGAAATCGCTCAAATCAAGAAAAACTACGGCTGGGAATTAGAACCATTCGAATTACCAAAAACAGTCGGCTATCAAAAAGACTACTATTTATCCAAAGGAAATCATCGCGAATCGAAGTGGCTCCAAGCGTTCAACAAATACAGAAACGACTACCCAGAAGAAGCTGAGAAACTGCAACGCCTTATCGACAATCAAGAAACCGCGGATCAAGCACTCGTTTTACCGACATACACGACAAACGATGCCCCGATAGCAACAAGAGACGTTTCCGGTACGCTTTTAAACGAGCTAGCGCCTCAGTTACCAAGTCTATTTGGCGGTTCGGCAGATCTGTCATCTTCCAACAAAACGATGATTAAAAACAGCGATGACTTCCTCGCCAATCACTATGAAGGCAAAAATATCTGGTTTGGCGTCCGCGAATTTGCGATGGGTGGCATTTTGAATGGAATGGCTTTACACGGTGGAATCAAGCCATATGGCGCAACTTTTTTTGTATTCTCAGACTACTCAAGGAGCGCGATTCGATCGGCTGCTCTCATGAATCTTCCAGTAACATACGTGATGACGCACGATTCGATCATGGTTGGAGAAGATGGTCCAACACACGAGCCAATCGAGCACTTAGCCTCATTCCGGGCGATGCCAAACCTCGTCGTTTTAAGGCCAGCAGATGCGAATGAAACGGTTGCCAGCTACAAATACGCGCTAACACAACAAGAAAACCCAGTGATGCTCGTGCTCAGCCGTCAAGCGTTACCAATACTGCCAACGACCGACACAAAAGCTGCGACAGACGTCGAAAAAGGAGCCTACATCCTTGCCGAATCACCAACCGATACGACAGATATGCTCCTAATTGCAACTGGTTCAGAAGTTTCCCTAGCAATGGAAGTACGCGAACGCTTAGCGACAGAACAAATCGGTGCCCGTGTTATTAGTATGCCGAGTTGGGAACTATTTGAACGCCAATCCGCAGACTACCAAGAGGCCATACTCCCAAGCGAAATCACACACCGGATAGCGATCGAGATGGCTTCATCCCAAGGTTGGCACAAATACGTTGGGGACAAAGGTAAGATCATTTCGATTGATACATTCGGAAAATCTGGTCCAGGTGCAGAGCTTGCCGAAGATTTTGGCTTCTCCGCTGAAAAAATTGCCAATCAAGTTTTAGTCGCATTGCAAGAAAGCTGAATAAAGAGAGTCTGAGAAGCAAATGTGTAGGCATACTCAGACTCTCTTTTCTTTACTGTATACTACAAATATTGGTTTGTATGTGGTAGAATTGAAAGTGTGATTTATTGAAAGTAAATAGAAGTAAACGATGAATTACACCATAATATGAAAAAGTAGGTGAAAATCCATGTTCGCAAATCAACGTAGAAGTGAGATTCTTCATATGATTCAAGAACAAAAAACAGTGTCCGTCAATGAGTTGAGCGAGAAGCTTAACTTTTCAGCAGCAACCGTTCGAGCGGATCTAAATGCTATGGAGAAACAAGGATTGTTAATTCGAACACACGGTGGCGCAATGATGAAGGAAAAGGATGAGATCGACAAAAAATACGCCGTCCGTGAAAAGAAGCATAGGTCCGAGAAACAACGTATTGCAGCGGCTGCTTTTGAATATATCGAGGATGACCAATGCATCATACTGGACGCCAGCACCACCTGCTTTGAGCTCGCGAAATTCATCAAAGAATCAACGAAACGCCTCACGATTGTGACTAGCGGATTAACAACAGCAACCATGCTAAAAGAAAATCCGAATTTAACAGTTATCATTATCGGGGGAATCGTGCGCAGCGGCTCCAATTCGATTGAAGGCCTCATCGGACATGAGTTATTGAAGAAAGTAAACGTTGATATACTTTTCACATCGGCCTATGCGCTAAATGCAGTAGATGGACTCACAGATTTTAGTTTATATGAAGTAGAATTAAAGCGAGAAATGGTTGCCACAGCCAGAAAAACAATCGCACTTGTGGATAATAGCAAAATCGATAAAAGCTCCATCGCCACATTTGCAAAAATTGAAGACATCGAATTATTAGTGACAGACCAAGCCCTATCACCCGACTTGGCGGCATATTTTAGTGCTACAAAAGTTCCTATCGATATCGCGAACTAGCAATAGCTAGCTCCTTGCACCTTCATGTGATTAAATTCACTATCGGTTTTGTATACGGATGCAGTGTTTTTTTGCGTATGAGTTTTGACCGCCTTTTCGTTGTCGCACTTCGCTCGTATTTGTACGATAGATTAAAAAGAATCGCAAAAAATGAACCTTTAGTGACAAATGACCAAATTAGCTCTCATAGTTTTTCTTATTATGAGAGGATAACTTAGTAATTAATCTATTCGAAATAATGATGAAAAAGCAATGGAGATGCCAAATTGATAAACAACACACGAATATCCATTCAAGGTCATCCGTTTTTAGTAGTAGATATTACTATCCCGAGAAATGAAAGAGGCTATGATCAATTGAATAACAAAATGAAAAAAAGTCAGCGTATTGACAGTAACATCTATTATAGGAACAAGTATTGTAATACCATCTAACATCCTTTTTGAAACACCAGTAAAAGCGGCATCCGTAAGCTCTAAAATGGCGTCGGATGCAGTAGTAGCGCTTTTCGCAAACAATAACCCAAGCACCAATGTCCTTAAACTGACAACTGATCAGCAGGCAATTGATTCTGCGCAACAATTAGTAGACGCAGCGGTGGGGTTACCGAAACAGTGAGAGCGAACATGCAAGCAGCTATCGTGCAGGCGAAAGATTTATTGAAAGTAAGAAATACACCACTAGACTATAACCTACTTGCGGATGACGCAGATATAACATCAGCAACCATTACAGGAACAGTGGGTAAAGGAATTACAAGTGTGCGCCTACTTATAGATGATGTTGTGAAGGCAAATGGGACACTGAATGCGGACGGAACCTACAGCATTCCCACAAACGATTTCATCACACAAGGCTCAAAAGTAGAAGTAGCCGGATATAATGGTACGAACGAAGTAGCACGAAAAACAGTAAAAGTTAGTAATAATGAAAGACCGCTTGCACCAGGAGCAAATGAAGCGTTAGCGAAGACCATGGCAGTGAATGCAGTTATGGCCCTGTTCCAAGATAACAACCTTACCTCAAATGTACTCAGCCCTATGACGGCCCAAAATATGATTAATGTGGTCCAAACTCTAGCCGTAAGGGACAGCTTGCAACAAGAGTTAGACAAAGCACAAAACTTATTAAATGCAACACAGGCACCAGCGAATTTTAGCCTAACTCTAGCGCCATACAAGCTTGGTAAAGGTAACTATGTCACTGGACAATTTTCTGGGGATATCGCAAAAATCAGTTTGACCGTCAAAAACGTAGAAGGTAGCAAAATCAGCGTGAGCGGATCAGACTTTAAGTACTACGCAAGCAATGTGATTTACAACCAAATAGATCTCGTGATACTAACGGCCTATGACATCAACGGCAAAGTCCTTGTCACAAAAACAGTCACTGTGACAAAAGACGAACCAGTGCTGTCAACGGGGATAATCAATTCTGTAACACCATTCCAGATCGGTACAGAAAGCTATGTCACAGGAACCTTTACAGGTGACATCGTCAAAGTAGAATTACAAATCCATGAAAAGCCATTACAGCGCATTAGCGTAACAGGTGGCACCATCAAATACTACGTGAAACCAAACATCACGAAGACGACCGACAGTGTGGACTTGGTAGGCTATAACGCGGCTGGAGAAGCAGTTAGTAGCAAAAAAGTGACGTTTGCAACGACAGGCACGGGCACGACAAACGGTGATGTGACAGTAGATTCGTTCTCCCTTGGTAAAGATGGCTACGTGAAAGGTCAATTTACAGGTGACGTAGCAAAAATTAGTTAATGCGAAGGGGTCAACAATTAGTGTTCCAACAACAGGACCAGACTTCCAATACTACGCGAAAACATTGATTAAGAATTGGACAGATACGGTTACCTTGACAGCATACAATGCACTTGGTGGCGAGATTAAAACGGTGAGTGTACCAGTACTGTAAGATAATAGAAGACACTAAGAGCCTAAAAATTTTTTAGGCTCTTTCGGCGTGTCGACAAACGCCCATATTTATTAACATTACTATGACAGACATTCCTATTTTTCGTGATTTTTGTTTTTTATGCGATTCCCAACTATTTTTATTAATGCTTGTTTATGCTTTTGGATCTTTTACCTGCATAAAACCATGTATCTTTCGAAAAAAGGGTAGTATATATTATGATGTTTATTTCAATCTGCATCACAGTTTCTCACTTAAGTGTCTCTAATCTTTATGGATTTTAGTTATTGGTTCGTGCAATAATGAGATATAAAAACAAAATAATGAGGGTGGTCCTAAATTATGAAACAGAATCAAGCAGAAGTCACTCGAGATCTCTATAATTTGCTTCTTAATCCAGCTACTCGGGATTGGGAACGTTCGTTATTACGCACCGCAAAGACAGGAATCGATAATGGGGCGAATTTTGACGACCAGATTGCCAAGCTTGAAGCTGATTTGCGTCCACTTGCTTTAAGAAATAACCTAACTCCAGACGTCACCGACTTCTATTTAAAAATTACTGGGAACGCTGCTACTTTGGATTCGTTTGACTTATCAAAACATTATGATGATGACGGACCTCACCAAGCGCGGGCCATATTTGCTGGCGGATGTTTTTGGTGTATGGTGGAGCCATTCGAGACCAAGCCTGGAATCATTGCAGTGACATCAGGTTATACTGGTGGGCATATGGATAATCCAACATATGAGCAAGTAGTGGGTGGCTATACGGGGCATGTGGAAGCTGTAGAGATTATTTTTGATACAACAATCTGGAGCTATGCAGAGCTAGTCGAACTTTATTGGCAGCTGACCGATCCCACCGATGAGTTTGGTCAAATGGCTGATCGCGGTAGTAACTATAGACCGGTTATTTTCGTGGCAAATGAAGAACAACGCCAAATCGCAGAACGTTCCAAACAAAATTTAGCGGCATTCGGAAAATACAAACGGCCGATTGTGACCGCCATAGAACCAACCTCCGTCTTTTGGCCAGCTGAAAACTTTCACCAGCAGTTTTATCAGAAGAACCCGAGAAGGTACAAAAAACTAAAAAGCGCCCGCAAGCAGTTTTTAGCGTTTCAACATATACAAACAAAATGGTGGCGCGGATTAAAGCGATTCCAGAAAAAATCGAATAATGATATCCAATGAAAGATATACGAAGGCTAGTAAGCCAGGCCATGATGGTGGTTTTACCTACTAATCTTCGTATATTTATTTTGTGATTAAAAATTTGGATGTTGTATACTTACTCAGACATAACCAACTATAGTCCCTCTTCCAAGTTTATTTTCTCACGGAATTTATCTTGTATAATCGTTGTTAATTCCGTCCATCTCTCCATGTTTCTAGTTGAATCTAGATAAAATACGTGTTTATTTGGCTTGGCTTTCTCAAGCGTATCCGTCACGATAATATCTGCTTTTGAGTAGTCGTTAGTAACAGAAATATTAGTATGGTTATACAGCGAAGATAAACGATTTTTGATAACATAAATAGCTGTAAAATCCTTCGTCATTTGTAAATAAATATAGACCTTAGGATTTTTCTCGGAATTCACCAAAGAATGCAAAAAATTACATATCATTTCCAGATAGTGTTCATCATCTATGATGGGAGAAAGTTTTTCTTTTATAGCATCAGCTAGATTATCTTCCCTTGGTATATAAATGGTGAGTTTTGGGATATACAGGTCAACAAAACTAAGAAATGCATCTCCGATTAAATTATATAAAGAGATTATAAGTGACAAATAATAGATATAAATATATTCTTTCTCTTCTGATAAAACTAAGGATGTTAGTGTGGAAAAGCGAGTATAGATATCTTTCGAAAGTACACAATAAGGATGTTTTTGAACAGAAAAAATTTTTCCGAGTCGAATTTTTTGTTCTCTGGGAATAATATCTGAAATGAAAATTCTAGAAAGAAAATTAAAAACAAGTATTTCATTTTTTTTGTTAATTTGGCTAAGATGGCCAAACCCATTTTTGTGAAAAATTAGCGCAACGTCAAAGTTATCCTTGATGAGTTCAAAGAATGATAAAAGTTCAGTAGAATCAGGATTTTTAATAAAGTTTTGTTCATTTATTCTAGTATAAAGAATGGCATAAAAAATATAGAGAGATCTTTCTTTTGTATTGGATCTCTTATGAGCGTTTTGTAGCCCTGTTGGAGGAACTGTTGATTTAATTTCATCTATGCTTATATTGGTAAAAGGCCATTCTAAATCCTGAAAAGAATCCTGTAAAAATATGTAAGAAAAAACCCTGATAAACATTTCGTTACCTTCAAGGGAAACCTTGTTATCAGAAATAATTATTTTAATATGATACGGTTTCAAAAATGTGTTTAATTTGTATGTTAATTTGGTGAAGTAGCTCTCTGAAATAAATAATAAATCGAGTACCTCCTGTTTCGTAATTACGGATCTAGTTGTAAGTAGCACGGCATAATTGAATATGACTACAAGTTTCAGCAATTTTAATTTCAAAATATAAGAACATTCTACAGCTTTTTTCTCATACTGCTGGTTCACACGAATAGTGCCCGTATTGTCTGATGTAATGAAGTCTTTCATTGTTAGATATTGATCAAAAGATTGATTGATTCTGACCATGTTCGATTTTACAGTTTGTTTAGAAATCCCTAAAGATGTGGAGATATCTCGTAGCGAGGTTTTCTCTTTTTTGATGATAAAGAATAAAATATTTAGTTCTTTTTGCAAATAGTCTGGAATCAAAATGATACCCCCTTCGTTGTTATTCACAATTAATGTCTAGCGCTAAACACTAATTGTACATACAAAGTCTCAAGTAATAATGTTACTATAGCAGAGTAGGATAAAGTTGTAAAATAAACACTGGTTTTAAAACATTACAAAAAAACTATTGGTGACAAGTATATCTTGCATCAGCCTAATGTTTAGCTACATAAGAATCAACGATCAAAATAAATAATAGCACTCAAAAAATATCATTATTCCCAATTTTTAAACAAAATTATAGTATAACTATAAAAAAATAATCGGAGGTTCGAGATGAAGAAATTTTTAAAAATACTTGTAGTAATGATGGTGATTTTTCCTTTTTTCACTTTTGTGTTAGAGCCTAAGGTAGTCTATGCTGCTCTGGAGCAAAGAGTCGCGTCGGCGAAAAATGAATCAAAAGCAGAGTTAACAGAAAATGTAAAGCGAATAATTCAAAGCAATTCAGAACAGTATATTAATACAGTAACGACTCCATTAACTAATAAATTTTCCTATAAGACAGGAGAGTCAACAAAGTATAGCGAGGGAGGCCCTACTTGGAAAAAAGAAGCGTATGTCATTAGCATGAACCCTATTTATACTACCGTCGGCGTGGATACCAATTTACTATCCATCGACTACAAACGCCCCGGTAACGGCACAACTAAAACTGATCCAAGTTCCATATCGATTACTGCCAAAACAAATAAAAAAATCGATACAAGCTTTTTATTAGAAGTTCGCAGTGTTTACACAGTATTCCACACGCTAGAACGAGAAGCTTTTTGGGGAAGCTCGGAACAAACGTTATATTCCCAAGATTTATTAGATCAACCGATATCCATCAGAGTACACGTCACGAAAGCTAATGAAGAAGGCGCAGTAAAGGTTTCCTATACAGACGTTGACACGGGGAAATCTATTATGAGTGAAAGTGTGGTATACGGAAAAATTGGCAGCTCCTACAACCAAGAGGTACAAAAAGACTACACAGCAAAAAAAGAATATATTAAAAATCAACATTACAAATACGTTGGCGAAAAAAATACGACGGGAAGCTATCGAGATGGGGAAATCAATGCGGAATATCAATTTGAAAGAGAGCAAGGCGGAAATGTATCAGTCAACCATGTGAACGCAGAATCCACTCTAAATGATAAGCAACGAGAAGCTTTCGGAAGTCCCACACCTGATATTATGACAGGTAAATATGGCGATACAGTAACAGCGAAGGCAAAAAAGATGGCGCATTATGAAACGATAGATGGCAAAGAGGAAATGGGGATAAAGCTAGATGAGAAACCGCAACAACAATCATTTAAGTACAAACTAAAGCAAGCGAAGCCGTTGACTGTAAAATATATAAATGAAGATGGAAACGCAATCCCAGGAGTCGACAATAAAATAATATCTGGAAAGTGGGGAGATAAATATACAGTTACACCTCGAGAAGAAATTCCTTTTTATACACTTGTAGATAGTAGTGAAAAGAAAGAAGGATATTTAACAGATGACAACCAAGAAATTGTCTATCGCTATAAAGTATCTGAAGGAGCTCCAATAGTTATTCAATACGTTGATGAAAAAGGTAAGACTATTCATCCAGACAAGAAATTAACAGGACTAAATTATGGTTCTAAATTTAAAGAGCAGGCAATTAATATAGATCATTATCGACAGAAAAAGGACGAGATTATTGGTCAAGTAACAGATAAACAACAAGAAATTACGTTTGTTTACGAAAAAAATGATGGCAAGCCGGTCATTGTGCGTTTCAAAGATGATAAAGGCAGGCTAATAGATGAAAGCTATCTAATGTACGGGAAACATGATGAATCTTTTGACGGATCTGAAAAAAACAAAGCGATTCAAGAAATTTTAAAAAAGTTGAAAACCGATCATTACACACTACAAGAAATTCAAGGTAATCCATATGGGAAATTTACGGATGATAATGACGTGAAATATTCAAGCGAACTCACTTACTCTTTAAAAAAAGATGACGCTCCTGGTCAAGTAAAAGTACGCTATATTAACAAAAATGATCAAAAAGAAATTGCCACAGAAGAAATCTTAACGGGGAAATATGAGGAGCGATACGTAACAACACCCAAATTCATAAAAGGTTACCATCTGGTTGATATACCAGACAATACATCTGGAACTTTTAGCGATACGAGCAGCGAAGTAATCTACCTTTATGAGCCTGATATTGGTGGTACAGTCGAACTACACTATATTGACAAAGATACAAAAGAGGAGATAAGCCCTGTAGATGTTAAGAACGGAGGCGTGAATCAAGCCTACAATTTTGCGCCTAAAAATATAAATCGCTATGCATTATCACACATACCCGACAATGCAAAAGGAACCTATCCAGATCCTAATCAGACAATCAAAGTCTATTATTCCTACACCAAAACCAAAGCGAAGCCAGTACATGTTATCTACCAAGATAAAGATGGTAAGGAGCTAGCAAAAGAAGAGTTGGACGGGAATGAGAAAAAATGGGGCGATTCTTTTGAAACAGAATTAAAATCATTTACAGGATACGAACTGAAAGACATTACGCTAAATGGAGTCCAAGTTTCCGAGGGAATTGGCATATTCGATGATACAAATGAACAGACAGTTATCTATAGCTATGATTTGAAAAAAGCCGCCCCTGTGAAAGTGCAATATATCGATGATGATACACAAAAAGAAATAAGCCAACAAGAAGAGATATTAGATAAGAACGCAATTTTTGGAGACCTTTTTGAAAGTAATACGAAAGATATACCAGGATATATTTTTCGGTCGGGAGATTTAAACGGCCAGACACAGGAGGGAAATAGCATTGTTGGAAACTATACAGATCAGGCACAAATAATTACGTATCATTATAAGAAAGATAAAACGAAAATAGTGGTCAAAGATTCCATAGTTTACGTTGGTGAGAGCTGGAGTGCTTCTGACAATTTCGAAAGTGCGTCGGATAAAACTGGCGATCCAATCAAGTTTCAAAGCATTCAAGCCAACGGAACGGTAGATGTCACGAAAGAAGGAATCTACCCGATCGAGTATTCTTATGGAGGCGTAAAAAGTACTGCTTATGTAACAGTCAAAGAGAATAAGAAAAGCCTTCCAACACCAGCTCTAGATAAGGATGACGAGGCGTTCAAAGATAATAAGTTCACGAAGAAAGTTACAAACATAGATGATAATAAAAGTGCGGTAACTAGTACTAAAAATAAGCGGAACTTGGCTGAACATAGCGTCTTTGATGTGAAAATGCAATCTAAATATAACCAATCAATAGTGAAAAAGACTACACTTCCAAAAACAGGAGAAGAAATGAATAAAGTAGCTATAGTATTCGGTTTACTGTTGGTAATTATAAGTTTGATTTCTCTATGTGTTCGCAAGTGTAGTAAATCATAGAAAATGGGTATAGTGAAAGCGCGTTTCCAGACCAAGGAGGCGCGCTTACCTTGCTAAAAAGAGAGCTCATTCATGATGCCGACTTGGCATGCTTGAATAAGCTCAGCTTCAATCGCTTAACATTTGTCTGTTTTTTTATGATTTTATTACCATACTTTTTCTAAAAAGCTGGCGACTTTTTGCTTGTATTGTGGTAGGTCGAATAGGATTGCTTCTGGATGGCTTGCCGATGGTACTAATAAGATCTCTTTTTGAGGCGCGGGTGAGGCTTCATAAATTGCTTTTGCCATACTCGTTGGGACAGCTGTATCACTGTCACCATGGATCACTAATAAAGGAATTTTGGATTGCTTAATTTGGTTGATCGCAGAACCCTCTTCCATTTTGAAGCCCTGACGCTCCAATAATAAATCATTTAATTTATGATAAACCAACGCTCTTGTCTCATCATTTAGAAAGCCCAATTTATCGTTAATAAGAAACTTCACTTGTTCTGCAATAGACGTGTAGCCACAGTCTTCAATAATTGCTTTCACATTTTGGGGTAATTCTGTCGCTGTTGAACTCATCATTGCGATAGATGCCCCCATAGATAAGCCAGATAAAATAATCTCAGAATCGGCGCCTGTTTTCTCGTTTAGCAATTTTGCCCATTGGGCGATGTCATCTTTGTCTTTCCAACCAAGCGATCGTTGTTTGTCGGGGCTAGTACCATGGCCTCTCATTTCTGGTGTTAAAATATTGTAACCTAAATCATAGTATACTTTTGCCCATGCCCCCATAAAATTTGGCTGGCTACTGAAACCATGAATTAAAATCACAGTTTTGTTAGATTTTTTGATATTTGGTAGATAGGTGGCTTTGAGTTGCATATCGGATTCTATTTTCCAGGTCTCTTTGTCTACTGTTTTATACCAATCCAAATGCGCATTAAATTCTTTTTCGAAAGGATAGGGACCACCATTCATATGGCCTGAGGAATCATTGATTTTATTCGTAAAAGCCGCTTCGTAGATTAAATTTGCAAAAATACCTGCTATGTCCAGTTTTTCTTGCGGTAATGTAGTGGAAATAGGAGGTTGTTGAAGGTTAAAAATATTCTTAGCGCTGGCATCAACGCTCGTCCTACTTAATAGACCTCCTGTGTTCATCAATGTTATTGCGGCTATTATCCCAATTTTTAGTAATTTCTTTTTTTTCATGTTCATCCTCCAATTATATTTAAATATTATCAATCCTATTTTGCATTTAATGCTCTCTCGTATCAGCTCCTTCGTGATTCCCTAGATAAATGATAGACCTTCCTATAATAGAAATCACATCAACCACTGCATAAAGCCATGTATTTTTTGAAACAGATTCGATGCTATTGCGCGCTGTAAAGCATAGAAAATCGCTCAACCAATGAAAGGCTGGGCGATTTTTTATTTTATCAGGGAAATGGTTGATACTACTTATAAACATTGAAATTGTAGGCACAGAAGATATTATTTTTCTATTCCAGTCTGACTGGTTGTTTTGTTGCCTACAATTGTATTTTGGTACATTAAATAGTAGGCGGCAGAAGACCAGCTAAAGTTTTTTGTGCTTAAGCCATCTCCGGTAAGCGGATCGTAATTTTCATGAATTGGACCGTTGCCCATCAAGCCTTCTGCATGGTTAAACAAATTTTTGGATAAGAAGGTTGCATCTGACTTATAGCCATAATTTTGTAGGGCTTCTATACCGAACAATGCTTGATCGAGCCAAACTGGTCCGCGCCAATATTCTGTGGCACTGAATCGCGGATTGTCTTTGGACGCAGTGGGAAATGGCACGTATGTGTTGAATTTATTTGGGGATAGTATGTTTTCGTGTACTTTTTTTGCCTTATCTGAATCTGACAGCTTTGCCCAAAGCGGAATCCAGCCTTCTGTTCCTTTTCCTCGGTTTACGAGCAGTTTTGTTTTGGAAGCGTCGTCCGTTATTTGCAGGTCATAATAAAACCCTGTATCTTTGTCATACATATTTTTTTCGATGTAGTCTTGTACTTTTGTGGCTTCTTTTTTGTATTTACTAGCATCGTTATCTTTACCTAGCTCTTTTGCCATCGAGAGTAGGAAACCTTTTTCTGCATAAAGGTAGGCATTTAGATCAACAGACTCTTGATTGATAGAGTAACCGATCACTTTGTTATCGCTGTTTTTATTTTCAAAAACTAATACACCGGGATCGTTTTTTCCAACGCCATCTTTGTCAAAACGGACGGCATTATCCATACCGCTTTCCCAAGCAGCCGCTTCGATAACTGCTTCATCATTGAGTTCATAATTTCCGTTGGCATCTTTGATATTATTGTCGTTCGCATCTTTTTTCCAGTTTGCGTCGCTAATCATGCTACCGTACTCTGCGATGCCGTTTTTGTCATGGTCTCGGTTAGAATACCACCATTCGTGATAGTTAACTAGTTTTGGATACATTTCCTTTAAGAATGCTTTGTCTTTTGTGGCCGTATAAATATTCCACACTGCCCAAGCGGAAAGAGGTGGCTTCGAATTACGCTCATTCCAGTTTCCGCCGTCCCCGCCGCGTTCGGGTGTTTTATTGTAGAAAATGGCATCGATTATAGCGCCTGAATCTTGCGGCATAATCGGATCATCTTTTTGAATTTGGTAATCGAACAAGGCACGCACGCTATTTTTTGCTAGTTCAGGATTGAAATTCACCGTCGCGACGGCTTCTTTCCATGAATCCCAAGACCAAAGCCCGATAAACCATTTATAGGACATAGACGGGACGATACCGTCGTGCTTTATTGCACCAGCAGGACTACGCCAGTTTGTTGTCAGTGTTTGAATGGTTTTCACGGCAGCATTTTTATATTCTGGATAATGGTTGTATTTTTTTTCTGCAAATGTCTTGTCTAAATAGCCTTGCCAGCGCTTGTTATTACTTTGGAACAACTTATCTTGGTCTGCTATATAAGCATCCCAATTTGCTTTTTCAGTCTGCAACTCTTGATCGGTGAATGTATAGCTTTCCACGGCATAGGTTGCAAAATTTTTCTGTGGATCAATCGTAATCGGGCTCTTTGCTTTTGATGTATATGTATTCTTATCAATAGCGTTTGTAACAGGCATATCATGATAAATAGAATATTTTGTTTGTGTCGTGGAGAAGAACGCCCACATTTCTCTTATATTAGAAAAATTAACTTGGACGCCATTAGTTGTTGATTCAAGCGTTTGCTTCAAGTCGATGTCATTGCTACCGTCATGGAGTTTGTTAAGCAAAGTTCCCTGCCATGAAAGTGATAAGTGAAGCGGCTTTTCTGTTTTATTTGTGATATTTGTTTTAATAAGGGCTGTACGATTGCTAGTAAAAATCAGGTCTAATTGCAATGTTACATCATCCAGTTCATATTTTTGTACTAATTTCCCTGGATAATATGCGAAATCTGTACTCGCTTTGCTTAAATCATACGTTGTTTTTGTATCATCATTTGCAATTCGAATTTTATTAAACGTTTTCGCTAAATTAGCGGGATACTCTTCAGCAAGGATGACAGGACCGGCAAAACCGCCCAGTATATCAGGTATATTACCATCCGGTAAATAATAACCGTGCCACGCACCTAAATCAGAAAAATTATTAAATCTATTTGTATCATAATTTCCATACATATTTTCTGTAGGGTTTGCAGAGATGTCGATCACATTTTTAAAGTTTGAAACCTTTGATTGAGGAGCGTTCTTTGTTAAGTCTGATGTTTGTTCCTTGTCTTTACTTAGCAAATTAAAACTGATAATCCCAGCTATAATAAGCAGAATAGTACCCAATCCGATGAACCAATAACTTTTCTTTTTCATTTCATACCTCCCGAGTATTCCGATACATTTGAAATCGCTTTCAGCTAACGAAGCAAGTATAACTTATTTTTCGTGTAAATGCTAGTTCATAGGACCTTTCATGGTTCGTTGGCGTTTCGTTCATCTTGATATATTTTGAAAAAGAGTGCGTGAGAAACATTATGTGGCCTTCATTTGCATATAAAAAAACATACTAATCCTAGTATGTTTTTTTATATGCAAATGAGTTTTACCTAGCAAGTCACTATTGGAGGTTAACCCAAACACTTTTTACTTCTGTATAGTTGTCTAATGCATAGGATCCCATTTCTCGACCAATTCCTGATTCTTTGTACCCGCCAAATGGTGATGCCGCATCGAATACGTTGTAGCAGTTGATCCAGACGGTTCCTGCTTCTAGTTTTTCCGCAACACGATGGGCTGTTCGTATATTTTCTGTCCAAATACCTGCAGCAAGCCCGTAGTTAGTCGCATTGGAACGCTCAATAACTTCATCTATTGTATCAAAGGGAAGTATCGCAACGACTGGACCAAAAATTTCTTCTTTGGCAATGACCATATCGTCTGTTACATTAGTGAATATGGTTGGTTCTACAAAGAAACCTTTTTCAGATGGCGCGGTTCCTCCAGTTAGTATCTCGGCGCCTTCTTTTTTGCCGGATTCAATATAATTCAGTACGCGTTCCTGCTGCTTCTTAGATATTAGTGGTCCCATGGTCGTTTCGCCGTCCAGACCAGGACCTTGCTGTATTTTTTTTGCTTGGGCAACTAGTTCGGGAACCACCGTATCCAAAATGTCTCTGTGGACAAACAAGCGTGAGCCCGCGCAACACACTTGCCCTTGATTAAACATGATACCACTTAATGCGCCAGGAATAGCTCGCGATAAATCAGCATCAGGGAAGATAATATTTGGAGATTTCCCCCCTAGTTCAAGCGTTACACGTTTGAGATCTTCTGAAACCTGACTCATAATATGTTTCCCAACTTTAGTAGAACCAGTAAAAGCGATTTTATCGACATTTGGGTGGTCAACAAGTGCTTCGCCTGTCTTTGCAGCGCCTGTGACAATGTTTAGAACGCCATCTGGAAATCCTGCTTCTTGGCTAAGTTTAGCCAGATAAAGTGCAGATAGTGGTGTTTGCTCAGCAGGCTTCAGTACAACTGTACACCCTGTTGCGAGGGCTGCTCCAAGTTTCCAAGCCGCCATTAGAAGTGGGAAGTTCCACGGGATGATTTGCCCGATAACACCAATGGGCTCATGCCGTGTGTAATTCAGGAAATCTCCTGTTACGGGAATGCTTTGACCAAAAATTTTACTTGCCCAACCAGCATAGTAACGGAAATGTTCAATAGATAAAGGCACATCCGCATTTCTTGTTTCTTGGATAGGTTTTCCATTATCCAACGAGTCAAGCTGCGCGAGTTCTTCTTTATTTTCTTCCATCAAATCTGCTAGTTTGTTGATCAAGTTGCCTCTTTCTATGCCACTCAGTTTCGACCATTCTCCAATTTCAAAAGCGTGGCGAGCAGCTTTTACCGCTAAATCAATATCTGCTTCGCCCGCTTCTGCTGCTAAAGTGATAGTTTCACCTGTTGCTGGGTTTAGCGTTTCGAAATTTTTTCCTGAAATCGAGTCCACCCAAGTACCGTTGATAAATAGTTTTTGGGGTACGCTTAAAAATTTTTCGACTTTTGGTAGTAACATAATATCAGCTGTTTTTTCCATAGTAACCTCCTAATTTAAGCTAGTTGAAAATAATCATAATTCGAGTGAAAGTAAATACGTGCAATTAATAATACATCCCGTCAAACTTCTTTCTTGGTTTCGACTCCTTTCTTTGTTTTAGGAAACTATTCCCAATGTAGTAATAATACCAATTTTTCCAGATAATAGCTGTGACTAAAAAAAGAAATATAGCGAGCAATACGGACGAGAGAAGGCGCTTTCTTTTACTTTGCGTTAAAATATTTATACCTCATTTGCGCGACTTATTCTGAACTAGTTTTTATGCGAACATTTCCGTTCGAATTTTTTAATCTCCCAAAAAAATTCCGAATCTATGCATTATTTGCGAAGAGACGGGGAATAATAAAAAAACGAGGTGTTGTAAAATGAAAGCAGTAGGATTATACAAATATTTGCCAATCGAAGCCGAAGAAAGTTTTCTAGATGTCATGGTAGAAACACCAAAAGCGAGTGGGCACGATATACTTGTCCAAATCGAAGCGATCTCAGTGAACCCTGTAGACACCAAGTTGCGTGCGCCAAAAAATGAGGTGGAAGAGAAACCGCGAATTCTAGGGTGGGATGCCGTCGGGATTGTGACAGAAATTGGTGATGCCGTCGAATTATTCCAAGTGGGGGATGCCGTTTATTACGCTGGGGACGTCACGCGATCAGGAAGTTATGCGGAGTTCCAACTCGTGGATGAACATTTAGTTGGCGCCAAACCGGCGAATTTGACTATGGAAGAAGCTGCCGCGATGCCACTTACGCTAATAACGGCATGGGAAGCGCTGTTTGATCGGATACGAATCAATCCGGACGCTGATGCTGGGAAATCACTCCTGATCATCAATGGTTCCGGTGGTGTGGGCTCCATCGCAACACAACTTGCCGTATGGGCAGGTCTTGAAGTCATCACGACGGCTTCACGCCATGAGACGGTTACTTGGTCCAAATCGCAGGGGGCAACGCATGTCATCAATCATCGCCATCCCCTTTTGCCGCAATTAAAGACGCTCGGTTTTGCCGGTGTAGATTATATTTTATGCCTACATAACACGGACGCTTATTGGGACGCGATGCAGGAAATCATTTTGCCACAAGGTCATATTTGTTCCATTGTAGAACTTCAAAATCCAGTATCCATGAGCCTCATCAAAGATAAAAGCGTGACGGTGAGCTATGAATTCATGTTTACTCGTTCCAAATACAACACGCCTGATAAAGTGCGCCAACATGACATATTAACGAAGTCCGCGCAATTATTTGAAACGGGAGCTCTAAAATCTACCTTAAATCAGACATTAACACCAATAAATGCAACCACGATAAAAGAAGCACACCGAATTTTAGAATCAGGCAAGTCGATCGGAAAACTAGTAGTGAAGGGATTTGATTAGCATGACAGAAAAGCGAATTGAATTATTTATAGCGATGAGTTTAGATGGATATATAGCGGATAAAGCGGGTAGTGTTGCATGGTTAGAAGAAATCGAAGGAGAAGGAGATAACGGCTATACAACCTTCTTGGACGAAATTGATACTGTCGTGATGGGGCATACCACCTATAAGCAATTATTCACGCTCACCGACACGTTTCCATATAGCAAGAAGCATGTTTATGTTTTTTCTAACGAAAAAGCGGGTACAAAAGACGAATACGCCGCATTTGTAAATGGCTCCGTTAAAAATTGGTTGGAAAATACGTCTGGAAAAAGTATCTGGCTTGTTGGTGGCGCTCAGTTAGTAAAGAAATTTCTCGAAGAACAACAAATTGATCGCTTCATTATCACTGTTGCCCCGATAATTCTTGGAGACGGCACCCCACTTTTTGAAAAAGGGACAAAAGAGCAACTGGAATTAGAAGAAGTCGTTAAATACGGCCAATTCACACAGATGACATATCGCAAAAAGGAGTAATAAATCATGAAAATAGCCACTTTTGATGTGGATGTTCAAAAAGGTTTTACGCCGCTTTGCCCCGACGAACTACCGGTTCCAGAAGGCCACCTTATCGTACCAGAATTACAATTTATGGCACAGCTAGGAAGCCTTCGAATGGGTAGTAAAGACGCGCATCCGGAACAAGCCGTTTGGACGGTTACAAATCCAGAAGAAATGTTAGCCCCTCTTGGTTTTCCTGATGCAGATCTCACGTGGGTAAAGCACTGCGTTCCAGGAACACCAGGCTTCGAATTACTAGATGGCATGCCACATCCATCCGAGTACGATCTTTTTATTTGGAAAGGAATGGAGCCAGACTTGCATCCATACGGCGCTTGCTATCATGATATTCGTGAGAACTTGTCGACCGGAGTGATCGAATTTTTACGAGAGCGAGATGTGGATCTTGTTATTGTTGGAGGATTAGCCTTTGATTTTTGTGTGAAAACGACGGTGGAACAGCTTTCACGAGCCGGTTTTGCGGTTGTTGTATATTTGCCTGCGACGCGTGCTTTGACAGAGCGCGGTTATCACGACACAGCAGCGCATCTAGGAACTTTGAAAAACGTCAGGATAGCCAAGGATCGAGCTGAATTAGCCACGTATCGCCAAATTTAATTTTAGGAAAGAGGCGAGACGAATGAAAAGAATTGGAATGTTTCCAAGCATGGTTATTTTTTCGACACTAGTTTTAACCTTAGCAACGTATCCACTACTCCCAAGCGAGGTAGCGGTACATTTTGGAACGGATTTTTCACCCGACATGTTCGTCCAAAAATGGCTTGGCTTAATTTTAATTCCTTTTCTCATGGTGATGTTTACCGGGACAGAATACTACGGGAAAGAGAAGGTGAAACCAGATAATCGCTTGGAGTTTGAGTACATGTTTTATGCGTTACTAATCTTACTTGCAATCATTCAACTGACGATCATCTTGTTTAGTTTAGGTTACGAAATCCCAACAGGACGTTACAGTTTGCTACTTGTCGGGGCACTCCTAGTTCTGGTAGCGCTGTACCTTTCTAATTCCAAAAAAATATTCTTATGGCTTACAATGATCGGCTTTAAAAAAATAGATGCAAGATCACGAAATAGTTTGCGAAAGATAACTGTTATAACGTTATCAGTAGTCGGATTTACCTTCCTACTTCTCGGCATCTTTATGTTCAATGACCCGTCTATTTTCATGCTTGCAGCGCTGTTATCAATGACCATTATAATCGTCGGATCTGGTGTTTATTTAAACAAAAAATAGTACAGTTCTGGTTTACAATGAATACAGATTATGGTTTAATAAAGACCACAGAGATGTCTTGAAAAGGAGACATGTCTTTGGTCTTTTTTGAGGCCAAAAATAAAAAGGGGGACATGATTTTGCGCAAAAAAATGTTAGGCATCCTAATGCTTTTAGGACTCGTATTACTCGCCGCTTGTCAGTCAAAAGATGCAGTCACAGAAACGAAGAAAACAAATACGAACACCACGATTAACATTATGGAAACAGGCGAAATACCAGGCGTCAACCCAACAACTGCTGATAACAGTGTCAGTTTTAAAGCAATCAATCAAGTATACGAAGGATTATACCGTTTAGATAAAGACGGCAAACCAGCACTCGCGATGGCGGCGGCTGAGCCGGAAGAACAAAACGGCGGTAAAACGCTGATTTTCAAAATTCGTGAAGATGCCGAGTGGTCAAATGGGACACCGGTAACAGCAGCTGATTTCGAATACGCATGGAAAAAAGTCGTTGATCCGAAATCAGCTGCCGCGTACGGTCCGCAGATGGAAGAAATCGTGAAGAACGCGACGCAGATTCTAAAAGGTGATATGGATCCAGATCAGCTTGGCGTGAAGGCACTAGACGATAAAACGCTACAAGTCGAGCTCGAAAATCCGGTACCAATATTCAAAGACTTGCTAACAACCGGCACGTTTTTCCCGCAAAACCAAGCATTCATTGAAAAGCAAGGTGATCGTTACGCCTTATCTAGCGAAAACCTGATTTCCAATGGTCCATTCAAACTAGAAAACTGGGATGGTACGAAAAAAACATGGGATTACGTGAAAAACAATAAGTATTGGGATAAAAAGAACGTGAAAGCGAATAAAATCCACGTCCAGGTCGTAAAAGACACAAATCAGGCGTTAAATTTATACACTACAGGCAAATTAGATCGCATCGAACTTGACGGCGAATTTGTCTCTAAGTACAAAGATGATCCAGATTTCAACAAAACATTCACCGGCCGCTCCGTCTATCTCAAGATGAACCAAGGTAAAGACGGACAGAAAGCCGATTTGGCGAACGTCAACTTACGCCGTGCCCTTGCGATGTCGATTGATAAACAGTCGATGGTAGATCGCTTGCTGGCCAATGGTTCCGCTGTACTAAACGGGAATGTGCCGGCTAAAATCATGTTTGATCCCAAGACAAACGAAGATTTCCGCGAGCAAAATGGTAATTTGCTAAGCTACAATCCGACAGAAGCAAAAAAATATTGGGAAAAAGGACTAAAAGAAATCGGCAAAACCGATTTGACGCTGGCCCTCACTGCTGGTGATTCCTCCCTACAGAAACAACAAACAGAATTCATGCAAGACCAACTTCAAAAGAATTTACCAGGTCTTACCGTGAATATCAAAACAGTGACACAAAAAGCGAGTTTTGTAGCAGATATTAGCCAAGACTATGAAGTTTTGTTAGGCGGATGGGGTGGCGACTATTCAGATCCGTTGACTTATCTCAATTTATTCCTAACAAACAGCCCTGGAAATCATACCGGTTTCTCGAATACAGAATATGATAAGCTAGTGCTTGGAGCTAAAGGAAGCCTATCCAATGATCCGGAAAAACGTTGGGACGCCTTACTCAAAGCGGAACAAATTTTGCTAAAAGATAACGCTACATTGGTGCCTCTATATCAAGGTGGACGCGCCTATTTGCAAAAAGCAGCCCTACAAGATTATATCGCGTATCCAATTGGCTCCGAAAATTACAAATGGATGTCAAAAGCGAAATAACAAGTCAAATACATTTCAAACGCACCAATACGCGTTTGAAATGTATTTTTTTGCGGTATAAGGAAGGAGAGTTCACAAATTCGACACATTTAAAAGAAAGCGGTGGTCTTATGAAAAGAATAATGATGTACACAATTGGAATCCTATTGAGTCTCTTTTTTTTCTTTATTGTTCCTCAAATGGCACACGCAGAAGTACAACTTATGAAAGGTGCAACTCCAGAAATTGCAACGAAAAACGGGGAAACATTACAAGCTGCGATTAACCAAGCATCCATTAGCGGTACCAAACAGGTCATGCTGCCAGCCGGACTATTTTATATCAATGGTAAGATAATTTTGAAATCACATATTGTTTTAACAGGCTCTTCAACATCCCCCAAAACCACAACGTTAACGATGAATAATGGCCCCGTCACTACCGATGCAACAATAAAAAGCCAAGAAGCTATCACTGATGTGACCCTCCAAAATTTTACTTTACAATATAACCCCAATATACCTAAATTTAATTATTTGACTAACCCGACTAATTTCTATAAAGAAGACTTGCTGAGTCTTGGTCAGTATACAAAAGCGGAGAGTGACGCAGGGTATAAAGCTACGACAAAAAAAGCACTAAAAACTAATATTAATATCACCAATATGATTTTGAATGCCAACACGGTTGGATTGAGTACTGTTAATATCACCAAGGCCAAAAATATAAATATCCGAAATAGTCAAATTATTAATTCTGGATTACAAAGTGGTGTCGTTGTTACCTACTCAGACAACGTGGCAATTACTAATAATCTTGTAAAAAATCTTGGTAGGACGGGGATTGTACTCTATTATGGCAATAGCCAAGTTACGATTGCCAACAACAGGATAACCGATTGGATGCAACGTTACGGTAGCTATCATTACGATGCTGTTAAACAATCTGGTCAGGCGCTAGATAGTATGCAAGATGCAGCGATCGACAGCTACGGTCCAGCGAATGAATACGTTACCGTTCGGAATAATCAAATCTATCTGTCTAGCGGTGCCAATAAACCGAATCCAAACAACGCTATGATCGCTAAAAAATGGAAAATAAAAACAGTGCTGCACTACGTCAGATATACCGCTTTGAGAGCAAGTGGTATACAAAATGCCGTCTATCAAGGCAACATTGTTAATATCGATAGTCCAGATACCTTCTCATTTTTTACTGCTAATATGCGTAAAAATAATACCGTAACACGGCCAAAAGCGATTACGGTTACTGGGAATCAATTCACTGCGCGCAACGTGGATTATCCTATCAGACTCTTTGCCGGAATCAGCAATGGTAATATGACGAATGGGATCACAATCCAATCCAATAATTTCCGGATATTAGGACAAGTCAGCAACTATTATCATTCCCTCGTCAATGTCCGCGAAGTTCCTGTCACCGAAAATAATAAAACGACCTATTATCCCACAGCACTTGTCACGATGCTAAATAATAAAATCCAAAGTAAGAGCATCAGTACGCTCGTCGATGGTAGCTCAACAAGTAAAAAAGATGTACTACAGCTTCTCATCCTAAATAATAATACGTATAACGGCACTCTGAATCAAACTGCGCGTAATTACATCAGTGCGACGATAAAACCCTTTTCATACAGCAAAAAAAGGCTTAGTGGCACACTGATCTGGAATGCTGATGAAACAAAATCGAAATACATTAAAGCCACCATTTTACCTAGCAAAACCATCACTATTGAGCTGAAACCTCCAAAAAGTAAAATGGCTAATTTCTCCATCCCGATGAATATACTCAAGGGAGCTAGCGTAAAACTGCAGATATCCGAATCAAAAACAAGTAATATTAACACTTCCACCATGATGTATCAAGCTAAATAAAAAAACATTTTCCAAACGAAAAAAAATTTAAAAACCTCTTGTAATCGTTTTCAACTTGTGATATATTATAGTCATCGCAAAGGATTGTTACCAATCTACGGGCATTACCTAAGCTGATTCGTGGGATACACATGTATTCTCCCATGAAACGGTTTGGGTTTTTCTTTGTGCAAAAATAAGGTAAGAAGGAAGGTTTATATTATGAAATATGAACAACTCGCTAAAGACATTCTCGAAAAAGTCGGCGGAACAGGCAACATCAATAGTGTCTTCCATTGTATCACGCGATTGCGTTTTAAACTGAAAGATGAGAGTATTGCGAAAACAGAAGAATTAGAAAAAATGGACGGTGTCATCTCTGTACTTAGAAGCGGTGGACAGTATCAAGTCGTTATAGGAAACCACGTACCAGACGTGTATGCCGCAGTACTAGCGGTTGGCGGAATTTCTGCTGAAGGCGCAGAAGGAGCAGCGAACGAAGGGGGCGGTAATCTTTTCAACAGATTTATCGATATGATTTCAGGTGTATTTACACCAGTTCTCGGCGTATTAGCAGCAACCGGTATGATCAAAGGTTTCGCATCAATGTTCCTAGCATTCGGCTGGGTCACAGCAACATCCGGAACTTATCAAATCCTATACGCGATTGGGGATGCGCTATTTTACTTCTTCCCAATTTTCCTAGGTTACACAGCCATTAAGAAATTCGGCGGCAACATATTCGTCGGGATGGCCATTGGTGGCGCGCTCGTGTATCCAGCCTTAGCAGGTATAACAGCTGGAAAACCTCTGTATACATTATTTTCAGGAACGCTTTTTGAATCACCAGTTCACGTTACATTCCTAGGAATACCAGTTATTCTAATGAGTTATGCATCCTCTGTTATTCCAATTATTTTAGCAACATTCTTCGCCTCAAAAGTTGAAAAAGGACTCAAAAAAATCATTCCAGATGTCGTAAAAACTTTCTTAGTGCCATTCTTTACATTACTAATCGTTGTACCACTAACATTCATCGTCATCGGTCCAATCGCAGTATGGGCAGGCGACTTACTAGGTCAAGGAACACTATGGGTTTACAATTTAAGTCCAGTTATTGCAGGTCTATTCCTAGGTGGATTCTGGCAAGTATTCGTTATCTTCGGACTTCATTGGGGTCTTATCCCAGTGGCACTCAACAACATTGCAACACTACACGCAGATCCAATTTTAGCAATGACGTTCGGCGCATCTTTTGCACAAATCGGTGCTGTTCTAGCAGTTATCCTAAAAACAAAGAACAAAAAAATCAAAACGCTCGGCTTCCCAGCATTCATCTCCGGAATTTTTGGCGTAACAGAGCCAGCGATATATGGGGTTACGTTACCACTTAAAAAACCGTTTATCATGAGTTGTATCGCTGGTGCAGTCGGTGGTGGAATTATCGGTTTTGCTGGCTCACAAGGGTATATCCTTGGTGGACTTGGCGTCTTCGGTATTCCGAATTTCATCGAACCAGGTAGCCCAATCGGAACACAATTCTGGATGGTTATGCTTGCAATGGTTGTCAGCTTTGTCTTAGGTCTGATTTTAACACTTGTATTTGGTTTCAAAGATCCAGTAGAAACAGAGGCATCCGTCACACCAGTTGTAACACAAAGCGAAACACTAATTGAACAAGAAGTTTTAGTATCTCCACTTGAAGGTGAACTCATCCCGCTTGTAAACGTTAAAGACGAAGCATTCTCATCCGGCGCACTTGGCAAAGGTTTGGGAATTGTACCGACAGAAGGCAAGCTATATTCACCAGCAAACGGAACCGTAACGATGGTGTTCCCAACAGGCCACGCAGTAGGAATTACAACCGATTCAGGCGCTGAAATCCTCATGCACATCGGAATGGATACCGTTCAACTAGAAGGGAAATATTTCACTGTCCACGTAAAACAAGGCGATAAAATTACAGCAGGTCAATTGTTGACAGAATTCGACATTGAAGGTATCAGAAGCGAAGGCTATGATATTACAACACCAATTATCGTAACGAATACAAATCAGTATCTAGATGTTATGGTTGTCGATGAAGAAGAAGTAAAACCAGGCGACCGTGTTATCACATTGGTTATATAAAATAGAAAAAGCAGCGATCCGAATTAAAGAATCGCTGCTTTTTCATGTCCAAATGAAAGCAATAAAATTATTCAAAAAGTGGGCAAAAATAGTGAGTTCGAGCCGTCTTGTTTTGTATAAAATCCCCCCAAGCGCAATACCTGGAATCAAATAAAGCAGAAAACTGACCCAATCTGTTGGAACATGTGCAGAGCAAAAAAGCAAACTACTAACAATCCAACCCAGCCATAACCGATTTCGGAAAAGTTGTTGCATCAAAAATCCCCGGAAAATAATTTCCTCTACAAACGGCGCAATAATAACGATTGACAGAAAACTGAGTAACCAAGAAGCCTGCGAATAAACATCATCTAACAATATTTCGTTTTGCGTATTGGTGTAAGAAGTGAAATTTTGCCCAAGGTAGTCGATAACAGAACTAATCCCGATTGCCGCAATCATCACGATGAAAGCAAAAACAAAACCCTTCCAGCTAATCCGTTCCCAACGAAAGAACCGGATCCTTTGCCATTTTGCGAAAATAAGTGCAATAAGCATGGCGGTGAGTCCGAACAGTTCACTGTGCCATGTAACGGTCATATCAAGGAAATCATTCCCTGTCGTGACATCCCAAACGATACTAACAATTTGGAACAGAAGAGACAATAGAAGATAAACGCCAAAAACCCAAATAATTGTCCAAATACGAGGCTGATTTTGTTCTGCTATCATATGTGCTTGCTAGCCTTTATCTGACGTTCAATTTCTTTTTCTAATTGAGGTTCTGGTGCGATCCAACCAGCAGGCTTCATGATCTTGTTGTCTGATTCGCGAAAATGCGCTTTTCCATCAGGCCAAAGTTTGGCCATATTAGCATCTTGTACGATTTGGAATAGTTTCTCAGGCTCTACACCCATTTCGACCAATGTCCCAATCAAGAAATACAACCCATCGATGACGGCATCTGCTTGATCTACTACAGTCTTTGCATCACGCAATTCCTGAAGCTCTTCTTCCACCCAGCTAATCCGAGTTTCCAAACGATCTTTGTCTAGCATTGTAGGTGTTGTTGCAATGGGTGCATTAAATTTTTCATGGAAATCACGTACCTGAATATACGCATTGTTCATCTCTAATCCCTCCAAACACTTCATATTGTAACTCATCATATCATTAAACGAAGCAATGTTCCATGGATAAATGCGCGTATTGGGGATGTAGCTCGTATGCATTCGAACACCGCTAACAAATCCGACTTAGGGCGTACAGATTTTCAGCCCACAGCCTATCGTTAAAAAAAATAAATCCGGCTATAATAAACTTATCAACCAAATAAAAGGGCGTGAACGACGTGAAAAAAGGGATTTTCGGTCTACTATCGGCACTAGGCATTATGTTACTAGTTGGAACACAGACACAGCAAATCATTGTACCACTGAAAACCACAGAGCTACATACAATCATCCAGAAAGAACCACGGGCAGCTCAAATTCTAGACGTCACAAACTAATCGTTGCTAGAACATAGGGCGATTTCACATAGATTTGAATCATGCTAATTTTAAACTGTTGATATAAAAAATTTGGAGGTCGTTAAAATGAATAATTTTTTCAAGTACTTATTTACCATCATCCTTGTTATTATCGGACTTAATATCCTATTTAAAATCATCGGTATCACATTCCACTTCCTGTTCCCACTTATAGGAATTGCGATTGTAGCATACCTCCTTTACCGCATATGGGGTAACCCACGTAATTGCAGACGCAACACGAATAAAACAGACCATTACGATTGGTAAACCGTTCCAAAACTATATACTCATTTAAAACTCCCTAGGTTTTAAATTTTGCCCAAGCCCTCAGCTTGGGCGTTTTTGTTGGTGCTGTTCGAAATGAAATGAGTTACAGCACCAATATGCATGGGAGCGAAGGCGAGCATGTAAACCATCAACATCAGGGGGGACCTATAGATATTCAAGCCGCCTTGTTTGTGAATTGGTGCAAAAAAACTTACACTAGTATGGAGGAGGCGATTACCATGAATAAGAAAAATTGGAACCGCTTAGGGAAACTGGCTACTGTTGCACTTATAGCAAAATTGATTTTGACGAGTAAAAAAAGAAGCGTAAAATAACAAAATCAGGCATAAAAATGTACGGTTTCATTTAAAAAACGAATTTGTCAAAAGTGCTCCAAATCGTTGCGGGACTGTGCTATAATAACGTTAATGATTAGTAGGAATGGAGCAAACGGGATGATAGAAGGACTTGATTTATTAAAGCAAGAAAATTGGCGATTTATCGATCAGACGACAGTGCAGATTGCATTTGATGCATTGCAGTCATTTGCGACAGACGATACGCTGTGTCGATCTGTTGGTAGCCATCTTTCGCCACCGACGACAAGGGCTTGGGTGCATCACGATACCATCTCAATGGGGATTCAGGATACGAAATTACCAGATTTAGCAAAAGGCATCGCATTTTTTAGAGAGCAAGGATATCGAGCTGTTGTTCGGAATTCGGGCGGTTTGGCTGTGGTACTTGATTCAGGCGTACTCAACTTGTCACTTGTTTTTCCTGATGTGGATCGTGGAATTGCAATTGATCGTGGCTATGAGACCATGTTTGCGCTGATTAAGCATATGTTTCCAGCGTTTGCCTACAAGATGGAAGCAAGAGAAATAGTTGGTTCTTATTGCCCTGGAAGCTATGATTTAAGTGTAGACGGTAAGAAGTTTGCTGGGATATCACAGCGAAGAATGGCGAAGGGAGTCGCTGTACAAATATATTTAGCGGTGAACGGAGACCAGAAGAAACGGGCAGAGTTAATTCGGGAATTTTACCAGATCAGTGGGAAAGATAAGCAAGATAAGTATGTATTTCCAAATGTGGATCCAACGGTGATGACGACTTTATCGGAGCTATCGGAATCATCACTTGAAGTGAATGATGTGATGGTGAAATTGCTGAACGCATTATATCATTTTGCGGGGCGCCTGGAATCAAGCCGTTTAATGGGCGAAGAATTAACTTGGTATCCAGCTTACTATGAGCGGTTGATATTACGAAATGAGAAAATTTTGGCGAATTTATAAGCTACTATTGAGAGAGGGAAGATGACATGTGACATATTTAGAGACGAAATTACCAGAAGTAAAAGTATTCAAAGATCCTGTGCATCGATATGTACATGTCTCGGATCAAATTATTTGGGATTTAATTGCAACAAAAGAATTTCAACGTTTGCGCCGAATTCATCAACTCGGAACCACATCACTTACTTTTCATGGGGCAGAGCATAGTCGATTCAATCATTCGTTAGGTGTGTATGAAATAACGCGTCATATTGTAGAAGGCACGTTTGCGCAGGAGATTCAATGGGATAATGAGGAGCGCCTCGTTGCTCTATGTGCGGCGTTGCTTCACGATCTAGGGCATGGACCGTTCTCACATGCGTTTGAGAAGGTATTTAGTACGGATCACGAGCACTATACGATGGCGATTATAACGGGGAATACCGAGGTGCGAACCGTATTAGAACGCGCCGGTACCTTATTTCCGGAAAAAGTGGCGGCAGTCATTAATAAAACGTACCAGAACCAGACGCTCGTGAAGTTGATTTCGAGCCAGATTGATGCGGATCGTATGGACTATTTATTACGAGATGCATACTATACAGGTGTGAGCTATGGGAATTTTGATATGGAGCGGATTATGCGTGTATTGCGACCGAGTCCAGACGGTAATGGTGTTATTGTTAAGTCTTCGGGAATGCATGCAGTGGAGGATTATATTGTAAGCAGATATCAGATGTACCAGCAAGTGTATTTTCATCCGGTCAGCAGGAGTGCGGAGGTGCTTTTGTGGAAAATATTAGATCGTGCACGGAATTTGCATGAGAGAGGCTATCATTTCGCACAGGCGCCGGTGCAATTATTGCCATTTTTAGATCAAGATGTTTCATTAGATGAGTATATTACGTTGGATGACACGGTATTGATGTATTTCTTTTCGGTTTGGCAGTACGAAGAAGATGCTATTTTAAGTGATTTATGTAGTCGTTTTTTGAATCGGAGGTTATTGCAGTACATTAACTATGATTCGAAAGTGGACGCTGAGCTGTATTTGAAGTTGAAGGGGTTATTGGAGAAGGCGGATATTGATCCAGAGTATTATTTAGTTATTGATTCAACGTCGGATTTACCGTACGATTTGTATGAGCCGGGAGACGTTGCTGGGAGGTCGCCTATTCAATTATTGATGCCTAATGGGGAATTGCATGAATTATCAACGGAGTCGCCTATAGTGGAAGCTATTGCTGGTAAGCGGCGTATGGATGTAAAGCTTTATTATCCGTTAGATTTCATTGAGAGTGGTCGGATTAGTGCTCCGATTGCAGAGGAGATTATTAGCCTGATACATGCCCATTCACTGAAAGAATATAAAAAATAGGAAAAGCACTGTGATTCCAGCTCGTGAATGGGCTGAAAAGCATAGTGCTTCTGGATAGAACGGCTACATGTCAGATTTTCGGACGCCGGCTACACCATAATCTGTTTTTTTCATTTCTTCTAGGATGACATGAATATTTTCTTTTGGCGCACCGAGATTTTTAGAAACAGCGTCTGTTACATCCTTTATAACCGCCTTCTTTTGGTCATCGGTGCGACCTTCTAGAAATTTTATTGTGACGAATGGCATGAAATTCACTCCTAAGTATTGATTTAATGAGTATAGTATAACATAATTAAGACTAGGAGATTACAGTTTAGAAGGAGATTACGAATGGAGAATTTTTTGGCCTATTCATTGCAGGATTTACCTTATGTAATAGTGACATTGTTGATTGCCTTTACGATACATGAGCTTGCACATGCGTGGGTTGCATTGTTATTTGGAGACGATACGGCAAAGAATGAAGGAAGAATCACGTTCAATCCATTGAAGCATATCGATCCGATTGGCTTTATTTTTGTTATTATTGCAGGATTTGGTTGGGCGAAACCGACACCGGTAAATACGTATAAGATGAAACATCGACGTGTAGGTAGTGTAGTGGTGAGCTTAGCTGGACCGGTTAGTAATTTGTTACTGGCGTTTGTTGGGATGGGTTTTTATTTCTTATTCTTGCAAATGGATATAGGGTATTCGCAAATTATATTACATTTTTTAAATTTGTTTGTATCGCTGAATTTGATTTTATTTATATTTAATTTGTTGCCGTTGCCGCCGCTGGATGGTTATCAGATTTTATCGGAGTTTTTACCATTGAAATGGCGATTGAAAGTACAAGCCTATGAGAATTATGCATTGCTGTTCTTTTTGATTCTAGTTATTACGCCGCTGTCGAGGTACACGATATCTCCTATTTTTAACACATTGATTCCATGGATAACGAGTGAGATGGCAGGCTTTTATTATTATATTTTTCAGATCTGAGGTTGCATTTTAGCCAGTTTTTAACTATAATGTAGTGCATTCTAAATTATATGGGGGGACTTTAAAGCGTGAGTAATAAAGAAAAAACACCTGTGCAGTTGCGTTTAAGGACGATTTCTAAACAGGAAATGGAAGAAGAACGTACGGAAATGACTGCGTCGGGCGTGTTTTATTTAGATCACACAACGGGAAGTCGTTACCTTCATTATGAAGAAGAACAAGAGGCAGGCGTGATTAGAACGGTTTTGAAAATCACAGATCAAGAGGTTTTACTGATGCGAAGTGGCGCAGTGAATATGCGTATGCATTTCTTCAGAGAGCGTAAACGGAGCACGATTAGTGTGGATTACGGTGCGGGTAAGTTGATGATGGAGTCGGAGCTTTTAAATATAGAGGAAGCCTATGTACAGGATGAGGTTTTTTCTGGAAAGATAGAGTTTCAGTATGAGTTGTTAGACAGAGGTGTGAACATTGGACTTTTCGATGTCTCGATGATTTTAGAGGAGGATAAGGAATGAATGTTAGTCAAAAAAGTCAACAAGATTTGATTGCAATTATTAATGATGCAGTTGTAAATACCTTGGAGTTAGAGAAGGCGGAAGTGCCAGCGATTTTACTGGAAGTTCCAAAGGATAAGCAGCATGGGGATTATTCTACTAATATCGCTATGCAGTTAGCGCGTGTGGCCAAAAAAGCACCGAGAGCGATTGCTGAAACGATTGTGGCAGCTGTCGGAGACGAACATTCCTTGATCAATAAAATTGAGATTGCTGGACCAGGTTTTATTAACTTTTACTTAGATAATGCATATTTGACGGCATTAGTGCCTGTTATTATGGACGCAGAGGGTACTTATGGTTCGAGTGATACAGGAAAGGGAAAGAAATTCCAGATTGAGTTTGTATCGGCGAATCCAACTGGGGACTTGCATTTAGGACATGCACGTGGCGCTGCGATCGGTGATTCGTTAGCAAACATTTTGACAATGGCGGGTTATAGCGTATCGCGTGAGTATTATATCAATGACGCTGGGAATCAGATTAATAATTTGATTTTGTCGACGGAAGCGCGTTATTTTGAAGCGCTAGATATCGATGCGACGTTTCCTGAGGATGGGTACCGAGGTGCGGATATTATTAATCTAGGTAAACAGTTGGCGGATAAGTATGGCGATAAGTATGTCCATGAAGACGTTGATGTAAGGCGTAGCGTATTTCGGACAGAGGCGCTTGCTTTTGAAACGGCAAAATTGCGTGATGACTTGGCGGAGTTCCGCGTGCATTTCGATAGCTGGTTCTCTGAGACGACGCTTTATGAGAATGATAAGATTATGCCGGCATTGGCGAAGCTCCGTGCTAATGGTTATATTTTTGAAGAGGAAGGTGCGACTTGGCTTCGGACAACGGAATTTGGCGATGACAAAGATCGTGTTTTAATCAAATCTGATGGTAGTTATACGTACTTCCTACCGGATATTGCTTATCATTTGGATAAGCTAGAGCGGGGATTTGATGTATTGATTGATGTTTGGGGAGCTGATCATCATGGGTACATTCCTCGGATGCGTGCGGCGATTGAGAGCCTTGGGTATAGCCCGGATCATCTCGAGGTTGAAATCATTCAACTGGTTCATCTTTATGAGGACGGGAAACAGGTCAAAATGAGTAAACGTACTGGGAAATCAGTGACAATGCGTGATTTGATCGAAGAAGTTGGGTTGGATGCCACGCGTTATTTCTTTGCAATGAGAAGCTCGGATACGCATATGAATTTTGATATGGGTCTTGCGAAGTCGACATCAACGGAAAATCCAGTGTATTATGTGCAGTATGCGCATGCGCGGATTTCAAGTATTCTACGTTCAGGCGTGGAGCAGGGCTTTGCTTTGAGTAAGGATGCGAATGTGGCGTTGCTAGATTCAGAAGTGGATTTTGACTTATTGAAAGTACTAGGAGAGTTTCCGGACGTTGTTGCAGAATCGGCAGAAAAGAGAATTCCGCATCGGATTGTTCGTTATTTGAATGATTTGGCATCGGCATTCCACCGTTTCTATAATGCTAATAAAGTATTGGATCCGGAGAATAAAGAGGTATCGGAAGCGCGATTGGCATTGATTAAAGCAACCCAGATTACGCTTCGTAACGGCCTTACACTACTCGGCGTTTCTGCACCTGAAAAAATGTAGGTGGAGATACATGTGTTCCGCACAATAGATAATTAGTAGAAAAATTTAGATCGGGGTTTTGCGAATTATGCGATATATAATTTTCATATGTATTATTTTTCTACTACTTGTTGTTGCGACAGCGATTCTATATAGTATGCAATTAGGTTCTATCCCGATACTATTGCTTGCGATACTGCTTTTTTATATTGGATATTGTGTTATTAAGAAGTTATAAACAAGTGGCTTGTATTCAGATTATGAAAGAGTATGTTATAATTTTATTGTGTTCGACGTCATTTACATGTAGAATAGATAGAGTCAGAAAAAATGCAGGAAATAATTTTTTATTATAGAAGGGGCGTGCCAGCTTTGGATTTGAGCCAATTGACAAAAGAAGAACGTGAAGAGTTATCTTTGATTGAAGTGGCGCACTATGTTCTTGAAACGAGAAGAGAAGTAATGCCATTCCAAGCGATTGTGGATGAAATTACGAAGTTTCTTGATTTAAGTGAAGGCGAAGTAAGAGAGAGACTTGTTCAATTTTATACAGATATGAATATTGAGGGGAATTTTATTTCTCTTGGTAATAATACTTGGGGACTGCGTGCATGGTATCCTATTGATGCGATTGATGAAGAAGTTCAAACGCAAACGAAGCCGAAGAAGAAACGTAAATCAGATGACGATGATGACGACGATGAAGATATCGACGAAGATATTCTAGATGATGATATCGATTATGAAGAAGACGATGTGGTAGAAGAACTTGGTGAAGAGGAAGTAATTCTAACAGATGGTCTGGTTAGTGATGACGACGATCCAACAGAAGATCATTTACCTGACGGGATTGAAGGCGATTTGACGACTGTCATTGAAGATGATGATGAGTTTGAGGATGAATTCGAGAAGTAAAAAATGGATACCTGCTTCGAAACAATGAGGCAGGTTTTTCTGTGAAAATATTTTTATTCCCTACTTGCAATGCTTGGGGACGGTTTCATGAAATAAAGGGTTGACTTATTTGCGCTATCTATGTAATATTTTATTTGGGCTCCTTTTTATAAGGACGGATATAAATATTGCGCTCCCTTACTTAGAAATGATGAGTAAGTGGGGCGTTTTCTTTTTGTGTTATGAGGGTTATGACGCAAAAAAGTATGAGCCAAGGGCATGAATGAGCTATTGGCGATTTTCTTTTTTTAGCAATGAAAGTTTGCAAGTAAAGGTTCTCCACCCCGAAATAATTTTCGATAAGGCGAAAGGAGTAGATTTTAGAACAATGACAAAGTATATTTTTGTGACAGGTGGCGTCGTTTCGTCGATTGGTAAAGGGATTACGGCTGCTTCACTTGGTAGATTACTTAAAAACCGAGGACTTAGTGTAACGATTCAAAAATTTGATCCTTATATTAACGTCGATCCTGGGACGATGAGCCCGTATCAACATGGAGAGGTTTTTGTAACAGATGATGGTGCAGAAACTGACTTGGATTTAGGTCATTATGAGCGTTTTATCGATATTAATTTGAACAAGTACAGCAATGTAACGACGGGGAAAGTGTATTCCGAGGTTATTAAGAAAGAGCGTCGCGGTGATTATCTTGGTGGGACAGTGCAAGTTATTCCGCATATTACGAATGAGCTGAAGGATCGTGTTTTCCGTGCAGCTCGTATGACGGATTCGGATATAATTATTACGGAAATCGGTGGAACGGTTGGTGATATTGAATCCTTGCCATTTATCGAAGCGATTCGCCAAATTAAGAGCGATGTCGGTGCTGAAAACGTGCTTTACATTCATACGACATTAATTCCTTATATCAAGGCTGCTGGAGAAATGAAAACGAAACCGACGCAACACAGTGTGAAGGAATTGCGTAGTTACGGGATTCAGCCGAATATCATTGTTGTTCGTACGGAGCAACCAGTTTCTCAAGAGATGAAAGAGAAAATCGCGCTATTTTGTGATGTGAGGGCTTCGGAAGTAATCGAGGCGCGTGACGAGGAAACGTTATACAATGTGCCACTTTCTTTACAAGCGCAAAAAATGGATCAGATTGTATTGGACCACCTGCAGTTGGAAGCACCAGTTGCTGACATGTCTGAGTGGGAAGAACTTGTGCATAAAGTGAAGAATTTGACGAAAAAAGTTCGTATCGCGTTGGTTGGTAAATACGTTGCCTTGCCAGATGCCTATCTGTCTGTAGCGGAAGCGTTGCGTCATGCGGGTTACGCGAACGATGCTGAGCTACAAATTGACTGGGTTGATTCTGAAGAAATTACACCTGAGAATGTCCAAGAGAAAATCGGTCATGCGGATGGTATTCTAGTTCCTGGTGGTTTCGGGGATCGTGGTATCGAAGGCAAAATTACAGCGATTAAATTTGCACGTGAAAATAAAGTGCCGTATTTCGGTATTTGTTTAGGCATGCAGTTGGCGACGATCGAATATGCGCGTAATGTGATGGGCTTGGAAGGTGCGAACTCTGCGGAAATCGATCCGAAAACACCACATGCGATTATTGATTTATTGCCAGAGCAAAAACATGTGGAAGATATGGGCGGAACATTGCGTTTAGGCCTTTATCCAGCGCGAATTAAAGAAGGTACAAGAACGGCGGAAGCGTATGGGACGACATTGGTTGAAGAGCGCCACCGCCACCGTTATGAGTTTAACAATGAGTACCGCGAGCAGTTAGAAAATGCGGGAATGACAGTATCGGCAACGAGCCCTGATGGTCGTCTTGTTGAGGTCGTGGAGATTACGGATCACCCATGGTTTGTGGCATGTCAATATCACCCAGAATTTATTTCACGCCCGACGCGTCCGCAACGTCTATTCCATGATTTTATTGCGGCATCTTTGAAGGAATAATTTTTGAAGCCGAGTGATATACGTTATGTGTATGCTCGGTTTTTTTGTATTGACTTTTATATGCATCTGTTATATTATTTATATAACAGATGAAAGAGAGGATGAACAGGATGTCAAACACATTAGCATTATTAGCGCCAGTTTTTATTTTATACTTAATATTATTAGTGACGGCTTTGGTGGATTTGATTCGTCATTGGAGCAATCGGCAAAATCCGGTTATTTGGTTGCTTGTTATTTTGCTCGTTAGTACAATTGGATCGATTATTTACTTTATTTTTGGTAGGAAGGACTATCGATGATGGAGAAAATATTGGAGGTCAGGAATTTATCGAAGCGGTTTGATGCGTATCAGGCTGTGAAGGATGTCGGTTTTCAGTTAGTCGCTGGGGAATGTGTGGCTTTGCTTGGACCTAATGGTGCGGGGAAAACGACGATTTTGAAGATGATTGTAGATATGATCAACCTGGATAGCGGGACGATTCAGATTTGTGGTGGAGAGCATACGAAGATGAAACAGCGGATTGGCTTTTTGCCGCAGTATCCTAATTTTTATGGTTGGATGACGGCGACGGATGCTTTGCAGTTCATGGGAAAACTTTCTGGTATGGATAAGGTGGCATTGGCGGAACGGATTCCTGAGGTTTTGGCGCAAGTTGGACTTGAGGCGACTCCGAAACAGAAAATTGCTACTTTTTCAGGTGGTATGAGGCAGCGTTTGGGGATTGCTCAGGCGATTTTGCATCGGCCGGCGTTATTGATTATGGATGAACCGGTTTCCGCGCTGGATCCGATTGGGCGCCGTGAAATTATCGAGTTGATTCACTCGTTGAAAGGAGAGACGACGCTACTTTTTTCCACGCATATATTGGCGGATGTTGAAGAAGTATGTGAACGTGTTTGCATTATTCGGGATGGCGAGATTGTGGCGGATGACCGGATTGTGAGCTTGGTTCAAGCGAATGCTGCGCCTGTTTTTGTGTTGAGAGGTGGGGTAGATGTGTCGGAGTTCGAGCGTTTGATTGCAAAAGAGGCGGCAATTAGCCAAGTGGAGCACAAGCATGGCGCATTATATGTATATTATCAGGAGAATGTGGATGCTGCGCGTGAAGCTATTTTACGCGTGTTAACGGTGACTGGAATGGCTTGGACGAGTGTGAGTCAGGCTGAGGAGACGCTTGAAGATGTCTTTTTAAGGATGGTGGGTAAATGAACAACGTGACGACGCTTTTTTTGAAAGAGCAGATGGAGCAGTGGCGGAGCTTGAAATGGATTTGGTTGCCGATTGTGTTTGCGATTCTTGGGATGATGCAGCCGTTGATGATGTATTATTTACCTGAAATTATGGGGGCAATGGGCGGTGATGGTAGCGAGCAGGGATCGGCAATTGCTGAGTTGATGGGCAACGTGAACGCACAACAAGTGATGGCTGGGACGCTTTCTTCGCAGTTTGATCAACTTGGAATTATTATTTTAGTTGTAGCATTGATGGGCGCAATTATTTCGGAAAAAAATAATGGGATGCTGGCGCTTATTTTAACAAGACCTGTAAAAGCGTGGCAGTACATTTTAGCAAAATGGTTTTCTCAAGCCTTATTAGTGTTTATTTCGTTAGGTTTAGGATATTTTGCGGCGTATTACTATGTTTACTTATTGTACGGAGGGATTCAGGCAGCAAGTGTTTTTGCTGGATTTGGGATTTATCTTGTATGGGTCTTATTTTTAGTCTCAGCGGTGCTTATCCTTGGAATCGTATTTCGGAGTACAGCCGTTGTCGCGATGATAGGGGCTGGTGGCGCAATTATTTTGGAGCTAGTGAGTGGAGCCTCTGGTTGGGGACAAATCTTTAATCCGGCCTATTTGAGTGCGAATGCGACTAATATGATTGTGACTGGAGATGTGAAGGCTTATTTTGTAGGCAATTTGTTGATTTCGCTGTTCTTTATTGTCGTATTGCTTGTGCTATCGATTGTCCTGTTGACGAAGAAGAAATTTCATATTGGCAGTTCACATGAATAAGTCGGTAAAGTTTAATGGAAATCTCATGTGATTTTCCTCGCAATGTTAGGTAGTTCATGTAATATAGTAAATGTAAACAAGATAACCGTTACTTTTCCCCCCTTTTTAGTAATAGGATATCTAAACTCCTTTTTCCCAAGTTGGTTCCCCTGCCAGCTTGGTTTTTTTGTGCGACATTTATTCTTGCAATATATATCATATCCGTATATACTGTATATATATTATATATACAGTCGTGTGCGGAGGTGCGTATGAAAATAATCATTACGAATACGTCCACATTGCCAATCTATGAGCAAATTGCGTCACAGATTCGTAATCAGATTATCAATGGTGAACTTGTCGGAGATTTTCAGTTGCCGTCTATCAGGGCATTGGCGAAGGAATTACAGATTAGTGTTATTACAACGAAGCGAGCATATGAGGAGCTAGAACATGATGGCTTTATTCAAACGGTTGCTGGGAAAGGTACATATGTATCAAACCAAAATATGTCATTAATTCGGGAACATAAGGTAAAGGATTTGGAGAAAAAGATAATCCAGATATTACAGTTAGCAGCAGATTTGGGGCTAAAGTATAAAGAGGTTCGTGAAATGATGGATTCGTTGGCAGAGGAGGACTAGACTATGGATAGTATTTTAGAAGTGAAGCATGTTTCGAAAATATATAAGGATTTTGTTTTACGAAATATTTCTTTCCAATTACCACAGGGTTATATTATGGGGTTGATTGGTGTGAATGGTGCGGGTAAAAGTACGCTATTAAAAATAATCATGGATTTAGTACAGAAAAATAATGGAGATGTTGTTATTTTTGGGAAGAACACGAGAGATGAAATGGAAGAGATAAAGCAAGATATCGGTTTTGTTTTTGATGAGAATCATTTCTATGAACATTTAACCTGCGAGCAAATGAAGCGGATTATCGCCCCTTTTTATCAGAATTGGGATGAGGCAGAATATCAGAATTACATGAAGATGTTTGAACTCCCGAGTAACAAGAAAATAAAGGTGTTTTCTAAAGGGATGAAGATGAAATACAGTATCGCAATTGCTCTCAGTCATCACGCGAAATTGATTGTTATGGATGAGCCCACTGCAGGACTCGATCCAATTGTGCGGCGCGAGCTACTCAGTGTTTTACAAACAGTGGTGATGAAGGAAGAGGTATCCGTGATTTTCTCCACACATGTCACAGCTGATTTAGAAAGGGTGGCCGATTTTATTACGTATATACATGAGGGGCGTATTTTTTTCAGTGAGGAGAAAGATAATTTATTGGAGAGATACGTGATTGTGAAGGGTGATCAGGACCTATTGGATGACGAGGTTAAAAGCTTATTCGTTGATGTGGAAATTGGAGCTCTTGGATTTCAAGGGTTGTCTGAGAATGCGGAGGAAGCTCGATTTTATTTTGGTGAGGAAGCTGTATTTGAGAAGCCGACCTTGGATGATATTATGTACTACACGGTGCAGGCAACGAAGAAGAAACGACAAGGGGTAATGTAGATGTGGCAATTGATTTGGAAAGATGTGATGATTCAGCGTGGCTCGATTATTTGGCTTGCGATATTACTAATATTTATTGTGATTTTTGGCGTAAGTATCGAGATGCCAGCTTTTATTTTCTTGCTATTAGGAACATTGATTGCAGGTGGAAGTGTTATAGCGAGATCGATAAGTAGAGATGAAGTTAATCACACATTACTATTTTTGACCTCTTTGCCAGTTAGTAGGAAAGATATTGTTATGGCGCGTTATATTGGTACGCTGATTGTCATGTTAGTTACTATGGTATTTTTGTATGTGATAACAAGTATTGTAATGTGGACATGGATTCCGATAGAGGATTTTTTTGTGAGCATGGGGACTGCGTTGGTGATAGTACTCGGTGTAACGACGCTTCTTTTTCCGATTTATTATTGGCTTGGTTATGACTTGATGCGGTATATAGGAAGTGGATTAATTATTTTTTATGCTTTCTTGACATTGCTAGTTAGCCTCCCTATTGTTCAAAAGGCTATAAATTGGTTAGCGGTACGGGGGTATAGCGTGATACTAAGTATTCTACTTGGATTGATGATTGTATTATATATAGTATCGATGCGCTTCTCCATTCGAGTTCTGGGATTCACGGATTTATAGGGGGGGATTATATTGTATGCATTAATAAGGAAAGATTTTCGTGTTCAGACGAAAATAACGGCTTACTATCTAATTTTTGTATTGGCTCTGTTAACTTTATGGATGAGCCAGGAATTTGTCACATGGGCTCTCTATGCTCTAGGGGCGACTATGATTTCCATGGCCCCCATTTTTGCTACACTCAGCTATGATGATAAAAGTGGTAGTGCGTTGACGGCAAGTTGGCCAGTTTCTCGGGCAAAGATAGTTATTGCAAAATATATATCTAGTCTAGTTTTCATGATTTTTGCTATGATTTTTATTTTCATAAGTACGCTAATTATCGGTCTGTTTATCGAAAGTGAAAGTGGGATAGGTGCGCATTTTATTTCGATAGGATTTGTTTTTGCTGGGTTATGTTTCTTTTTTGCCCTTGTTTTCCCTGGCTATTACTGGCTTGGATTTCGACGATTGAGTTATATATATACAGCGCTAGTTGTTCTTTTAGGCGGGATGATGGTGGCTTTGTATCAGTCTAATTTCGGATATTGGCTACTGCGGTATTTGAGGGATACTCCGATTGAGATGCTTGCGGTGTTCTTTCTGGTTATTTCCATTGCAGTCTATTCAGTATCGTTATTTTGTTCTTTATGTATTTTTGCGAAACAGGATTTATAAACGATAAAATATATTTTTCATGAATTTCTCATCTGATTCTCGATTGGTTATCATGTGCGACCTGTATTATAGAAAGTGTAAAGAGGATAGCAATTACTTTTTCCCCCTTTTTAGTAGTTGTTCATCCGATAAAACTCCCTTTTGACCATCGCGGTTTCCCCCTTTTTTCCGCGGTGTTTTTTTTGTGCCTGGAAGTAAGAAGGCTTACGGCTTGCATAGACGGGGGGCACTGGGTGTATAGTAGAGAGGTAAATAGAAATCGGGAGGCTGGTAAAATGAACATTAACGATACGGTAACACTTGCAAATGGCGTGGAGATGCCACAGTTTGGGTTTGGCGTTTGGCGTGTGAATGATGGAGAAGAGGCAGTGAATTCCGTGAAATGGGCGATTGAAACGGGATATAAGAGCATCGATACAGCGGCTGCTTACAAAAATGAGGAAGGTGTGGGACGCGCAATCAAGGCATCTGGTGTGGCGCGCGACAGCCTTTTTGTGACGACGAAGTTATGGAATGCGGATCAAGGATATGAATCGACGTTAGCCGCGTTTGATACCAGTTTAGAAAAATTAGGGCTTGATTATATTGACCTATACTTAATTCATTGGCCAGTGAAAGGCAAGTTCGTCGACACATGGCGCGCCTTTGAAAAATTATATGCGGACAAAAAAGTACGTGCTATTGGTGTTTGTAATTTCCATGAACATCATTTGGATGAATTACTAAAAGAAGCAAAAATTGTGCCGATGGTGAATCAAATTGAGTTACATCCTTTGCTATCGCAAGAACCGTTACGCCAATATTGTGCGGATAAAAATATCGTGGTGGAGGCGTGGAGCCCGCTTGGAAGTGGTAAAGTCCTCGATAATAGTGTGATTAATTCCATCGCCAAAATCTATGAGAAGTCAGTCGCGCAAGTCATCTTACGTTGGGATTTGCAACACGGTATCGTAACGATTCCAAAATCAGTGCATCAAAATCGTATTATCGAAAACGCGAATATCTTTGATTTTGAGCTGAAAGATTCGGAGATGGCGTTGATCGATAGTTTGAATCAGAATGAGCGCACAGGTCCTGATCCTGACAATTTTCATTTCTAGGTGAGAAAAAAGCAGTAAATCCTTTTTTTCGTGGATTTACTGCTTTTTCATGTTATTTAATATTTGCCATTAACGTCCAACCGATAACGACATTGCCATTTTTGAGGCGGTACCATACTTTTCCTTCGATGTTTGCTTGACGATCTGCAGTTAATGTTTTACCGGCAAATTTAGCAAGCGTTCCAACTTTAATTGGAGGATCATCAACAGGGAATGAGTAGAGTACGCCAGCTGTATTGGCTACTTTTTTCGTTAAGTTCACTGGCTTTTCAGCAATTGCACCATCGTAAAATTTCGTCAGGGCACTTGCATTGACCCAACCAAGAAGTTGACCGTTGGAACTGATTTGGTAGTATAAACCGCCAGTTGTCTTCGCTTCACGTAAGATGCGGAGCTTTTTACCGCTGTAATTGGAAAGCGGTGCAATCTTAGAATTAATACCATACGTGTTCGGAACTAGCTTCCAAATATATTGATTCGCTGTTGTTTTGGTCTTACCATAAGCGGTCAATGTTTTGTCGTAGACTGGTTGGTCGTAATTGGTCGGCGTCACGCTTACTGCACGAACCCAACCAATCGATTCTACACCATTCATTAGACGGTACCAAAGCGTGCCATTAACAGTGATCTGCTTGTGAACTGTGAGTTTGATGTTTAAATATTTTTTGAGATCACCTTTTCGTGTGGAGCTATCAACGACTGGGAAGTAGTAAATGGAGTCGTTCGGAAGCGCCACATAACGCGGTAAATTAGCCGTCTGCTCCATACTTGGTGTATAGAAAATCGAAACAGCTTTGCTATCAACCCAACCAATTGTTCGTCCGTCGATGGCAAATTGATACCAGATGCCTTTTTTAGTCTTGGCCTCGCGAATTAGTTTTAGGTTTTTGCCGGTATAGCTTGAAAGTGGGTTAACAACGCTTGCCCCTAATGTTCCATTTGGTACCGTCCAGACATTGTTTCCAGCGGCGGTTTTGACGCTAGCATAGGTGGTTGCGCCCATCACTTTGTCATACTCGATTTGATCATAGACTGTCGTTGTCAGACTTGAAGCACGAACCCAGCCGACTGCTTCGGAGCCATTCATGAGGCGATACCAAAGTGTACCGCTTAGTGTGATTTGTTTGTGCACAGTTAATGGTTTGTTCGTATAGGCTGCCAAATTTCCTTTGCGCGCAGAGCTATCAATAACTGGGAAATAATATACAGATTCTGTTGGAACGCTGACGTAACGTGTTAGGTTAGCTGATTGTTCCATGCTTGGTGTATAGAAAATGTTGACTGCTTTATTCTCTACCCAGCCAATTGTTTTTCCATCAATGCTAAATTGATACCACGTCCCGCTTTGTGTTTTCGCTTCGCGGAGTAGTTTTAAATTTTTGCCAGTGTAGGCGGACAGGGGATTCACTTCGTCGGAACCGGCTGTGTTGAATGGCGCGGACCAAACGGTGTTTCCTGCTGCCGTTTTAACATTAGCATAAGTTGTCGCTGGGAAAGGTGTATTGGATATGATGGTATCTTTACTCATCGCATTGTATTTCTCGGTTATAAGTGTTAGGAGTTCATTGTAGCTATAACCCCACTTGTTAAAGTAACCAATTGGATCGGTATGGGTTGTGCCACCGAGATATTTACTAACAGCATTATGCGTCCAAACTGTTCCGACACCGTCTGTTTCAGCGCTGTCAATTGGCAGTTTATACTTATCAAGAATATAAGCTGTATAATAAGCGTAGTTATTAATAGAACGTGCGAACTCATCGAATGTTTTATGTTCTACTAATTCATACTGAACAAAACGAGCATTGGCAAAGCGTCCAGCTCCCCAAACCCCATAATCGGTTGGATGTATTTGGATGATATTTCCTTTGTCAATAAAAGTATGCACAAAAGCGTTCTCCCAGTTTCCACTCATGTAGTCAATTTCGTTTTGGATAGTCGAGTTTGGATTGGCAGTTTCATGTAAAACGACGCCTTCTGGTTTGCCGTAGCCATTACGGTAATTAAATTTAGTGAATTGTGACTGAATTTGGCTACTTAATTTGGCATTGGTGAAGTTGTTCGCTTTGATGTAATTATTGACGTTTGGATAAGTTGCTTTTGCGTTTAGCATCCTGCTACGATCTGGTATCGGTGCTTCTGTATCTTGCTCCGCGTGTAAATCTCCCGTGAACGTTCCTTCTCGTTCTGCTTTTGGTACATAAATCGAATCATCGTTAACCGTTTGCGATCCGTCTTTTGCGGTGACCGAGTTAATATCAGCAGTGGGTTGTTCATCAGCTAGGACAGAGATCGGTAAAACAACAGTTGTAAGTCCGACCGTCACAATCACTGATTTTAATAAAGTTTTCAATTGTCCATCTCCATTCTAAAAATCCCCTTTGGTAATAAAAAATTAGGCAAGTGTTCCATATATACTAAATGTATACAGAGAGTACTTTCATTATGGAGAAAATCAGCAAGAGAGTCAATAGAGTTTCCCTATCATGGTCGAAATTTGGGCGAATATAACTACTATGAAGGGCGTGAATTCCAACTGATACCAATAGATTTAGATTAAAAAATTTGAAATTTGACAAATTACCTACAATTTGATGTCTAAATGGCGTCAAAAAACCTCTTTGTAAGCATTATCACAAAATAGCTTAATATCGAAAAACTAGTGTAGCGGTATAAATGTACGTTCAAGCCTTTGTCACAACTCCGTCCTCACCTTCGTAAGCCTAGGTATTTTGTTGTTTCGAGGCACCTAGTTTGACAATAAACGAAAGAAATAAGAAACTAAGATTATCACTGCATGAGAGAAGGGGAAAACAGTTGTTAAAGCGAATGTTAATCATCTATAATCCTGTTGCCGGACAGCGCAAGTTTCACAAATTAATGCCGGTTGCAGAACAAGTTTTGGGGGATGCTGGTTTGGAAGTGACGCTCATTCCAACAACGGAAGAAGCAAAAAGTGCAACAAAGATTGCGAAACAAGGCGCACTTGACGGTTTTGAAATGATTGTTGCGGCAGGCGGAGATGGGACGGTAAACGATGTTGTGAATGGTCTAATGCAAGTCGAAGCACCGCCTATTTTTGGTGTTTTGCCAGTTGGAACGACAAACGATTTTGCGAGGGCGCTTGGGATGGCAAAAGATCCACTAGAGGCACTGCACATTATCGCAGCACGTGAGACGATCAAAGTAGACGTTGGTAAGGCGAACGATCAGTTTTTCATTAACAATGCGGCAGGTGGGAAAATTACGGAAATCACGTATGCCGTCAAAGAGTCCATGAAGAATAAGATTGGGCGTTTAGCCTATTTGCTAAGCGGGATTTCGATGTTGCCCAAATTGGGACCAAAGCAAGTCAAAATAATACATGACACAGGTGTTTTTGAAGGTGAAATACTGCTCTTATTTGGTGCGTTAACAAACAGCGTTGGCGGTATGGAAAAATTGTGTCCACCAGCAGTGCTCAATGACGGCCAGATGGATTTGCTCATTTTGAAGAAAGTATCGCCAGCTAAATTATTGAAACTCCTTGCTTCCATTAAGGCAGGTACACATTTGGCTAGTGAAGATGTTGTTTATGTAAGAACGAAAAAAGTGTACATCGAATGTGAAACGAGCTTAAACATAAGCTATGATGGTGTATATGGCGGGGAGACACCATATACGTTGGAAGTACTGCCTGAGAAATTGGCAATTTTGGCAGATGTAACCCGAATCGAGCACCGCTTACAGAAATAAAACGATTACATCAAAAATATCGACCTTCACTATGGTAAACTACTCACAAATCTGGTATTATTACAGTGTTAGGAAAAATAGCAACCGTTATTTTTCACAGCAGAAAATCAAATTTTGTAAGAGTCTGGAGCAAACTCGAACAAAGCCGAAGAACGTCGAGCCCATTTTTATTTTAGGTAGGATGTAAACTAGGCTTTACACAAATCGAACGCTTGCCGCCGATTTACCCGAGGTATGCACAAGACCTCTTATATTCCTGAGGAGGAAAATGTATTATGCCTATCGTTAGTATGACTGAAATGTTGAACAAAGCGTTAGCTGGAAAATATGCTGTAGGTCAATTCAACATCAATAACCTTGAATGGACTCGCGCTATTTTAGAAGCTGCAGAACAAGAAAAAGCCCCTGTAATCCTTGGTGTTTCTGAAGGAGCAGCGAAATACATGGGTGGATTTACGACAGTAGTTAAAATGACTGAAGGACTTATGCATGACCTAAAAATCACTGTACCAGTTGCTATTCACTTGGATCACGGTTCATCTTTTGATTCTTGTAAAGCTGCAATCGATGCAGGATTCTCATCTGTTATGATCGATGGTTCTCATCACCCAATCGATGAAAACGTTGAAATGACTAAAAAAGTTGTTGACTACGCTCATCCAAAAGGTGTTTCTGTTGAAGCCGAAGTTGGAACTGTTGGTGGCGAAGAAGACGGCGTAACTGGCGGAATCAACTACGCTGATCCTGCTGAATGTCTACGTGTTGTTAAAGAAGCTAACATTGATGCACTTGCTGCAGCATTAGGTTCTGTACACGGACCTTACCACGGCGAACCAGTTCTTGGGTTCAAAGAAATGGAAGAGATCTCGAAATTAACAGGCGCTCCTCTAGTACTTCACGGTGGTTCTGGAATTCCTGAACACCAAATTAAACAAGCAATCGAACACGGTCACAGCAAAATTAACGTTAACACGGAATGCCAAATTGTTTGGACTGCCGCTGTTCGCGAAAAATTAGCTACAGATGATAAAGTTTACGATCCACGTAAAGTTATCGGACCTGGTAAAGATGCGATTGTTAAAACTGTTGTTGCTAAGATCCAAGAATTCGGCTCTAACGGCAAAGCATAATTTTATACTTAGGTTACAGCGGGCCATCGTGGCTCGCTGTTTTTTTTGAGGTGCGGCACGATCCAAATGAATTGGCGACCAATCGTGTGTAAAAAACATAACTTAAGTCGGATGTCCTATTTTTGTGAAGTTTGATAGACTAGAAAGAAAACGCATACAAGGAAAGTAGGGGGAGTATGGCGACGAAATTTTTAATCATTGGTGGGGGAATTGGAGGTCTGATGGCTGGCATCGCCTTAGAACAAGCTGGCTTTTATGTAGAAATTTTTGAGCAGGCAGAACAAATGAAGCGGGTCGGTGCAGGTATTACTGTGTCACCAAATGGTATGTCGGCATTGGCGGAATTAGGACTGGCCGAGCAGGTAAAACAGATGGGAAATGTAAGTTCTAAAGGGATTGCGATTGTCGACGAACGTGGCAGACCAATCACGAAGCTGGCGGATGAGGTATTAGCTTTCCCAATTTATGCGATTCATCGAGCGGATTTGCAGGATATTCTGGCAGGTGCTTTAAAAAAGGATACGTTGCAGTTTGGGAAAAAATGTTGTGATGTGGGGCAAGATGATACCGGTGTCGTGATCCGGTTTGAAGATGGGACGGAGGTCACTGGTGATTACGTGATTGTTGCCGATGGTATTCATTCGTCGGCACGCGATCAGATTTTTGGCAGACAGAAGTTGCGTTATGCGGATTATACGTGTTGGCGTGGGATTGCGAAGGAGTGGCCAGATGATGAGAAACTATTTACGGAGACTTGGGGTACGAAAGGGCGAGTTGGCATTGTCCCACTTGCCAATGGGGAGACATATTGGTTTGCCGTTATCAGTGCAACGGAAAATAGTATCGCTCACCAGACCTATGAATTAGCCGATTTAATAGCTCGATTTGGTTCTTATCACACGCCGGTGCAAGCAATATTAGAAGCGACAGATCCAGAAAAATTGATACGCGGTGATATTTTTGACTTGGTGCCAATGACCAGTTTTGTTAAAGGACGTATTGTTCTGCTTGGCGATGCAGCACACGCAATGACACCGAATATGGGGCAAGGTGGCTGTCAGGGGATGGAAGACGCGATTGTTCTGCAAAACTGTGTGAAGCGTTTAGAGGATGTAGAAATGGCATTTGAGGCTTACAGCAAGGCTCGGGTGGGGCGAACTAAGAAAATTACAGAGCGCTCACGATTGATTGGCAAAGTGGGGCAGTTTGAGTCGGCATTTGCTTGTAAAGTACGCAATGTAGGTATGCGACTAGCACCAGCATCGGCACAGCGGAAGCAACTGGCGTATGTATATGAGGTGGATTTGTTGAGGCCTTTATGACGTGTTCTAACAATTTCTGTCAAGGCTAAACGGGCTCTTTCAGCTCTTCGATAGGGTCAAGCTTCAACGGCTAGCTCCTCGAAAACTTCACACTCGCAATAAAAAGCAAGGACAGCTTTTTCTCGCGAGCGCTCCAGTTTTTGTCGGAGCTAAACGAGCCGTTTCAGCTCTTCGATTTGATCAAGCTTCGAGAGCCAGCCTTTCGGAAATTTCGAGGTCTACATAAAAGTCAAAAGAGGACTTTTACTACGCCCTCTAACAATTTCTGTCAAGGCTAAACGGGCTCTTTCAGCTCTTCGATTTGCAAATTTCCTCAATATCAGGGATAATTAGCAACAAGTGAAATCTTTGTAATCAGAAAGAAGGAACGGTATGGTTGAGAAATTAGTTATAAAAGGTGGAAATGAGCTGTCAGGGACGTTGCGTGTTGATGGTGCTAAGAATAGTGCTGTTGCTCTTATTCCTGCAACGATTTTGGCTGACTCGAATGTGACGATTGAAGGCTTGCCAGATATATCGGATGTGCACACACTTTATGCGATTTTAGAAGAACTTGGTGGAGAAATTCATGCGGGGCCGGATGCGGTTACGATTGATCCATCCAATTTAACAGATGTCCCACTGCCAAATGGTAATGTAAAAAAATTACGCGCTTCTTATTATTTGATGGGCGCTATGTTAGGTCGTTTTAAAAAAGCTGTCATCGGTCTTCCCGGTGGATGTTATTTGGGCCCACGCCCGATTGATCAACATATTAAAGGTTTTGAAGCTTTAGGTGCGACTGTTACCAATGAACAAGGCGCGATTTATTTGCGTGCCGATGAATTAAAAGGTGCGCGAATTTATCTAGATGTTGTCAGTGTTGGTGCGACGATTAATATTATGCTTGCAGCTGTAAAAGCGACAGGAAAAACCGTCATCGAGAACGCCGCTAAAGAACCAGAAATTATCGATGTAGCCACGCTTCTTACAAGTATGGGTGCGAAGATTAAAGGTGCAGGAACAGATACAATCCGCATCGAAGGCGTGGAGCAGCTTCACGGTTGCCGCCACACCATTATTCCAGATCGTATTGAAGCAGGTACTTTTATGATTCTAGCTGCTGCTGCGGGTTCAGGTATTAAAGTCGAAAATATTATTCCTGCGCATATGGAAGCTGTGAAAGCCAAGCTCGTCGAGGCAGGGGTTTCCATCGAAATGGATGAAGACTCCGCATACATCAGCAAAAGTAAGTCCCTCAAAAAAGTAGATATTAAAACATACGCCTATCCAGGTTTTCCGACAGATTTACAACAACCAATGACGGCTTTACTCGCTGGTGCTGATGGGAGTAGCATCGTAACAGATACCATTTATCCAAGTCGTTTTAAACATATCGATGAATTAAAACGTATGGGTGGTCGCTTTAAACTCCAAAGCCGCGCCGCGATCGTGACTGGTCCAACTCAGCTAAGAGGCGCTACAGTCACTGCCTCTGATTTGCGCGCTGGGGCATCTCTTGTTATTGCTGGCCTAACCGCAGATGGTATCACGGAAATACTTGGAATCGAACATATCGAACGTGGTTACGGTCGCATCATCGAAAAATTAGAAGGTATCGGTGCTGATATTCGGAAGGTGGTCCACGCCGAAGAGATCGTCTAGTCTTCAGCGCGGCGGATGAAATCGTAAAAATTGCTGGGGGTGGTTCCAACATATCATGAAAGTTGGACAACCCCCGATTAGTTTCGTGATGCATGTATGAAAGTAGTACAAATAGTTTGTAGTCCTCGTTGTTCTCCAAAATCCTCTCCACAAAAAATCCAAAAGGTGGTCAAATTATATGCCAGACATATCCATATCCTATCTAGAAAAACTGACAATTAAAGAAATTTATGCGCTTGCGAAAGAACATAAAATTCCCTATTACAGCAAACTCACAAAAAGGGAACTTAGCTTTGCTCTGTTAAAAGCAAGTGCTGAAAAACAAGGGTTCTTTTTCATGGAAGGAGTTCTTGACATCATTGCCTCGGAAGGTTTTGGCTTCCTACGCCCCATCAACTATTCCGCAAGTTCTGAGGATATCTACATATCAGCTTCCCAAATTAGACGTTTTGATTTAAGAACGGGTGATAAGGTCTCTGGAAAAGTACGCCCACCTAAAGAAAATGAGCGTTATTTTGGTTTACTTCACGTTGAAGCTGTCAATGGCGAAAACCCGGAAGTCGCGAAAGAACGTGTTCATTTTCCAGGATTGACGCCGCTTTACCCTGATCGTCAAATTCGAATGGAGATTGGCCAAGAGCCGATTTCAACGAGAATGATCGATATGATTGCACCGATTGGTTTTGGGCAGCGTGGTCTCATCGTCGCGCCACCGAAAGCCGGTAAAACCATTTTGCTAAAAGAGATTGCTAATGCGATTACGGAGAATAGTCCTGACGCGGAGCTCATTGTTTTACTTATCGATGAGCGCCCAGAAGAAGTAACGGATATTGAGCGTTCTGTTAGAGCAGAGGTCGTCAGTTCGACGTTTGATGAAGTACCGGAGAATCATATTAAAGTGGCAGAACTTGTGTTAGAGCGAGCGATGCGGCTAGTTGAGCAGAAGCGTGATGTCGTTATTTTGATGGATAGCATTACCCGTCTTGCACGGGCTTATAATCTTGTTATTCCACCGAGCGGGCGTACACTGTCGGGTGGTATCGATCCAGCTGCTTTCCACAGACCGAAGCGTTTTTTCGGGGCGGCTCGGAATATCGAAGAAGGTGGGAGCTTGACGATTTTGGCAACAGCGCTTGTGGATACAGGCTCACGAATGGATGACGTGATTTATGAAGAGTTTAAAGGTACAGGGAATATGGAGCTTCACTTGGATCGGGCGATGGCTGAGCGACGCGTGTTTCCAGCGATTGATATCCGCCGTTCTGGGACGCGAAAAGAAGAGCTATTATTACCAAAAGATAAACTCGAGCAGCTTTGGAAAATTCGCAAAGTCATGCCGATTCAAGGCGATGCGCTCGACATTTCCGAACGCTTTATTCGTCAGCTGAAAAAGACACCGACCAATGAGGCCTTTTTCGAAGTGATGCAAAGCGAAATGTTTAAAAAATAAGCCTTGCTAAAATAGAAAAGCATTGTTATAATGAGTTTACTGTGTGCAATTGTGCAGAAATTACTCTGTTTCAGATGATTCAGGGCGAAGGAGTTGAAAACAATGAAAGCTGGAATTCACCCGGAATACCGTCAAGTGGTATTTCTTGATACTAGTACAGATTTCAAATTTCTTTCTGGTTCTACTAAGGGCTCGAACGAAACTATTCAATGGGAAGATGGCAACGAGTATCCTTTACTACGTGTCGAAATCAGTTCTGATTCTCACCCATTCTATACTGGTAAACAAAAACATGCGACAGCCGATGGACGTGTCGATCGTTTCAACAAAAAATACGGAATCAAATAAAAAAGTCACCCTCGGGTGGCTTTTTTATTTGATTTTGTGCGGAACATTTATCCTAGTAAAGCCGCTAAGCATCATACCGATCCTTCCAATCCAAACATTTTCAATTCGGTGCGGCTTGGGGTAGAATTGAGGGATAGAGAAGTAATAGAGGAGGTTTTCAGATGGTAAAACATTATGATTATATAGCGATTGGTGGCGGAAGTGGTGGGATTTCTTCGGTAAATCGGGCGGCCAGTTATGGGATGAAATGTGCACTTGTAGAGCCAAAACATCTTGGTGGCACTTGCGTGAATGTCGGCTGTGTTCCGAAAAAAGTGATGTGGTATGGGGCGCAAATCTCTGAAGCAATGCATAAGTACGCGCCGGATTATGGTTTTGAGGTGAAGCAGGAGCGTTTTGATTTTGCGAAGTTGGTGGAGAATCGGGAGGCTTATATTGAACGGATTCATGGTTCGTATCAACGCGGACTTGATCATAATAAGGTCGATATTTTAAAAGGATACGCGTCATTTGTGGATGAGCATACGATTGAGGTGAACGGGACGCATTACACGGCGGAGCATATTTTGATAGCGACTGGTGGAAAACCGGCTTGGCCAGACGTTCCGGGTGCGGAATTTGGGACGGATTCGGATGGCTTTTTTGAATGGACCGAGTTACCGAAGCGCGTGGCAGTTGTTGGTGCGGGATACATTGCTGTGGAACTTGCAGGCGTTTTGCAGGGATTTGGTGTGGAGACGCATTTGTTTGTTCGCAAGCACGCGCCGTTGCGGAATTTTGACCCGTTGCTGGTGGATACGCTGGTGGAGGTTATGAAGGAGCAGGGGCCAACGCTGCATACTGAGGCGATTCCAAAAGCGGTGACGCAAAATGAGGATGGTTCGGTGACGCTTCATTTGGAGGATGGTCGGACGCAGACGGTGGATAAATTAATCTGGGCGATTGGTCGGACGCCGCTTACGGAGATGCTGAATTTGGCGGCCACAGCGGTGGAACTGGATAAGAAAGGCTATATTAAAGTCGATAAGTTCCAAAATACGGCGGTTCCGGGAATCTATGCGGTTGGGGATATTACAGGACACATCGAACTTACGCCGGTTGCGATTGCTGCGGGACGGCGGTTATCGGAGCGCTTGTTTAATGGCAAGTTGGACGAGCATTTGGATTATTCGCTAGTTCCGACGGTTGTTTTCAGTCATCCTGCGATTGGGACAGTTGGTTTAACGGAGCCCGAGGCGATTGAGAAATACGGTGAGACGCAAGTCAAAGTCTACACTTCTTCGTTTACATCGATGTATACGGCGATTACGGAACATCGCGAACCGTGCCGTATGAAGCTCGTTTGTGCGGGCGACAATGAAAAAGTAGTTGGGCTGCACGGTATTGGGACGGGTGTAGATGAGATGATACAAGGCTTTGCGGTCGCTATGAAAATGGGCGCGACGAAGGCTGATTTTGATAATACGGTTGCGATTCATCCGACAGGTTCTGAGGAATTTGTGACGATGCGGTAATTTTAGATTAAGAAAGACTCGGACTTATGACGGCGTGCTTATTTGTGCGCTGGATAAGGACGGGTGTTTTTTTATGTGTCTCAGTGATTTTGACATCTTTATGGACATTGCCTAAACGAATATTCAGATATGTCAAATAACCCTTTGCTTTATAGAAGGAAATTGCGTATAATAAGCAATAATTACATTGTTTTAGAACTGAGGAGGTTGGCGAGTGGAAGCAAAATTAGAAGTTGGAATTTTTGGATTTGGAACGGTTGGTAGTGGTGTCATTCACATTTTAGAGGAACATGCGGAGAAAATTAGTCAAATGACGGGCTATCAAGTAAGTGTCAAAACGGTTCTTGTACGCGACTTAGAGAAAAATCGTCGGTATGAAACGAAAGGATTTAGCTTGACCACGGAGCCTGCCGCTATTTTAAATGATCCGGATATTTCGGTCGTTGTGGAGGTAATGGGAAGCATCGAACCGGCGCGGGAGTATGTTTTACAGGCTCTTAAGGCTGGTAAACATGTGGTGACGGCGAATAAGGACTTAATTGCGTTACATGGTGATGAATTGATTGCTGTGGCGCAGGCGAATAAATGTGATTTGTTCTATGAGGCAAGTGTTGCTGGCGGAATCCCGATTTTGCGGACGATTGTGAACGGGCTTGCGGCGGATAAGATGCAGAAGGTGATGGGAATCGTCAATGGGACGACGAACTTCATGTTGACGAAAATGAAGACGGAGAAGCGGAGTTACGAAAGTGTCTTGAAAGAGGCGCAGGACTTAGGTTTCGCGGAAAGTGACCCGACGAATGATGTGGACGGAATCGATGCGGCTCGCAAAATGGTGATTTTGACGCGTTTGGCTTTTGGGATGAACGTGGACTTGGCGGACGTGGATACGGTTGGGATTCGTGGGATTGCGCCGCGTGATATGGAAGTTGCGGAGCAGTTGAAATACGTGATTAAACTAGTCGGTACGGCGGAGGAGCGAAATGGTTCGGTGGCTGTTAGTGTTGGACCGGTGCTCTTGCCGAAATATCATCCGATGGCGGGCGTGAACAACGAGAATAATGCGGTGTTTGTAACGGGTGCTGCGGCTGGTGAAACGATGTATTACGGGCCTGGTGCTGGGGAATTACCGACGGCGACGAGTGTTGTCAGCGATATTATTATGGTGGCGAAAAATAGTAAGTTAGGCATTAATGGAAACGCGTTTAATAGTTATAAGCATGACACGAAGCAAACATCGTCGGATGAAATTTTCTCGAAGTATTATTTGCGTATTGTGATGGATGATAAGACGGGAACGTTCCTTAAGTTAACGCAGATTTTTGCGGAGGCGGGTGTCGGTTTTGATAAAATTTTGCAGGAACCGCTGGACGAGTTTACGGCGACGGTTGTTGTGGTGACGCATGTGACGAGTAAGGCACAGCTGGAACAAGCGATCGAAAAGGTACAATTGGAACCGCAAATGCAAGTGGAAGCGAAATATAAAGTGGTGGAGGGATAAGGATGTACGAAGGATTACTGAAACAATATAAGGATTATTTACCAATTACGGATAAAACCCCGATGATTGGCTTGGCGGAAGGGAATACGCCTTTGATTCCATTGCCGAATTTGTCGAAGGAACTTGGTGTGACGTTATATGGGAAATATGAGGGCTTGAATCCGACGGGGTCGTTTAAGGATCGCGGTATGGTGATGGCGGTTGCGAAGGCGAAGGAAGAGGGCGCAGAGGCTGTGATTTGTGCTTCGACGGGGAATACGTCGGCGGCTGCGGCTGCGTACGCGACTCGTGCGGGAATGAAGGCGTATGTCGTGATTCCGGATGGGAAAGTGGCGCTTGGTAAGTTAGCGCAGGCCGTGATGTACGGCGCGGATATTATCGCGATTCAGGGGAACTTTGATGAGGCTTTGGACGCGGTTCGTGAGCTTGCGAAAACGGAAGCGGTGGCGCTAGTTAACTCGGTGAATCCGTATCGTTTGGAAGGCCAGAAGACGGCAGCGTTTGAGATTTGTGAACAATTGGGTGGTAAAGCGCCAGACGTGCTGGCTATTCCGGTTGGGAACGCGGGGAACATTTCGGCGTATTGGAAAGGTTTCAAGGAATGGGACGGGCATTTTGGTGTCGGTTTACCGCGGATGCATGGTTTTGAAGCGGAAGGTGCGGCGGCGATCGTGCAAGGTGCGCCAATCAAGAATCCGGAGACAATTGCGACGGCGATTCGGATTGGGAATCCTGCGAGTTGGGAGTTGGCTGAGGCGGCGCGTGATGAGTCGAAGGGCTATATTCATTCCGTGACAGATGACGAGATTGTGAATGCGTACAAAAAAGTCGCGGCACAGGACGGTGTTTTCATTGAGCCTGGTTCTGCGGCATCGCTTGCTGGCGTGATTCAACACGTGAAAAGTGGCGCGATTAAGCAAGGTGAGACGGTTGTGTGTGTGTTCACTGGAAATGGTTTGAAAGATCCGGATACGGCGATGAGCGTGCATGAAGTTCCGATTTCACACGTGGAAGGTGTAGACGCGATGCGTGAATACTTGCGCGGGGGCGTGACGAAATGATCCGCATCCAAGTTCCGGCTACAACAGCGAATCTTGGACCTGGTTTTGATTCGTGCGGCTTGGCGTTATCGCTGTACTTGACGCTAGACGTTGGCGAACCAGCAGCGGAATGGCATATCGCGCATGATCTCGGCGGCGGAATTCCGACGGATGCCTCGAATGTCATTATCGAAACCGCGCTTAGCATTGCGCCAAATCTCGAACCGCACCACTTGAAAATGCTCTGCGATATCCCAGCGGCGCGCGGACTTGGAAGTAGTTCAGCGGCCGTGGTGGCAGGCATCGAGCTTGCGAATATACTCGCGAATTTGGAGTTGACGTCAGAACGCAAAGTGGAGATTGCTGCGGAAATCGAAGGCCATCCTGATAACGTTGCGCCAGCAGTACTCGGTAATTTTGTCGTTGGTGCGAAATTGGATGGAGAAGATTTTTACGTGAGGCATCTTTTTCCAGACTGTGCATTGCTCGCGTTTATTCCAAAAGAAGTGCTCTTAACGAGTGAGAGTCGAGGTGTTTTGCCAGACCAGCTTCCATACAAAGAGGCAGTCAAAGCAAGCAGTATCGCCAATGTGATGATCGCCGCGCTTTTGCAAAATGATCTGAAACTGGCGGGCGACATGATGGAACGCGATTTATGGCATGAGAAATATCGTGCGAAACTTGTGCCTCATTTGAAGCCATTGCGGGAATTGATGAAAGCGAACGGTGCTTACGCGGCGTGTCTGAGTGGCGCGGGTCCAACGATTTTAATATTTGCTCCAAAATCGGAAAGCGAGAACTTGATACATGTCATGAAGGAATTTGATCAAACTGCGGCGGTTCTTTCGTTAAATGTAGAAGGAAACGGCTCGACGATATTTTCATGAATAAACTACAAGTAAAGTATTATTTTTACGCTTTACTTGTAGTTTTTTTGCCAGGTTCATTTAAGAATGACACATAAAAATAATCCTCAAAATGCGATTATCACAGGCTTCACGCGATACATAAAACAATGCCTATTGTCCCAAATTACGCGCTATGATAGAATGAAAAAGAGTTTTTAACATGGGAATGCGAGGTTTTGAGAGAATGGCACAGCTTTTCTTTAGATATGGTTCGATGAATAGTGGTAAGACGATTGAAATTTTAAAAGTAGCACACAATTATGAGGAACAAAATAAGCCGGTGATGATTTTCACGTCGGGTATCGATGATCGCGATCAGGTTGGCATCATCTCGAGTCGCATTGGCTTGAAACGTGAGGCAACACCAGTGTTTTCCGCAACTAATCTGTATGAAGAAGTTGCCAAAATCGAGCCCAAACCATGCTGCGTCCTGCTGGATGAATCGCAGTTTTTGGAGAAAAAACATATTTTGCAGTTGGCGCAAATCGCAGACGGGCTTAATATTCCAGTCATCGCGTACGGCCTAAAAAACGATTTTCAAAACGAGCTTTTCGAAGGCTCCAAATATTTATTGCTATACGCAGACAAGATTGAAGAAATGAAGACCGTTTGCTGGTTTTGCACGAAAAAGGCAACGATGGTATTACGCGTCGATGAGGATGGGCAGCCGATGTACAAAGGCGACCAAATCATGATTGGCGGCAATGACCGTTACTATCCAGTTTGCCGGAAATGCCACGCGAACCCATCAATATAAACTAATGAGGTGAATCGAAATGTATGATCGTTTACAAGCAGTGGAAGATCGCTACGATGAATTGAACGAATTGCTCAGCGACCCGAACGTGGTCAGTGACGCGAAAAAGCTACGCGACTATTCCAAAGAGCAGTCCGGCATTACCGAAACGGTAGAAACATATCGCGAATATAAAGAAGTGACGGCAGGACTTGCCGAGACGCGCGAAATGATGAACGAGAAGCTCGACGATGACATGAAGGAAATGGTGAAGGAAGAATTCAACGAGTTAACAGCTAAAAAAGCGGAGTTAGAAGAACGCTTGAAAATATTACTCGTTCCAAAAGACCCAAATGACGACAAAAACGTTATCATGGAGATTCGTGGCGCGGCGGGTGGCGATGAAGCCGCTCTATTTGCGGGCGACTTATTCCGAATGTATTCTCGTTACGCCGAGTCGCGAGGCTGGAAGGCAGAAGTAATGGAAGCAAACGCGACGGGAATTGGCGGTTATAAAGAGATTATCGTATTGATTAACGGCGCTGGAGCATACTCACGTCTAAAATACGAAAATGGCGCGCATCGTGTGCAACGTGTACCTGAAACCGAATCAGGCGGACGAATCCATACATCAACGGCGACAGTTGCGATTTTGCCAGAAGCCGAAGATGTGGAGATCGACATCAAAGATAACGAAATTCGGACGGATACTTTCGCGTCAAGTGGTGCGGGAGGACAAAGTGTCAATACGACGATGTCAGCCGTACGTTTGACGCATATTCCTACGGGGATCGTTGTTTCGATGCAAGATGAACGTTCCCAAATTAAGAACAAAGAAAAAGCGATGAAAATTTTGCGTGCCCGTATTTTTGATAAATTTGAGCGGGAAGCGCGTGAAGAATACGATACACACCGGAAATCGGCAGTTGGTACGGGTGACCGTTCGGAGCGGATTCGGACGTATAATTATCCACAAAATCGCGTGACCGACCACCGGATTGGATTGACGATCCAAAAGCTCGATCAAATCATGGAAGGCAAGCTCGACGAAGTGATTGACGCGCTTATTATGGAAGACCAAACAAGTAAACTAGACCATTTGAGCGACGGTATGTAAGATGACAATCGCTGAAATTTTGCATCAAGCCAAAGTCGAACTAACGACGCGCGGACTGGACCTCAATATCGCTGAAATTCTCATTGAAACGCGTCTGCATTTGACGCGTTCCGACTTATGGATGTCGACGGATCGCGAGCTGGGCCCAAGTGAGCAAGCGCAGTTTGATGCTGATTTCGCGCGCTATATAAACGGAGAGCCAGTTCAGTATATTTTAGAAGTGGCTCCTTTTTATGGTCGCGATTTCTACGTCACACCAAGCGTCCTGATTCCACGTCCCGAAACCGAAGAACTCGTCTACGCCGCCGAAAAATTCATTGAAAAAAAGCCAAATCGTATCCATCGCGTGTTGGATGTCTGTACGGGAAGCGGTATTATCCCAATCACGTTAAAAGCGACATTTCCGGAACTCGCGGTGACAGGTTCCGATATTTCCGTGCCTGCCCTTGAAGTCGCCGAGAAGAACAGCAAACAATTACAAACAGACGTGCACTTTATCCACAGCGATCTCGTAGAATTTTTCCAACAAAATGGAGAGAAATTCGACATGATTCTGGCTAATCCACCATATATCGCGGATGATGAACGCGCCGAAATGTCGGCCTATGTCTTGAATCATGAACCGGAACTCGCTTTATTTGCGCCAAATGACGGACTAGCGATATACGAAAAACTGATCGAGAATTTACCTGACATTGTGGATAACTCTTTTTGGATAGGCGTGGAAATCGGTTATACACAAGGGAAAGCCGTAAAACAGCTTTTTGAAAAAAGTTTTCCACAGGCAACGACAACGGTACAACAAGATATCAACGGCAAAGACCGAATGGTTATTTGCGTGTATGAACGGATATAAAAGCATTTCTATGATGGAGATGCTTTTTTATTAGCCGTAATTATCCACAGGATTGGGGATAAAACTTTGTGTAAAAAAATATTTTTAATCAAATCTTAATAAAGTAAACGTAGTTATCAACACACTTATACACATTATCCACAGATTCACAAGTAGTTATACACATTGACAAAGTTATTATCCACAGATTGGGGATAACTTTGTGGGTAAATCACTAATTTTCAAAAAATGGATCTCACGCTGTAAAAACTATCGTAAAACCGTTAAAATAAGATTAAAGCAATGTAAAGGAGCAATTCCTGATGAAAACAAAGATTTGGCATATAACGAAAGAAAATGAAATCCAAACCTATTTGGAAGCAGCGAAACTTTTGCAAGCAGGAGAGGCCGTGGCTTTTCCAACTGAAACGGTGTATGGCATCGGTGCAGACGCGACAAATGAACAAGCTGTGGCTAAAATATATGAAGCGAAGGGTAGGCCCGCAGACAATCCGTTAATCGTCCATATCGCAGACCAATCGCAAGTGCATGAATTCGTCAAGGAGGTTCCAGATAACGCGAAAAAACTGATGCACACTTTTTGGCCAGGACCGTTGACGATCATTTTACCATTACGGAAAGGGCGATTGGCGGCAAATGTGACAGCGGGATTAGATAGTGTCGGCGTTCGCATGCCAGAGCACCCAGTCGCACTTGGACTTTTGGCGGTAGCTGGCATTCCAGTCGCGGCGCCCAGTGCAAATCGCTCTGGAAAGCCGAGTCCAACATCTGGGGAACATGTCGAGGAAGATTTATCTGGCCGAATCGCGGGTATAGTTTTTGGCGGGAAGACGGGAGTGGGCTTGGAGTCCACGGTCATTGATTGCACGCTTGAGATGCCGGCTATTTTGCGACCCGGTGGCGTATCACAAGAGGAGATTGAGGCTGTGATTGGCCCCGTGATTTCCGAGGCAAAAGAAGTCGCGCAACAAGAAGCACCGAAAGCGCCAGGAATGAAATACACACATTACGCGCCAAAAGCCCCGGTGGCGATCATTGAGGGCGATGCAGTCTTTTTTCAGCAGCAGATTGACTTGGCTGAGAAAAACGGAGAAATCGTCGGTGTGCTCGTGTCTGATGAGCTTGAAGCGCAGCTACGCAAATCAGAATATATGATGGGACTTGGCAGTAAAGCCTACCCAGAAGAAACTGCCTATCGTTTATACGACCGGCTTCGCCATTTTGACCATACACCAGTGACGCTTATTTACGCCGAACCTTTTGCAAAAATTGGTATTGGAGAAGCGGTAATGAATCGACTTGAGAAAGCAGCAGGCGGACATTATATCAGGCAAAGCGAGGAACGTTAGAATGAATATATTATTTGTGTGTACTGGAAATACATGCCGAAGCCCAATGGCCGAAAAAATGTTACAGTGGTTCAAACCGGATTGGAAAATTACATCAGCAGGACTCGCCGCACAATCCGGTTCCCCGATGTCAGCGGAATCAAAAGCCGTATTGCAAGAACATGGCTTGCCAACCTATCATGTCGCGAAATCACTGACAAATGACCTCGTAGATCAGGCGGATAAAATCTTTGTGATGACGGAGCAACATCGGCAAGCGTTACTATATCAATTCCCTAATCAGAAAACCGAGCTGATTTCGCCGTATGATTTTGACGTTGCCGATCCTTATGGTGGAAGCAAGGCGGATTATGAGTATACGTTTGCGGAATTGGAAGAAATGATTGCACGGCGTTTTTTGTTAGATGTCTAGAGGACCGAGGAGGGATTTGTACATATTAAAAACCTCCTTTTTTGCGTTTGGCAATCATGTAAGCGGAAAGACCTGTTTGTTATTACGTGCCTAAATTTCTAGATCCAGCATTCAGCGACGAACTCCCCTAAACTTCACGCTCTCCTACAAAAGCAAGAGCGGATTTTCACTGCGCCCCCTAACAAATAAAAGGTTGGCAGTCTCGCATTGCTCCACTGCCTATTGATTTAGTGAAGCAACATAAACGGGCTACTTCCGTTTTTCATTTTTGTGATCTGTTTCACTATTTAGAATTAGATAATCTTGTGCGAAAATACTTGCAATTTAGAGCGGAATGGGAGATTATTAGAACATGTACGACGCTTTACTAATCATTTGAGAAAAGGATGGGGATCCACATATGGTTTATCTACAAAAGCACGACAAGGCAGTTTTTGACGCAATTGAGTTAGAGCTAGGCAGACAACGCAGTAATATTGAGTTAATCGCATCGGAGAATTTCGTGACGGAGCAAGTCATGGAAGCGATGGGATCTGTTTTAACGAACAAGTACGCAGAAGGTTACCCTGGCAAACGCTATTATGGCGGTTGTGAATATGTTGATATTGTAGAAAACTTAGCCCGCGATCGCGCGAAACAATTATTTGGCGCAGAATATGCCAACGTTCAACCGCACTCTGGTGCCCAAGCGAATATGGCGGTATATCATGCCACGCTTAAACCAGGAGACGTTGTACTTGGAATGAATTTATCTCATGGCGGACATTTAACACACGGAAGCCCAGCGAATTTTAGTGGGGAACTGTATCACTTCGTTGCTTATGGCGTGGATGAAGAAACCAAGCAAATTGATTATGACAAAGTTCGTGAAATTGCCCTGGAACATAAGCCGAAAATGATTGTAGCAGGCGCAAGTGCCTATCCGCGTGCAATCGATTTCGCTAAATTCCGTGAAATCGCGGATGAAGTTGGCGCATACTTAATGGTGGATATGGCGCATATCGCTGGTCTTGTTGCGACAGGACATCACCAAAATCCGGTACCATACGCAGACTTTGTAACGACCACGACACACAAAACATTGCGTGGCCCTCGTGGCGGTATGATTTTAGCAAAAGCAGAATGGGAAGCCAAATTAAATAAAGCGATTTTCCCAGGAATTCAAGGCGGTCCGTTGATGCACGTTATCGCTGCAAAAGCAGTCGCATTTGGTGAAGCCTTACAACCGGAGTTCAAAACGTATAGTGAAAACATTTTGAAGAACTCGAAACAGCTCGCGGCAACGCTTCAAGAAAATGGTGTCACTGTTTTAACAGGCGGCTCCGATAACCACTTACTTCTGATTGATTTAAAACCACTAGGATTAACTGGTAAAGCAGCAGAAGCGGTCCTTGACGATGTCGGTATTACTGTTAACAAAAATACAATTCCTTTCGAAACAGAAAGTCCATTTGTGACGAGCGGTATCCGTGTTGGTGTCGCTGCAGTAACGACGCGTGGTTTTGACGAAGTAGCCATTGCCAAAGTCGGCAAATTAATCTCTAAGGTGTTGCATCACCTAGAAGATGAGGCAGTGCTAGCCGAAGTCAAAGCGGAAGTAGCCAAGATTACAGCTGACTATCCATTATATCCATCTCTATAGAAATGATCCGAGCCTTACTAGTGAATAGTAGGGCTTTTTTTGTAGCATTTTATACGAAACGATTTAATACTTGCACAAGCGCGATTCTCTGATACAATAAGAGAAGGAAATTTACCTTAAAGGAGCGAATACAATGGCAAAAGTACACGTAATAGATCACCCATTAGTTCAGCATAAATTAACAATTATCCGTGATAAAGATACTGGAACGAAAGCATTTCGTGAACTAGTAAATGAAGTCGCGACATTAATGGCGTATGAAATTACACGCGATGTGGAGTTAGAAGACACCTTTGTTGAAACACCATTACAAAGAACACCAGCAAAAACAATCGCAGGTAAAAAATTAGGCGTCGTTCCGATTCTGCGCGCTGGTCTCGGCATGGCGGACGGAATCCTAACACTTATCCCAGCGGCAAAAGTAGGGCACGTTGGCTTGTATCGCGATCATGATACACTAGAACCAGTCGAATATTTTGTGAAGTTACCGTCAGATGTAGAAGAACGCCTTTTCATCGTTGTTGACCCGATGTTGGCAACAGGTGGTTCTGCGATCATGGCAATCGACTGTTTGAAAAAACGTGGCGCAAAAAACATGAAGTTCATGTGTTTAGTTGCTGCTCCAGAGGGAATTAAAGCATTACAAGAGGCACATCCAGATGTAGACATTTATGTTGCCGGTTTAGATGAAAAATTAGATGAGCATGGCTACATTATTCCAGGTCTAGGAGATGCTGGGGACCGCCTATTTGGCACAAAATAATAAGGATTCAAAGACGAGGAGGCAAGTGTTTCCTCGTTTTTTCAGAAAGGGTGGATTAGCAATGAGTAAAATTAAAGTAATGAGTGTTTTTGGGACACGACCAGAAGCTATTAAGATGGCTCCGCTAGTTTTAGAGTTTGAGAAGCAGTCGGAGTTTTTTGAATCGCGTGTCGTTATCACAGCCCAACATCGCGAAATGTTAGACCAAGTGCTTGATATTTTCAATGTACAACCAGATGTGGATTTAAATATTATGCAGAAAAAACAAACGTTAACGGATATTACAACACGCGCGATACAAGGCTTAAACGAGGTCATTGCAAAAGAAAAACCAGATATCGTACTAGTTCACGGCGACACGACGACGAGTTTTGCGGCTGCACTCGCTGCTTTTTACAATCAAACGGCGATCGGTCACGTAGAGGCTGGCTTGCGGACATGGAATAAATATTCACCATTCCCCGAAGAGATGAATCGTCAATTGACAGGCGTTATGGCGGACTTGCATTTTTCACCAACCTCACAATCGAAGCAGAATTTGCTAGATGAAGGTAAGAACCCCGATGCCATTTTTGTCACAGGTAATACGGCAATCGATGCGCTGAAAACGACGGTTCAAGATGACTACCACCATCCAATTCTAGATGGTTTAGGCGATAATCGTCTCGTATTAATGACGGCGCATCGTCGCGAGAATTTGGGCGCTCCGATGCAAGGGATTTTTGAGGCTGTACGCGAGATTGCTGAGGCGCGCGAAGATGTCGAGATCGTTTATCCGATGCACATGAATCCGGCTGTACGTGAAAAAGCGACTGCGATCCTAGGCGGGCATCCACGCATTCATTTAATTGAACCGCTCGATGCTATCGATTTTCATAATTTCTTGAAAAAATCGTACCTTGTATTCACAGATTCTGGCGGCGTGCAAGAAGAAGCCCCAGGTATGGGAGTTCCGGTTTTAGTTTTGCGAGATACGACCGAGCGTCCAGAAGGCGTAGAAGCCGGCACGCTAAAACTGATTGGAACCGCCAAAGAAGACCTGAAAAAAGAAGCATTTGAGCTGTTGGATAACAAAGAAGCGTATCTAAAAATGGCCAATGCTAGCAATCCATATGGCGATGGAGAAGCATCTGCAAGAATTCTAGAAGCGATCAAATATCACTTCGAAAAAACAACGAATCGCCCATCCGACTATACCGTTTAAAACGCTGGCCGAGCTTTGAACAAAACCTGAATAAAGACGAAGATCATTTTACTGGTAATACGTAAGATACCCATCGACTTTATCAAGATTTTGTTCAAAGTTCGGTCTTTTTATTTACTGTAAATAGTCGCTTTTATTACTACCAAAAACCTATGAAAAAACAAGAAATCCCAATGGAAGCGCCTCATTGTTACAAATATATTACGCAACTGGTTTTTGCTAGAGCTTTCAGTTATATTGTGTTAAGATGATCAATGTTATCACAAAAGAGCTCAAAAGATTTAGCTGTTCATGAAATGCGTAAGGGATAATTGCTGCAAGCCAGCACTGTCTCAATCCCGCCGACGTCTGAAAAAGGCGTGGACAGAATTGACCTAAGTGTGCCGGGCAATTATAACTTCATACTGCAAACAATACGTGTCTAGCTATTTTTTTCGATCTTCTTCGCTGGAAGAGAGCTTTCGCAGTCACGTAATCTGTCGAAAGTCTTTTACCAAATCAGGTGAAAGCTTTTTTTGTACATCAATATGTGAAGCGGCGAGCGTAAATAACATGATTCAGCAAATACGGAGGTGTCGTGCAACAAAAAATACTAAAACTAGATGGAAATAGTGTTTCAACTGACAAAGTTAGAGCCGGCTATGAGATTTTTCAAAAAAATGTTAAAAATTAATTCGCATTATTTCCTTGGAGTAGTGGTATTGTGGTAGAATTGTTATCAAGTAGGTACGGAATTTGTGAAAAGATATTGACTTTTTACTTTTGCCTATTGTATGCTAAAAAGTGACGCACTGATAAGGCTTACAGTTGTGTTCAATTTTTTGTTAGCAAACGGGTAATGTGTAAAAAATCACAAACTCCAAGCTTACTTCTGTCTTAAAATCCGAGTCACATTTTACAGACGGGGAGCAAGAAATACTAATAACATTAAGAAAGGACATCTGCCGGAATGTTAGAATCACTAATAGGAATGTATCATCGTCATCAGAAATACATCATTGCTTTTGTAGGCATTTGTGTAGCTGGATGGTTACTAACCCCACATGTACATATTTTTTTGGGGCTAAAACTGGGGATTATTGTAGGTTGGTTTAACTACTGGCTGTTGATGAGACGTACACAAGCCATGACAAAAGCAATTGCCGAGAAGCGAACTTTTTATGGCATGGGGACAACAGCAAGAATGGGAAGCGTTCTACTTGCAACAATCATTGCGACACAAGTACCGGATTTCTTTCACGTTTATAGTATGGTGATCGGTTTGGGCATTGTTTATTCCGTGGTTTTCTTGGATTTTGTTATCTATTCCATCTACCGGAAGAAAAACGCTTAAAAAGAGAGAGGGGTGAACCAAATTGGAAGAGGAATTTCCAATATGGTACTTAGGGAAATTAGCATTTAACTTATCTAATGTCCTGATGATTACAATAACATGTGTCATCGTACTGTTTATTGCAATCTTTTGTACGAGAAAACTCCAAATGCGTCCCACAGGGAAACAGAACTTTATTGAATGGGTAATGGACTTTGTTAAAGGCATTATCAACAGCAATATGGACTGGAAAACTGGTGGGAGATTCCACGTATTAGGAATCACGCTGATATTCTTTATCTTCGTAGCTAATATGTTAGGATTACCAATGCAGATTGCGGTCGGTGGCGAAGTATGGTGGCGTTCACCTACAGCTGATCCAATCGTAACGCTAACTTTGGCCGTACTCATTATCGGGTTGACTCATTATTACGGAATCAAGCTTAGAGGCGTTAAGCACTATGTTGTTGGCACATACTTTAGCCCAATGAAATTTTTATTCCCATTGAAGCTAGTAGAAGAATTTGCGAACACATTGACACTAGGTTTGCGGTTATACGGTAACATTTTTGCAGGGGAGGTATTGCTAAGCATTATTGCGCTTCAATTAGCACATATCAATCCAGTAGTTGGCGTTTTCGCAATTATTCCAGCAGTGGTTTGGCAAGGTTTCTCGATATTCATCGGTGCAATCCAAGCCTATCTATTCACCGTGTTGACAATGGTTTACATGTCGCACAAAGTAAGTGACGAACACTAAGCGACACTCGCCACATCCAGGTCAAGTCAGAGCTATGGGGCAAAACCCATAATCTTGTAATAAAAAATAATTTAGAAGATAATTCGAGGAGGATATTATTATGTCATTAGGTGCAATTGCAGCGGCTATCGCCGTAGGTTTAGGAGCTCTAGGAGCAGGTATCGGTAACGGTCTTATCGTATCAAAAACAGTTGAAGGTGTTGCTCGTCAACCAGAAGCACGTTCTATGCTACAAACAATCATGTTCATTGGTGTTGGTTTGGTTGAGGCCCTTCCAATCATCGCTGTTGTTATCGCGTTCATGGTAATGAATAAGTAATCGAAACATGGCGGGGCCAACTCGCCAATCTTTATGTGTGATAAAAACATGAAACGATAAAAAGCGAATGTATGGAAAGGAGTGAATCGAACGTGCTAGGATTTAATAGTATTGCACTAGGTTCAGCCGTTTTTACAGCTGGTGATTCTGTTTTTACCGTCGTAGCATTCTGTATTTTGCTAGTCTTAATCCGTATCTACGCATGGAAACCTTTAATGAATATCATGAAGGCTCGCGAAGAACATATTGCGTCGGAAATCGACTCAGCAGAAGAAAGTCGTGTACAAGCAGAAGCCCTGTTAGCCGAACAAAAAGAAGTTCTTCAACAAGCTCGTCTAGAATCTCAAACAATGATTGAGAACGCAAAACAGCTTGGTGAGAAAGAACGCGAAGAAATCATCAAAGTTGCGCGCGCTGAAAGTGAACGCATTAAAGAAGAAGCCAAAAGCGACATTACTCGCGAAAAAGAAGATGCTATCAAAGCGCTTCGTGAACAAGTCGGCTCCTTGTCTGTGTTAATCGCATCCAAAGTTATCGAGAAAAACTTGGACGAACAGTCACAATCCGCACTTGTACAAGAGTATATCGAAAGGCTAGGCGATGACAAATGAGCAAGGATTTTGAAGTTGCGAATCGTTACGCCGTAGCACTTTTCGAAGTTGCCAAAGACGAACAACTGATCGATCAATTCGATACGGAGCTCGCGATTGTAAAGGAAGCCATAGAACAAAATAATGATTTCCGTACGCTAGTCGAGAATCCAACGATCACGGTTGAAGCAAAGAAAAACATGATTGTGACTGTGTTTACTGGTCTAACGCCAGTGTTGCAAGATTTCATTTTCCTTCTCATCGATCGTGGACGTGAAGATTATTTAGCTGTAATCATTGATCGTTATCTCAATAAAGTAAAAGAAGCTCGTGGTATTGCAGACGCGGATGTGTACTCTGTTATCCCGCTTTCCGAAGCAGAGCAAGCAGAATTATCTAAAGCCTTTGCCGCTAAAATGTCTAAAAACGAGTTGACTATTCATAACCATATTGATCCGTCCCTTCTTGGAGGCGTACGGGTAGTAATTGGAAACCGTATCTATGACGGCAGTCTAAAATCTAAACTAAGAGACCTGGAGCGACAAATAAAATTGTAGGCTTTCAGTGTAACAAGGGGTGAATTTGATGAGCATAAAAGCTGAAGAGATTAGTTCTCTCATAAAGCAACAAATTGAAAATTATCAATCTGAGCTAAAAGTTAGCGATGTTGGTACAGTTACTTATATTGGTGATGGTATCGCGCGTGCTCACGGATTGGATAACGCGATGGCTGGAGAGCTATTAGAATTCTCAAATGGCGTTATGGGTATGGCTCAAAACTTAGAAACCAATGATGTTGGTATCATTATTTTGGGACCTTATACTGGAATCCGTGAAGGCGATGAAGTTCGTCGCACAGGAAAAATCATGGAAGTTCCAGTTGGTGAAGCACTAATTGGCCGTGTTGTTAACGCACTAGGCCAACCAGTGGATGGATTAGGACCAATTGCAGCATCGGGTACACGCCCAATCGAGGCCATTGCACCAGGCGTTATGCAACGTCAGTCCGTAAACGAGCCGCTTCAAACAGGAATTAAAGCGATTGATGCACTAGTTCCAATCGGCCGTGGTCAACGTGAATTGATCATTGGTGACCGCCAAACTGGGAAAACAACAGTTGCAATCGATACCATCCTAAACCAAGCGGATCAAGATATGATTTGTATCTATGTCGCTATTGGTCAAAAAGAATCAACTGTTCGTACAGCAGTTGAAACTTTACGCAAACACGGAGCGCTTGATTACACCATCGTTGTAACAGCATCTGCATCTCAACCAGCTCCATTACTATACTTAGCTCCATATGCTGGCGTTGCGATGGGCGAAGAATTCATGTATAACGGCAAACACGTTCTGATTATCTATGATGATTTATCAAAACAAGCTGCTGCTTATCGTGAACTTTCCTTGCTATTACGTCGTCCACCAGGTCGTGAAGCCTATCCAGGGGATGTATTCTATCTACACTCCCGTTTACTAGAACGTGCAGCAAAATTAAATGACTCATTGGGCGGTGGCTCAATTACAGCCCTCCCATTTGTAGAAACACAAGCCGGAGACATCTCTGCCTATATTCCTACAAACGTTATCTCGATAACAGATGGTCAAATTTTCTTGCAGTCTGATCTATTCTTCTCTGGCGTTCGTCCAGCGATCAATGCTGGATTATCCGTATCCCGTGTTGGTGGTTCCGCCCAAATCAAAGCGATGAAAAAAGTGGCAGGAACACTTCGTCTAGATTTAGCATCTTATCGTGAGTTGGAATCCTTCTCGCAATTTGGATCTGATCTTGACGCAGCGACACGCGCGAAACTAGAACGCGGTAAACGCACAGTAGAAGTTCTGAAACAAGACTTGCATAAACCACTAAAAGTCGAGAAACAAATCCTAATTCTTTATACACTAGTTCATTCGTTCTTGGATGATATTCCGGTAACAGATGTTCTTCGTTTTGAAAGCGAAATGAACACATGGTTCGATCATAATCGTCCAGAATTACTGGAAACAATTCGCACAACAAAATCTTTACCAGACGAAGCCGAACTAGATAGTGCAATTAAAGAATTCAAAAATACATTTGTTCCTTCAGAAGCCTAACCGTTTTTGAGTAATAAACGAAACAAAGGTGGTGAAAATCTTTGGCATCTTTAATAGATATTAAACAGCGAATCACTTCTACAAAGAAAACAAGCCAAATTACAAAGGCGATGCAAATGGTCTCTGCGTCCAAACTTGGTCGTGCAGAAGAAAAAGCGAGAGCCTATGCCCCATACGTAGAAAAAATTCGAGATGTGGTAACCCATGTTGCTTCAGGAAATAGCGCAGACCATCCGATGTTAGTAACGCGAGCTGTTCACAGAACTGGCTATATCGTTGTTACTTCGCATAAAGGGTTGGCAGGAGCTTATAACAGTAGTGTTATCAAAGAAGTATATAAACAAATTCAAGAAAAGCATACTTCCAGCGAAGAGTACGCAATCATCGCTTTAGGAAGAGCTGGCGCGGACTTTTTCAAGGCTCGCCATATGAATGTTGTTTTAGAGGTACCAAGTATTTCGGATCATCCAATTTTTGCTGAAATTAAAGATGTTGCGCGCAATACGGTTCAAATGTTTGAAGATGGTGTTTTTGATGAAGTATTCATTATTTACAATCACCATGTGAACTCGATTTCTCAATCTTTGAGAAGCGAAAAATTGTTGCCACTCACGGAGTTTCATGAAAATGAAGCAGAACATGATCTGACAACATACGAATTTGAACCATCTGAAGGTGAAATTTTAGAAGTATTGTTACCGCAATATGTTGAAAGTTTGATTTTCGGTGCCATTTTGGATGCCAAAGCCGCGGAACATGCTGCTCGTATGACAGCGATGAGAAGCGCGACAGACAATGCTACCGATATCATTGATGACTTATCATTACAATATAACCGTGCTCGCCAAGCTGCGATTACGCAAGAGATAACTGAGATTATTGGCGGTGTAGCAGCTCTTGAATAATTTTCAAGGGGTGCTCATCAGCTGTTAAGTTCCCGAGTTGGGGAAAGCAAGTGAGGAGGAAAATCGCATGACTGAAGGACGAATAATCCAAGTTATGGGTCCCGTTGTAGACGTAAAGTTTGATAATCATCTACCTGAAATCTACAATGCGCTTAAAGTTGAATATAAAGCACAATCCGAAGAGGAAAAAAGTGTGGAACTAACACTTGAAGTAGCTATCCATTTAGGTGACGATGTTGTTCGTACTATTGCGATGGCTTCAACAGACGGTGTTCAAAGAGGCATGACAGTTATTGATACTGCTAGCCCAATCACTGTTCCGGTTGGAAATGTAACATTAGGGCGTGTATTCAACGTACTTGGCAATACAATCGATTTAGATGAGCCGATCGCAAGTGACGTTCAACGAAATAAAATTCACCGTTTAGCACCAACATTTGACGAGCTATCAACAACAACTGAAATCTTGGAAACAGGAATTAAAGTAGTAGATCTTCTAGCTCCTTATGTTAAAGGTGGTAAAATTGGTTTGTTCGGTGGTGCCGGTGTAGGTAAAACGGTACTTATCCAAGAACTTATTCATAATATCGCCCAAGAGCACGGTGGTATTTCCGTGTTTGCTGGTGTAGGAGAACGTACCCGTGAAGGTAATGACCTTTACTTTGAAATGAAGGACTCGGGTGTTATTGAGAAAACGGCGATGGTATTCGGTCAAATGAATGAACCGCCTGGCGCACGTATGCGTGTTGCCTTAACGGGTCTCACTATTGCGGAATATTTCCGCGATGTAGAGCATCAAGATGTGTTGCTATTTATCGATAACATTTTCCGATTCACGCAAGCTGGTTCTGAAGTTTCGGCTTTACTTGGTCGTATGCCATCTGCCGTAGGTTACCAACCAACACTGGCCACAGAGATGGGGCAATTACAAGAGCGTATCACATCCACAAATGTAGGATCTGTTACCTCCATTCAAGCAATTTACGTACCAGCCGATGACTATACCGATCCAGCGCCAGCAACAACCTTCGCCCATCTAGATGCAACAACTAACTTGGAGCGTAAACTGACTGAGCAAGGTATTTATCCAGCGGTAGATCCACTTGCATCGACTTCTCGTGCGCTTGCTCCAGATATCGTTGGAGAAGATCATTACGAGGTGGCGACACAAGTACAACAATTATTGCAGCGCTACAAAGAGTTACAAGATATTATTGCTATTTTAGGTATGGATGAGCTGTCTGATGAAGATAAGCAAGCGGTTGGCCGTGCTCGCCGCGTGCAATTCTTCTTAAGTCAAAACTTCCACGTTGCCGAGCAATTTACTGGTCAAAAAGGTTCCTATGTACCAGTAAAAGAAACTGTTAAAGGTTTCCAAGATATTCTTGCAGGTAAATATGATCATCTTCCAGAAGATGCGTTCCGTTCATTAGGTCGTATCGAAGAAGTTATCGAAAAAGCCAAAAGCATGGGTGTCGAAGTTTAATAAAAGCAGGAGGAGATACACATGGGCATTTTAAATGTAAGTATTGTTACTCCAGATGGTCCTGTTTTCAGCGGTGAAGCTAACATGGTCATCGCAAGAACAAAAGCCGGCGAATTAGGTATTTTACCTGGTCATGTTCCTTTGGTAGCCCCACTAAAAATTGATGTCGTGCGTCTAAAGCATGATGGCAAGGAAGAATGGGTTGCAGTAAATGGTGGCTTCATGGAAGTAAATGGTGAAGAAGTAAATATTTTAGCAGATACCGCTGAGCGGGAAGAAGAGATTGATATCGACCGTGCTGAGGCTGCTAAACAACGTGCAGAAGATGATTTAAAGGATGCGAAAGACAAAAAAGTAGACGAACTAAAAGCAGAAGTAGCACTCCAAAAAGCAATAAATCGAATTCATGCTTATAATAAAAAGTAAAGTATAGTGAGTTTGGAGCCTTCCCCTTAAAAGTGGACTTAGCTCCAAACTCATTTACTTCATCAACTAAATAGTAATAAAAAGCGTATAAAATTGTTATTCAGTGATAATACTGGTAGAATAATAGAGGCTGATAAAAATTGGAGGTAAAAGATGTATACAGTTATTGGGCAGCAGGCAGTTATCGTCATGATTTCACATCTGCTTTTTATTGTCATTGCTTTCTGGGCATTACAAGCACTCCACTTCGAAAAATTGATACGTCGTGACCATGTGATACAAGCTAGAGTTCTTTATTTGATTATTGCTGTAGAATTAGGTGTTACGATTAGTAATTTCTTTTTGGATTATTTTATCTCAGCGAAACAACTAGGTAATTTGTTTGGCGGTTAGGCTTTAGATAGATTCTTGTTTAGCTTTGATATAACTCTCTTAAAATTAGTGTTGAAAAGTAGTTGCGATTAGTGGTAGAATGTTCAGAGTATGTTTAAAGACTAAATACATTTCAGGGTTAATTTTAAGTGATGTATATCAAATATGATTAGAGTAATTAATACGCGGAGGGGTTCGTTTTGGAAAAAATTATTGTTCATGGTGGAAAACAGTTACAAGGGACAGTGAAGGTTGAAGGCGCAAAAAATGCTGTTTTACCTGTTATCGCTGCTACTTTATTAGCAAGCAAAGGAACGAGTACGTTAAGAAATGTTCCGCATTTGTCAGATGTTTATACAATTAATGAAGTTCTAAAATATTTAAAAGCGGATGTGTCCTTTGAAGATGACGTGGTGACTGTCAATGCCACAGGAGATATCTTATCTGATACACCATTCGAATATGTTCGTAAAATGCGTGCCTCGATCGTTGTTATGGGGCCCTTGTTAGCTCGAACAGGTTCAGCAAAAGTTGCTTTACCAGGTGGTTGTGCAATAGGTTCACGCCCGGTTGACCTTCATTTAAAAGGCTTCGAAGCAATGGGTGCCAATGTTAAAATTGAGAATGGTTATATTGAAGCAACGGCTAAGAAATTGATTGGTGCCAAAATATATTTAGATTTTCCAAGCGTAGGTGCTACTCAAAATATTATGATGGCAGCGACACTAGCAGAAGGAACAACAGTTATTGAAAACGTAGCGAGAGAGCCTGAAATTGTCGATCTTGCTAATTTCTTAAACCAAATGGGTGGTAGAGTTATTGGTGCTGGTACAGAAGTTATCCGGATCGAAGGTGTGAAAGAGCTAGTTGCCACAGATCATTCAATTATTCCTGATCGAATTGAAGCAGGAACGTTCATGATTGCTGCTGCTATTACAGAAGGAAATGTATTCATTGAGGATATGGTTCCTGAACATATCAGTTCCCTGATTGCTAAACTAGAAGAAATGGGCGTGAAAATCGTTGAAGAAAACAACGGTGTTCGGGTTATTGGCCCTAAATATTTAAAAGCTGTTGATGTGAAAACATTACCACATCCAGGTTTCCCAACAGATATGCAATCTCAGATGATGGTTATCCAAATGCTAAGCACGGGTACAAGTGTGATGACGGAAACTGTATTTGAGAATCGTTTTATGCATGTTGAAGAAATGCGTCGTATGAATGCCGATATGAAAATTGAAGGCCATTCTGTTATTATTTCTGGACCTGCGAAGCTTCAAGGTGCTGAAGTTGCAGCTACAGATTTACGAGCAGCCGCAGCATTGGTTTTGGCTGGGCTAGTCGCAGATGGATATACACAAGTTACCGAACTTAAATATTTGGACAGAGGATATCATAATTTCCATACTAAGTTAAAAGCGTTAGGTGCAGATATTGAACGCGTGGCCGATACCAAGGATATTAATGTAGATGTAACAACTAAATAAATGTATGACTAGGTTGTAAAAGACCTAGTTTTTTATTTACCAAAAATAATTTATCTGAATACGTTCGATGAAAAGATATATATGTTAAAGGAAATATGCTATAATGCAGAAGAGATAGTGTGAAGTAATACATATTAAAACAACATAGAAAGGGGTCATTAAAGATTATGGCGAAAGATGTTGGAATAGATTTAGGTACTGCAAATGTTTTGATTCATGTAAAAGGAAAAGGTATTGTATTAAATGAACCATCCGTTGTAGCAATCAATAATATAACGAACGAAGTTTTAGCGGTTGGGACAGAAGCGCGCAATATGGTAGGGAGAACTCCTGGGAATATAACAGCAATTAGACCAATGAAAGATGGCGTAATTGCAGATTTTGACATTGTCCAAGAAATGCTACGGATTTTCCTGCAAAAATTAGATTTGAAAGGCTTTTTCTCAAAACCAAGAATTTTGATTTGTTGTCCAACGAACATCACTTCGGTAGAGCAAAAAGCGATACGGCAAGCAGCAGAGCAAAGTGGTGGAAAACAAGTATTTATGGAAGAAGAACCCAAAGTAGCAGCAATCGGTGCAGGCATGGATATTTTTCAACCAAGTGGTAATATGGTTATTGATATTGGTGGTGGAACAACGGATATCGCAGTGCTTTCTATGGGAGATATTGTAACGAGCAAATCTGTAAAACTTGCTGGTAATCAACTGGATGGAGATATTTTGCAATATATTAAACGAAAGTATAATCTTCTAATAGGCGAACGCACATCTGAAGAACTAAAAATTAATGTAGCAACTGCGTGTGCCGGTGCACGTCAAGAATCGATGGATATTAGAGGACGAGACCTTGTTTCTGGATTACCAAAAACGGTAACAGTAACTAGTGAAGAGATTGAGCTAGCGCTTAGAGAATCAGTCAATGTGATTGTTCAATCTGCCAAACAAGTACTGGAGCAAACACCCCCAGAATTATCTGCTGATATTATTGATCGTGGGATTATTATGACTGGTGGCGGAGCATTATTACATGGTTTAGATGAGCTTTTGGCTGAAGAGTTAAAGGTTCCAGTTCTTATTGCTGAGAACCCATTGGATGCTGTGGCGATTGGAACTGGTATACTGTTAGAAAATACATCAAAAACAAAGAAGAGTTGGTTTTAGAAATATGAGGTGGTAAGTTGAGCCTTCGAGTAGAACGTGTTGATGCAACCAACTGGCTAGAAATTGCTGAACTAACTGTGGCTAAACACCAAGTAAACTTTATTGAGTCTAACGCACTATCAATATTAGAATCTCAGTACATATCTGGTTGGTATCCTGTTGGTTTGTATTTCGACGATATGTTAGTGGGCTTTGCGATGTATGGTTGTAAAGAAATGGATTCGATTTGGATAGATCGCTTTATGATTGATCTAAAATACCAAGGACAGGGCTTTGGTCAAAATTTTCTAGTGTATTTAATGGAGTATATAAGAGAACGTTTTAAAGTAAAAAAGATTATATTGAGTGTTACTCCAGAGAATTTAAGAGCAAGGAAATTTTATGAAAACAATGGATTTTTTAATACGGATGAAGTGGATCCTAAAGGTGAATTAATTTTCATGTACGATTGTATGGAGGTATAAAGATGTTAGATATAAGCGAAATTAAAAAAATATTACCACATAGATATCCCTTCCTTTTGGTAGATCGAGTTGTGGAACTAGATGATAAAAAGGTTGTGGCTATAAAAAATGTTACTGCGAATGAGGAATTTTTTAATGGGCATTTTCCTGATTATCCAGTAATGCCTGGTGTTTTAATTGTAGAAGCCTTAGCTCAAACGAGTGGGATTGCAATGATGCAAGTAGAAGGAAATAAAGGTAAAATTGGTTTATTCGCAGGGATTGATGGTTGTAGATTCAAACGCCAAGTTGTCCCAGGAGATCAGCTACGGTTAGAAGCAGAGATTCTTCGTTTACGAGGGTCTATTGCTAAGGCAAAGGTGAAAGCAACGGTAGATGAAGAATTAGTTTGTGAAGCTGAAATAATGTTTGCACTCACAGATGTAGTTAAATAAGTAGAAAGGAGCCGCGATACTCGATTGCGGCTCTTTAGTTGCATAAAGCTTGCTAGCGTTGACTTGAATATAGAATAACAGAGTATCGCGAGAAAAGAAATTAAATAAAAAAATTGGCTAACTTATAAATTTGTTTTTTCAAAGCTATTATCTTAGCAAATGTATTTTTTCTGCTAGAGGAAAATGATGTTTTAGAGACAATAAAGTTACTAAAATTTTTTTTTACAGATTTTACAGATTGAAACAATGGAGGTATGCTGAGGTCACTAAAAAAGAAAAGAGTGATGCCATGATTAATCAAGTAACGATTGTTGGAAGGCTAACTGAAGACCCAGAAATACGATGGACATCAGAAGATAAGGCTGTTGTAAATGTAACGATAGCTCTCAATCGTTTTGGAAAAAACAGGCGATTAAATAATGAGGCTGATTTTATTCCATGTGTAATTTGGGGAAAACAAGCAGAAAATACAGTGGAATATTGTCAAAAAGGAACCTTAGTTGGTATAAATGGAGAGCTACAAACTAGGAATTATATTAATCGGGAGGATAAAAAGGTCTATGTTATTGAAGTACTAGTGGATAAGATAAGATTTTTAAGCAGAAATAAAGAGCAGAAAGTGGGAGAAGCGGAGGCTACAACAGAAAATGATGTATAAATGGAGGATAACAATTGTAACCTTCTGTTATATTGAGGGATAAATCAAAAAAGTTAAACCGTGCAAGAGGGATTTTCCATTAAATTTGAACTATTTCCTAGTGTTTTTGAAATGTATATATTGCCCAATTTATATATTTTGACACAAATAAGTTCACTAGGTTAATCTATTTTTCGTAGAACTTAAAGTAGATGAAGTGAAGTCACTAGAAGGGAGGAGTATATATTTTTTTACCGTAATCACCATAAAGAATAATAGTCTGAAAATTCTATTAAAAAAGTCGATTAACAAATATTACGATTAAATAGTATGCAACTAGCATTGTGTTACGTAGCCTTAATGAATTAGTAACCTAAGCCGAGTTCCCATATGATACGATTATTCTCGAAGTTATCAAGGAGGTAATTATTACATGAAGAAAACAGTAGCCACTATTGCGACAGGGTTAGTCTTAGCCGGAATTGGATCAACTCAGGTTAGTGCGGCAGAATATACAGTTCAATCAGGGGATTCACTATGGAAAATTTCAAATGAAAATAACATCTCCATAGATCAGTTAAAGAAAAATAACAATCTAAGCTCGAATCTTATCTTTCCCAATCAAAAATTAGAAGTTGGTACGATCAAAGCGGATACAACTAAAGTAGATACAGGTACATATAAAATTGTACCAGGTGATACTTTGAGTGAGATTGCTCAAAACCATAATGTTACTGTTGCTCAACTGAAATCATGGAACTCTTTATCATCGGATTTGATTATTGCAGGAGATACTTTAACTATTGGGGCAGTTCAGAGCGAGGCTCCAACTGAACCCAAGAAGGAAGTCAAATCAGAATCTTCATCCGTCCAAGAACAGGAGCAAGCACAAGCACCTCAAAAGGAGAAAGCAACAACTAGCACACCTAGCAAGCAAGCGCAAAGTTCAAACAAAAGCGCATCTAGCAGTGTATCCAAAGAGATTACAGTGACTGCGACTGCATATAGCAAAGCAGAACCTGGCATGGGGCATATGACGGCTTCAGGGATTGATTTGAACGATAATCCAAGAGTCATTGCAGTAGACCCATCCGTTATTCCATTAGGCTCAAAGGTATATGTTGAGGGATATGGAGAAGCAATTGCTGCTGATACTGGTGGCGCAATCAAAGGTAACAAGATTGATGTACATTTAGATAGTGTACAAGCTTGCTACAATTGGGGCGTTAAAACAGTAAAAGTACAAATTTTAAACTAATATTTTCAGTTATAAATGCAAAATCGTGATTGGTGTCTCATCAGTCACGATTTTTTTGTGCTGTATATTGTTACATAGATTCGTAATGAAAGAATATATAATTTTAAGATATGAAGAATCGTATATTTATGATAAACTTAGATATATGAGAAATATAGGAGTGAACATATGAAACAGACTGTTGATATTCTGGGTATTCCATTTTATAATGTTTCTCAAAGCACTTTTGTAGATGAATTAATAGAGGCTGCTGCGAATCAAGAACGTCGGTTTGTAGTGACGGCTAACCCTGAAATAGTAATGCATACAAAGCAGGATATGGCGTTTAATCACGCAGTTCTCCAAGCGGATTATATCGTTGCTGATGGTATTGGTGTTGTTAAGGCTGCAAAAAGTATTGGGAAACCACTTGAGGGAAGGGTAACAGGCTTTGATACGATGTTGGGGCTTCTCCAAAAAGCAAATGAAATGAAAATGAGTGTATATTTTGTTGGTGCAAAACCAAATGTTATAAAAAAACTTGTCAAGCACGTGGAACAAGATTACAGTGATATTGATATTGTAGGAGCGCGTGATGGCTATTTTCTTGCTTCAGAAGCAGAGGCTGTAGCCGACGATATCTTTCAAAGTAAAGCGGATTTTATTTTTCTAGCGCTTGGATTTCCAAGGCAGGAGAAGTGGATATCTTCGCATATAGAGAAATTTAATAAGGGCATTTTTATAGGCGTTGGTGGGAGTTTTGATGTACTTTCTGGTTGTACTAAACGAGCTCCTGAGTTTTGGGTTAAGTCGAACTTAGAGTGGTTATACAGAATTTTATCCCAACCTAGACGCTGGAGGCGGGCATTGGCTATTCCAAAATTTGTAATGGCAATGAAAAGGCAAAGGAAGCAAAGGTGATATGGAATGCTTATTAAACAGGTAACGATATATCACCTCGAAATGCCGCTCAAAACTCCCTTTAAGACGAGTTATGGTATTATGCATACTAAGAGCCTATGTATCTTAAAAATCGTCTCAGATGATGGATTAGAGGGTTATGGTGAACTTGAGGCATTTTCAGCACCATGGTACACAGAAGAGACTACCAATACGGCAAGTTTAATCATAAAAAACCACCTTCTTCCGATGCTAAAAGGTCTTGATATCAAGGAACCTAGCCAAATAAATCAGCTTTTTCAAGTCGTTCGAGGAAACGAGATGGCAAAATCTGCTGTTGAAACTGCAGTGTGGGATATTTTCTCGAAGATGTCCGGTCAGTGTCTAACAGCGTATCTTGGTGGGAATCAAGGAGATATACCTGTTGGCGTGAGTATAGGCATTCAAAGCGATACCACTGAATTAGTGCGAATTGTAGGCGAATATGTGCGGGCCGGCTACACTAGAGTGAAACTTAAAATTAAGCCAGGATCAGATATAGAATCTGTGCGCCAGGTCAGGAATGATTTTCCCGATTTAACGTTGATGGTAGATGCTAACTCTGCATATAACAGGGCCGACATTTCGATATTGAAGAAACTAGATCAATACAATTTAGCGATGATCGAGCAGCCTTTTGGTGTGACCGACTTTGTAGATCATGCATGGCTACAAAAACAATTGTCTACCCCAATTTGTCTCGATGAAAATATTCGTTCTGTGAGTGACGCTAGGCAGGCGTTTGAACTCCAAAGTGCGTGGGCAATTAATGTGAAAATTGCGCGTGTAGGAGGCCTAGATGAAGCTCTTAAAATAGCTACATTTTGTCACGAAAACGGTATGATCGCTTGGTGTGGAGGGATGTTCGAAGCCGGGATTGGTAGGGCACATAATATTGCACTAGCCGCTAGGACTGAGTTCACTTTTCCAGGAGATATATCGGCATCCAATCGCTATTTTGAGAAAGATATTATCAAGAATGATTTTAAAATTAATAATGGGAAGATAACAACGCCAATAGGTTCAGGTATCGGTGTAGATATAGACCAAAAAAGTCTGGTATCCTATTGTAAACGACGAGAAGTCATCGTTTTAAACTGAAGGACGGAGCTGAAATTAAGTTGCAAATCTGGATCATGATTATTTGTTTCCTAATCGGAATACTCATTATTCCGTTAGTACGCAAGTTTGCTTTTCTTATAAATGCTGTGGATGAGCCTCGTGAACGGCACATTCATACGAAAATTACACCAACATTAGGTGGCTTAGCTATATTTATAGCTTTCACTATAGGCATGTTATTACTAGCCGTGGATAAAAGTGGTTTTTTACCAGTGTACATAGGCGCGTTGATTATTGTTACAACAGGATTCATCGATGATATTATTGAATTATCACCCAGATGGAAACTTGTAGGACAGATTAGTGCGGCTTTGTGTGTTGTATTATGGGGTAAGATCACCATTGAATTTATTAATATTCCTTTTGCTGGACCCTTATATTTTGGTGTGTGGGCGATCCCTATTACAATTATTTGGATTGTAGCTATTGTTAATGCGTTGAATCTAATTGATGGGTTGGATGGGTTAGCAGGTGGTATTGCAATTATCGCGCTTCTAACGATTGCTGGAATGGCCTTATTGCTCCAAGACATATTTGTAGCCCCTGTAGCGTTCATGTTGATTGCCTGTATCTTTGCTTTTCTGGTTTATAATTTTCCGCCGGCTTCTATTTTTATGGGGGATACGGGTTCACTGTTTCTTGGATATATGATTGCAGTTTTATCACTCATGGGCTTTAAAAATGTGACCTTTATTTCGATATTGGTACCATTAATTATATTAGGTGTACCGCTTTCTGATACTTTTTTTGCAATTATACGCAGGCTAAAGTCGAGAACGCCAATTTCGATGGCTGATAGATCTCATATTCATCACCGTCTCATGGCGCTTGGCTTCTCGGAGCGGCAAACGGTATTGTTGATTTATTGTATGGCGATTCTATTTTCGATCACTGGTTTCGTATTCTCTTTCTCTACGACTTGGGGAGCCGTCATCTTACTTGTATTGCTAGCTTTTTGCATCGAAATCATTGTGGAATTTATCGGCTTAATTGGCGAACAATATCGTCCGATTTTAAATATCTTAGCAAAAATACGACGGCGAAAAAAACATTAAAAAGGCGCGAAACTCTAGAAATTTATATCTAGGGTTTCGCGCCTTTTAGTAATTTAGTTATCTTCGCTATATGGAAGAGCGTTAGGGAATGGCTTGTTGACGCCTTGTAACTGCCCAGCAAACTCATTTGCTACACTCTGTACAGAATTTTCATCGAGTTGATAGTAGTAGACACCATCTTGCGGAGCATCATCACCTTTAAGAGCCAACGATTTCATATCAATATCATTTGTCATACCGTATTTGGCAATAGAAAGCATTTGAGAAAAGGTCATATTTGTTTTCATATTATCTCCCACTGCTTTTATAACATCGGAGTACTTATTGATAGAACCAAGAGAGGTAGCCTTATCGATGATTGCTTTCATGACAAGCTGTTGCCGTTTGCCGCGTTCGATATCATTGTCGATATGACGCGTTCTAGAAAGGGCTAACGCTTGCTCACCGTTAAGCTGTTGTTTACCTTTTTTCAAACTTATTGCGCCAGCTTGATCTTTGGAATTTTGTTCTGTGAAATCAACGGGAACGTCAACTTCAATTCGGTCAAGTGCGTTGACTATTTCTAAGAAGGCATCGAAGTTGAATCTGATGTAATAATCAACAGGAACTTTAAAAAGATCTTCCACTGTTTTCATTGTCAATTCAGGCCCACCATAAGCGTGCGCCGCGTTTATTTTCGTGAATTTGTCAGTAGTGCCATCTTTACTTTCAATATGAACATAGGAATCTCGAGGAATACTCGTCATTTCAAGCTTGTTGTCCTTAACGTTTAATGTTGCTAAAATAAGCGCGTCACTTCGAGGGTTTCCGCCATTATTTGCTTGTCTTTTAGCGCTGTCATCAACACCGATGATCAGGAATGAGAAACTATCTTTTATAGGATCAACATCTTTGTTTCTCAAGGACGAAGCCTCACCACTTCTTACATTATCATAGGAATTATCTACGGCAAGTTTTGCTGAACTGAACAGATATGTAGCATATCCAGCCCCCGCAAGCACGATTATCATCAATGGAATCAGGATTAAAAAAAGTACCAATCGGCGTCTTTTGTATTTCGCGCTTCTTGGAGCAGGACTTTTGTTTATAGGCATGAATTATTTTCTCCTTATAATTAAATTCTAAGCGTCTAGCTATATCCCGAAGTAAATTGTTCGCGTATGCAATTGTATCATGATAAGAAAGTTTATTTGTTACGATAGATTTACGTTTGTTTTAAAGTTACAATAAAGAACATTGCAAAACATGGATGCTTTTTTCTATTATACATAAGTAAGCAGAAAATGAACATTAAAATCATCAAAAATAAGGTAAAATAAGTCGTATGTAATGCCTCTATAGTTAGTCAAACTAATTCACGCTTGTACTGCTCCACAGTTTCTAGCGTTTTAGTCTTCATAGCAAATTCAGAAACGGTTTTATCAAATGTGAAGTCTAGCTTTTTTAGTAGTTTACTAGAAGCAATGTTTTCAGGAGATACTTTAGCCGTCAGAATTTTTATGGTTGTTGTTGTTTGAATAAGTTGAATGAAGACATTGAGAATTTCAGCCATTAGGCCAGTACCCCAGTAACTTTGCTTCAATTCGTAACCAATTTCTGCAGTCATTGTATTTAAATATAGCTCATTGATGCCGAAAGAACCAATAATATTTCTATTGAGTTTGTCGATAATTACATACCTGTTAGCACTTTTTGTATCTAATATAGCAGAAATGATTTCATGTGCTTGTTCAATAGTATGGAGCGTTTCAATATTCATATAACGAGTGACCTCAGTGTGTGACCAAATCTTTAGTAAATTATCGGCATCATCGTGAGTCATCACTCGCAATAAGGTACGATTTGTTTCAAATTCCCGTGGTAAATTTTGCAACTCATTTACTAGCATTAGTTAACATCCTTTTCTCGATATTTTTGCCCGGTCTCATGCAGTTGGATCTGCCCGTTTGTGAAATTTATAGCCCATTCTTGGAATATGGCAACATCACTACTATCTACATAAACATCGATTACTATTTTGTCTGTGAATGATATCCCTGCCATTTGGTATCCTTTTTTTTCTAAAGCATTTTCAAACTTTGCATGCGATGCATAGTCGAGGGTACAAGAAATGATGATTGCTAAGGAGCGCTCTACGACCCCAAGCGTCTTGCAAGTTTCGCTTACAGCATTTCCATATGCTCGCACAAGTCCTCCTGCGCCTAATTTCACGCCGCCAAAATATCTGGTTACTACTACGGCTACATTTTTTAGTTGCTTCTTTTTTAAAACTTCAAGCATTGGAACGCCGGCAGTGCCACTAGGTTCTCCATCGTCATTTGCTTTTTGATATTGATCTCGTTCTCCGATGAGATATGCAGAACAGTTATGGCTAGCGTTCCAATGTTTTTTCTTTATATCCTGGATGAATTCTTGCGCACTTTGTTCATCAGTAGCTCGAATGACAGAGCAAATAAACCTAGACTTATCAATGATTATTTCATGTTGCCCAGCTACTTTAATCGTTAAATATTTTTCTAGCATATAGGCCTCCAATTGTTAATTTAATCGTCTATCCTCCTAGTTTAACGGAAAACTAGGAGTGTGTATAGTTAGAAAATAACTTTCCCGTATATTTGAAAGATGAAGTGGGAGCAAATTCATGGTATAATGAAATCTATTGTTACTTTTGATAGATAAAATCCATATCATCTAGGCATTTTTGTGGGTAACTTGGCAATTCATAAGGGCGGATTACTTCGAGATGTCTAGAGGCAGCAACAAAACAAATGACAATGACTCCTAGAAAAACATGAAATGATACAGAGAAAAACTATGAAAATATAGTTTAGAAGGTTATTTTGAGTAGGCTTTTGAGCTACTAAAGGGATAAAAAAATGGGAACAAATATGAAAATAACAATTTTGAAGGAGGATTTCTCATTATGACTGTAAAAATCATGATTGTAGATGATCATCAATTATTTCGTGAAGGCATAAAACGTATACTAGAACTAGAAGATTCATTTGAAGTAGTTGCAGAAGCTGAAAATGGAAAAAATATTGTTGCTAAGGTACGTGAATATCGACCTGATATCGTATTAATGGATATAAATATGCCTACTGTGAACGGTTTAGATGCTACAGAAATGTTAGTAAGACAATTCCCAAGCATTAAAGTAGTTGTTCTAACAATTCATGATACTGATGAATTTGTGACAGAAGCATTGCGAGCAGGAGCAGTTGGTTACCTGTTAAAAGAAATGGATGCCAAGGATCTTGTAGACGCGATTAAGACGGTGGAAGATGGTGGAGCCTATATTCATCCTAAAGCTGCTATTAAATTAGTGCGTGAGTATCGACATTTAGCAAGTACTAACAATGCTCAAGGTGCTTACGGATACCAACAACCAGAAGTTAAGATGCCGCTACATATTCTCACACACAGAGAATGTGAAGTCTTACAGTTATTGACAGACGGAAAAAGTAACCGTGGTATCGGTGAAGCCTTATTTATTAGTGAAAAAACAGTTAAAAATCATGTGAGTAGTATTTTACAAAAAATGAAAGTAAACGATCGTACGCAAGCTGTTGTTACCGCAATCAAGAACGGCTGGGTATTTATTAGATAATCGTTAAATTAGAGGTGACCTTATGGGGGAAAAAATTGCTATCGTGACAGACAGTACTGCTTATTTACCCCAAGCAGTAATCGATAAGTTTGAAATATACAAAGTAGCCCTTTCGGTAACTATTGATGGTACATCTTACATCGAAGATAAGGACATCGATGAGCGCAATTTTTATGATTTAGTGAAAACAGCGAAATCATTTCCAACTACGTCTCAACCAGCACCAGGGGATTTTTTGATACTCTATGAGAAATTGCGAGACAAAGGCTTTGATACTATCATTAGTATTCATTTAAGCAGTGGTATCAGTGGGACATATCAAAATGCAGTTTCAGCAGGAAATATAGTCGACGATATCCGTGTTATAGCTTATGATTCTGAAATAGCTTGTATGGCTATGGGAATGATGGTAGAGAAAGCGGCTGAACTTGCCCATAGTGGAGGGACATCAGAAGCCATTGTGTTAAAGCTAAATGCTATGAGAGATGCCATGGATGCCTATTTCCTAGTAAATGATCTGAACCACTTAGCAAGAGGTGGAAGGCTCTCCAATGCTCAGGCTGTAATTGGTAGTGTTCTCCAAATAAAGCCTATACTCTATTTTGAAGAAACCAAAATTGTCTTGTTTGAAAAAATAAGAACGCAGAAAAAAGCATTGCGCAGAATCGAAGGGATTTTAGAAGAAGCTGTTATTAAAGGTAATGCACAGCAAGTATATGTTGTCCATGGAAATTGTTATGATAAGGCTGAAGCATGGAGAAGTGAACTGAAGCAACTGCATCCGAATGTCGATTTTAATATCAGCTATTTCGGGCCGGTTATTGCAACACACTTAGGTGAAGGCGCATTAGCACTTGTATGGACAATAAAATAATTGATGTTTGGCCTCCTAATCTCTAGGAGGTTTTTTCTAGTGTAGCAGAAGCGAAAGAAAAAATAAATTACGTAAAAAAGTCCAAGTGTGACTGAAAAAAATTAAAATTCTATGCAAAAAAAGATACTATCCCTGATTCATTCCACTTTTGAGGATAGTTAGTCGATAAAATAGAAATATGGTAACTGGCATAAAAAATTTTTTCGTGTATAAATGTATATACGAGGTGATAGTATGAATCCAGAAGGTCGGTTGTTTTTGGAGGGTGAGGTAACAGACATAAACAAACTGAAACGAATCAAGGCGATAGAAATAACAGATCACAAACAGTTGTGCTTCAGATGTGGCAACAATGATGAGGAACTATTTTTTAAATCGCCGTGTAGTAATTGTGGTAGTGAGGAATGTTTGTACTGCAGAAATTGTATTATCATGGGGAAAATGACAGAGTGCAGGGAGCTCTTTTACCTGCCAAGCGAGATAAGTTTGGCTCATAAGAAGCAGCATTATTTAGTATGGGAAGGTCAATTGTCGCCTGGGCAGCAAGTGGCCTCAGATGCGGTACATCAGGCTGTGATCGATAAAAAGAACCTATTATTATGGGCAGTTGCGGGTTCGGGGAAAACGGAGATGATGTTTAAAGGGATGGAAGAAGTATTGAAAAATGGTGGGCGTCTTTGCGTAGCCTCGCCAAGAGTCGATGTGTGCTTGGAGTTATTTCCTCGTCTGCAAGAAGTTTTTCCAGCAGTGGAAATGGTTTGCCTCTACGGAGATTCACCGGATGTATATAATGGAGAACGCTTCATTGTCGCAACAACGCATCAACTGATAAGGTTTTATGAGGCGTTCGATGTTATTTTCATAGATGAAGTAGACGCATTTCCATATGCCAAAGATCCCTTTCTCGAATATGCTGTAAAAAAGGCACAATTAAAACAAGGATGCTCTATATTTATAACGGCCACACCAGAAAGAAAATGGCAAAAAGAATGCAGTATTGGCAAGCGGAATTTTGTAAAAGTCCCAGCAAGGTATCATAGAAAAAAATTACCTGTTCCTCAAAAAATATGGATTGGAAATTGGAAAAAAGCACTACAAAAGCGAAAAATATCCACTAAGGTTTTGAGATGGATACAAAAGAAATTAGCAGAAGGTTGCCCAGTTTTATTGTTCTTTCCAGAAATAAAAGTAATGCTAGAAGTGGCAAATATCCTTGAACTCCTAGGGTTTGGCCCACTACTCACCGTTCATTCAGCAGATCCCGAAAGAAAAGAGAAGGTGCAACAAATGCGTGATGGAACTATTAAATTGCTATGTACAACAACAATACTAGAACGTGGAGTTACCTTTACAAATGTTCAAGTTGGCGTTTTCGGGAGTGAAGGAAGAATATTTACAGAATCAGCCTTAGTCCAAATAGCAGGTCGCGCGGGTCGGAAATCTGACTATCCGGGTGGGGATGTATTATTTTTCCACCACGGCGTATCTCGTAATATGGGCTTGGCTATCGCGCAAATTAAATTGATGAACAGACTGGGAATGCAAAAAGGGCTGCTGGATGGCAACTAAGTGCATATTGTGTAGGCGAGAGCTAGTAGCAGATATTTCATGGGGTAGTTTATTTAGCAAGGAAGAAAAACGAACAATTTGTACTACTTGTGAGTCGAAATTAGATGAAATTGGTGATAACGCTTGTGAAAAATGTGGTCGTCGTATGAATGAAACAAGTGAAATAGTGACTTGCCAGGATTGTAAGAAATGGTCACTCGACAAGAAAATTAATTATTTACAAAAAAATGTGGCTTGCTATGAATACAATGCATTCGCAAAAGAGCTTATGGCGCTGTATAAATATAGAGGGGATTATGCTGTTGCAGTAGCTTTTTCACAAGTTTTAAGAACTAATTGTATGAAATGGAGTAGAGATATAATTATACCAGTTCCAATAAGTCCTGAGCGTAGAGTGGAGCGAGGGTTTAACCAGACGGAGGGACTACTTAAATTTTCAGGCATTCCATTTGAGACGCATCTAAAAAGAGCACATACTGAAAAGCAGTCGAAAAAAACGAGAAGGGAAAGAATAGAGCAAGAGCAATTCTTTTTTGTGGAGAACAACGAAGCTATCAAAGCGAAAGAGATACTTTTGCTGGACGATATTTACACAACAGGTGCGACCCTACATTTAGCCGCGGAAGCCCTTATAAATGAAGGGGCCAAGAGCGTATCGTCACTTACTATTTTTCGCTAAAACAAAATTTTCAATCATTTCAGGTTTGCATTTGAATATTAGTGGAATGAATAGAGTAATAGCATCATACTTACTGACTACTTACATGCTAGGAATATAGTAATTTTGCTCTGTGTAAATGTTTGCAAAATATCAGGTTATAACGTAGACTGTATGTTAAGAAGTCATTCACTTCTTGTAAAGTATGAGTTGTTTTATTTCAAAGGAGGAATTGCTATGCTAAAGTATAATATTCGTGGCGAAAACATTGAAGTAACGGAGCCAATTAGAGACTATGTTGAAAAGAAAATCGACAAATTAGAGCGCTATTTCAGCGAGGCTCCGGATGCTAATGTCCATGTGAATCTTAAAGTTTATTCTGACAAGAATGCAAAGGTTGAAGTGACCATTCCTCTCAAAAATTTAGTGCTACGTGCTGAAGAAACAAGCGGGGATTTATATGCAAGTATTGATTTAATTGTAGATAAATTAGAAAGACAGATTCGTAAACATAAAACAAAAGTGAATCGTAAATTCCGTGACAAAGGTGCCGAACATGATTACTTTGCTTTTTCTGAAGTAAATAGCAGTGTTGCATCGGATGAATTCGAGAATGATAGCGAGCTAGATATTGTTCGTACAAAGGAATTTTCTTTGAAACCAATGGATAGTGAAGAAGCTGTACTTCAAATGAATTTATTAGGTCATAGTTTCTTCGTATATACAGATGCGGAGTCCGATGGTACGAATATCGTTTATCGTCGTAAAGATGGCAAATACGGTTTGATTGAGACAAATTAACTTAGAAATTCCTCTAAGAGCCGGGATCCAACAACTAGGGGATCTCGGCTTTTATTGTCAATACTGAGTTTTGAAATTAAGAAAAGTGAATGATAAAAACGGATACTTGAAGCTATTTTTTACTAGATAAAGCGCATAGCTTAGGCTTTTATACAGAATTGGCGAAAATGCGTCGAAATGTTCACAGGAAAACAGGTTGTAAAAGACAGGTGAAAGATGGTAGAATTGTCTAGTGTGCCTGTGATAAGGCAGTCGCGTCAGAAAATGGGAAGAACGCGACGATTTCAACTTCAGGGAAAGTATAGAAACAGTAGAGGAGAATAAGATCATGGCAGGTTTATTAAAAAAGATATTTGAATCTGGAAAAAAAGATAGCAAATATCTAGAAAAGAAAGCAGATCAGATCGAGGCATTAGCTGATGAGACGGCGAAACTTTCTGATGATGAATTACGTGCGAAAACAGAAGAATTTAAAGAGCGATATCAAAATGGTGAAACGCTAGATGACCTTTTGATAGAGGCTTTTGCAGTTGCGCGTGAAGGAGGAAAGCGTGCATTAGGCATGTTCCCGTTCCGCGTTCAACTAATGGGTGGTATTGTATTACATGAAGGTAACATTGCAGAAATGAGAACTGGGGAAGGTAAAACTTTAACGGCAACGTTACCAGTCTATTTAAATGCACTCTCAGGCGGCGGCGTTCATGTTGTTACAGTCAATGAGTACTTGTCGCAACGTGATGCTGAAGAGATGGGAGTTCTATATAATTTCCTTGGTCTATCAGTTGGACTTAACCTGAATGCCCTTTCCAGTGAAGAAAAACGTGAAGCGTATGCTGCTGATATTACGTACAGTACGAATAATGAGCTAGGATTCGATTACCTACGCGATAACATGGTTGTGTATAAAGAGCAAATGGTTCAACGTCCGCTTTCTTATGCAGTTATCGATGAGGTCGATTCTATTCTTGTCGATGAAGCAAGAACACCGCTTATTATCTCTGGTCAAGCGGAGAAGTCAACGATTCTTTACGTTCGTGCTAATTCGTTTGTTGAAACTATGACAGTGGAGAAAGATTATACTGTTGATATCAAAACGAAATCCGTAAACATGACGGAAGAGGGTATGACAAAAGGTGAGAAGTACTTTGACGTGGAAAACTTGTTTGATTTAGAAAATGCGACTTTATTACACCATATTGCGCAGGCTCTAAAAGCGAACTATACCATGCATTTAGATGTGGACTACGTTGTTCAAGATGATGAGGTTCTCATTGTTGACCAATTTACTGGTCGTATTATGAAGGGGCGCCGTTTCAGCGAAGGGCTTCACCAAGCACTCGAAGCCAAAGAAGGCGTAACAATTCAAAATGAATCGCAAACAATGGCAACCATTACATTCCAGAACTATTTCCGTATGTATAAGAAATTATCTGGTATGACGGGTACAGCGAAAACGGAAGAAGAAGAATTCCGTGATATTTATAATATGCGTGTTATCGAAATCCCAACGAATAAGCCAATTATTCGTGATGACCGTGCTGATTTAATCTATACGTCTATTGACGCGAAATTTAGCGCTGTGGCAGATGATATTGCGACGCGTCATGCGAATGGTCAACCAGTACTTGTAGGTACAGTAGCAATTGAAACATCGGAAGTTATCTCGCATAAATTAAAACGCAGAGGCATTCCTCACAGTGTTTTAAATGCAAAGCAACATGAACGAGAAGCCGAAATCATTCAATTTGCAGGTGAAAAAGGTTCAGTAACAATCGCGACGAATATGGCTGGTCGTGGTACGGATATCAAACTTGGTGAAGGTACCATTGAAGCTGGTGGTTTGGCTGTTATTGGTACAGAACGCCATGAGTCAAGACGTATCGATAATCAGTTGCGTGGTCGTGCTGGTCGTCAAGGTGATCCAGGTGTGACGCAATTCTATCTTTCGATGGAAGACGAATTGATGAAGCGCTTCGGTTCTGATAACATGAAATCCATGATGGAACGTTTTGGAATGGATGATGAGGCTATCCAGAGTAAAATGGTTAGCCGAGCTGTTGAATCCGCTCAAAAACGTGTGGAAGGAAACAACTTCGATTCACGTAAACAAGTACTTCAATATGATGATGTGTTGCGTCAACAACGTGAAGTTATCTATAAACAGCGCTATGAAGTAATCACTGCTGAAAACAATCTGCGCTCTGTTATTGAGCCGATGATTCAAAATGTCGTGAACTTTGTCGTACAATCGAACGCGCCAAGACAAGAAGATCGTGAAGAATGGAATCTACAAGGTATTATTGATTTTGTCGAGGCGAACCTTTTGCCAGAAGATGAAATCAGTGTAGATGATATTAAAAACATGGAGACATCCGATATTCAAGACTTCATTTTAGAGAAAGTAAAAGAAGCTTATAACGAGAAAGAAACGTTGCTTCCAGAAGAGGAGTTCAATGAGTTCCAAAAAGTAGTATTGTTACGTGTAGTTGATACGAAATGGGTAGATCATATTGATGCAATGGATCATCTACGTGATGGTATTCATTTACGAGCTTACGGTCAAATCGATCCGCTTCGTGAATATCAATCAGAAGGCTTTGAAATGTTTGAAGCAATGATTAATTCGATTGATGAAGATGTTGCTCGTTATATTATGAAAGCTGAAATTCGTCAAAATCTTGAACGTGAACAAGTAGCTAAAGGTGATGCGATTGATCCAAATGAAGGCAAGCCGGTTGCGAAGAGACAACCAGTTCATAAAGATCAACATATCGGCCGTAATGATCCGTGTCCTTGTGGTAGCGGTGAGAAGTATAAGAATTGTCACGGTAAAGAGAAGTAGAAGCAAGAAAACCAGGATATTTTTCCTGGTTTTTTGTTTGCCAGTTGGAATCCGTTACAAAGGAATAATTTCACAATCGCAGTTTACAACAATATATGCTATATTATTATAGGTGCGCATAAGTTGGCGCATGAAAAATTAAAAAGAGGTGTTGAGCATGGAATTAGCTGAAATTCGTAATGAACTAGAAAAAACAACCCAACAAATCAAAGACTTTAGGGGGTCTCTTTGACTTAGATAGCATAGAAGTGCGAATCGCTGAGTTAGAGGATCAAATGTTGGATCCAGATTTTTGGAATGACCAACAAGCAGCACAAAAAATAATCAACGAAACAAATGGCTATAAAGATACGTATAATGCGTTTCACGAGCTGGAAGAAGAGCAAGAGAATTTAGAACTTAGTTTAGAACTTTTGCGAGAAGAAGCTGATGAAGACTTGCATACAGAGTTAGAAACGGACTTAACGAAATTTGTGGCGAAGTTAACGGATTTCGAATTGAAATTAATGTTAAGTGAGCCTTATGATAAAAATAACGCTATTTTAGAGTTGCATCCTGGTGCAGGTGGGACAGAGTCACAAGATTGGGGCTCCATGCTTTTACGGATGTATCAACGCTGGGCAGATAAGAAAGATTTCAAAGTGGAAACATTGGATTATCAAGCAGGGGACGAGGCGGGTATTAAAAGTGTAACACTCCTTATCAAAGGGCATAATGCTTATGGCTATCTCAAAGCGGAAAAAGGAGTACACCGACTTGTTCGAATTTCACCATTCGATTCCTCGGGCCGTCGTCATACTTCTTTCGTATCATGCGATGTGATGCCAGAAATGGATGACGATATTGAAATTGAAGTGCGTCCAGAAGATTTGAAGATAGACACGTATCGTGCGACGGGGGCAGGTGGACAGCATATCAATACAACCGATTCGGCTGTCCGAATGACGCATATCCCGTCCGGTATTGTCGTTACTTGTCAGTCTGAACGTTCGCAACTGAAAAACCGAGACCAAGCGATGAAGATGTTAAAAGCAAAACTATACCAAAAAGAACAAGAAGAAAAAGAAAAAGAGTTAGCAGAGCTTCGTGGTGAACAAAAGGAAATCGGTTGGGGAAGTCAAATTCGTTCTTATGTATTTCATCCCTATTCCATGGTGAAAGACCACCGTACGAATGTTGAAACAGGAAATACACAAGCGGTGATGGATGGCGATATTGATGAATTTATCAATGGTTATCTGCGTTCGCGGATCGACTAAGGTGCTAATATGAAAGAAATTAAACCAATTAAACGGCGAAAACTATCGCCAAAACTGGCGAAAATAATGGAATACGTCTATGTTATTATAGGTGCCTTCATTATTGCAGTAGCGTTCAATGTTCTGTTGCTCCCAAACCATGTGGCATCAGGCGGAGTGAGCGGGATTAGTACGATCATTAACTACCTCACAGGTTGGACTCCGGCCTATATTCAGTGGGCTTTCAATATCCCCTTATTTTTTGCAGGTGTCTTTTTCTTAGGGTATCAATTTGGTATTAAAACGTTTGTGGGAACGATGATTATGCCCTTATTCGTCTATGTAACATCGGATTGGACTGTTTGGACAAATCAACCCCTTGTTGCCGCATTATTTGGTGGAGTGCTAGTTGGGATGGGACTCGGTATCGTTTTTCGAGGGAAAGCGTCTACTGGTGGTACCGATGTCATCGCCCAAATTCTGCATAAGTTCACGAATCTATCACTAGGTATTTGTGTGGCGCTTATCGATGGCTTTGTCGTGATTGCAGCGATGTTCGTCTTTGATATTGAGTCTGGACTGTATGCTTTAATTGGTCTGTTTGCAACGAGTAAAACTATCGACCTTGTCCAAGTAGGGCTGAATCAATCGAAAACCGTGCTTATCATTTCAGAAAAGCAAGATGAGATACGCCAAGCGATTCTTTTTAAAATTGACCGAGGGATTACGCGTTTGTCAGCAAAAGGTGGCTATACGGAAGATGAAAAACAAATCTTACTTTGTGTCATCGCTCAATCTGAATTTTCACGGTTAAAAGAGGTCATAAAGGAAATTGACCCAAACGCGTTTGTCGTCGTCATGAGTGCGAGTGAGGTCATGGGCGAGGGCTTCAATATTTAAAATATAGAACTTAAAGCGGCATTGACTAGTAACGTTCATGTCGCTTTATTTGTAGTACAGTTGGCAAAGTTCGTTTATTTTGTATAACAGTTGTGTAACAAGAAGTTCATTCTCAGTAAGGTATTATATGTTATTAGTCTCGAAATGGTCTATTCCAAGCGGTTTCGCTGTAACTATTTTTAATATCCCTGTAATGTTAATTCTACGTAAAACACGGTACAATAAGAGAGTAATAAAAACAGTGCGGCATTTAAGGCACGTTTTTTTATGGGCTTTTTTATCGGTCAATAGAATTTGTGGGGCTTTTTATAAAATTAGAAATTAAAATGTGGATGTAAATAAAGATGTTGCAAATAAAATAAAACTTGTCATTGGTTGAAATATAACTGTAACCTAATTAACCTGAACCTGAAAGATTGAAGTGTTATAATTGAATTATGTATTGTGACTTCAAGCATTTCAATAAGAAATGGTGAACCTTTCATGAAACTTCACTGTATAGTTCGGTTATATCTTACATGTTATATCATTCAAACTTGATTTAAGAAAGGCATAGTTAGGTGATAAAATGATTGTTATGGAAGATGTATACAAGAAGTATCCCAATGGCATTACCGCTGCGAACGGATTGAATATTCGGATCGAGCAGGGAGAATTCGTTTATGTCGTAGGTCCGAGTGGTGCAGGTAAATCTACCTTTATCAAGATGATCTATCGTGAAGAACGTGCAACAAAAGGAACGATTAATGTAGATAAATTTGATTTATTGCACATGAAGAATCGTGAAGTACCATTTCTGAGAAGGCATGTCGGCGTTGTCTTTCAGGATTTTAAACTGCTACCGAGTAAAACCGTGTATGAAAATATTGCGTATGCAATGGAAGTAGTAGAAGAAGATCCGAAAGTCATCAAAGATCGTGTCATGGAAGTGCTAGACTTAGTAAACTTGAAACATAAAGTCAGAATGCTACCAGATGAGTTGTCTGGCGGAGAGCAACAGCGGATTTCGATTGCTCGTTCGATAGCTAATATGCCTAAGGTGTTAATTGCAGATGAACCAACTGGAAACCTCGACCCTGATACTTCATGGGAAATCATGAATATCCTTGAAGAAATAAGTAATCGCGGAACGACAATCGTAATGGCGACGCATAATAAAGAGATTGTTAATACTCTTAAACATCGTGTTATCGCTATTGAAAACGGCAGAATCGTTCGTGATGAACAGCAAGGAGATTATGGCTATGAAATTTAGAACAGTGGGTAGACATTTTAGAGAAAGCTTTAAGAGTCTCTATCGTAACGGTTGGATGACATTTGCTGCAGCTAGTGCGGTAACAGTTACTTTGATTTTGGTCAGTGTGTTCTTCGCAATTATGATGAACATGAACAAACTAGCAGACGATGTGGAGAATGACGTGGAGATTAACGTTCATATCCAATTAACCGCGACAAAAGATCAACAGGACGAATTAAAAGGTAATATCGAGCAGTTAAATGGCGTCGATAGTGTAACATTTTCTTCTAAAGATGAACAAATGGAGAAATTAGTCTCTACATATGGTAAGGATTTCGAGTTATTCGAACAAGATAATCCACTTTACGATGTGTTCATAGTTCAGGCTAAGGAGCCGAGCGAGACTTCAAAAGTTGCAACCGAGATTCAGAAAATGAAATATGTCGCAAAAGTGAACTATGGTGAAAAAACAGTAGATAAATTGTTTAATGTCTTGAAATGGGGACGATATGCTGGTATCATATTAAGTGCTGGTCTTTTACTAACAGCTATGTTCCTAATCTCGAACACGATCAAGATTGCGATTTACTCGCGTCGAACCGAGATTGAGATTATGAAACTGGTAGGGGCGACAAACTGGTTTATCCGGTGGCCGTTCGTGTTAGAAGGTGCTTGGCTGGGTCTTTTAGGATCCGTCGTACCAGTGATACTAACATTTGTAGGTTATATTAACACCTACAAGCTTATCAATCCAAGACTTGGAGAAGGCACCAATCTTTCCTTATTGACACCAACCCCATTCATGTATGAAATTGCTGGGTTGATCATCGCTATCGGAGTTTTGATCGGTATATGGGGGAGTGCAATATCCATCCGTAGATTCTTGAAAGTTTAACAATTAAGTGCGTATCAGATAAAGAACGCATTTTCAAAAATAATGATTAAAAAAATTTAATGAAAGAAAAGCCTAGGGAGCTTTTTAGGAGGTAAAATCTTTTGAAAAAAAATACTTTAATTGCTGCGTCAATGGCAGCTGTAATCAGTTTATCACCGGTTTTTACAACAAATGCATTTGCGGACGTTAACACAGATATCCAACAGAAAGACGCAAAGCTAAACGATCTTAAATCTAAGAAAGCTGATTTACAAGCTGATCTATCATCTTTAGTGTCTAAGCTAGATTCAGCGCAAGCGAAATCGAAAGAACTACAAGCAAGTTTTAACAAATCAGCAGAACAATTAAAGAAATTAAATGCTGATATCGCGGCAATTAATACACGCATTAAGGAACGTGAAGCAGTTCTTAAAGAGCGCGCTCGTTCTATGCAAGTGAATTCAAACTCGAATGTTTATCTTGACGTAGTTCTAAGTGCAGATAACTTTGGTGATTTAGTAGACCGTGTTTCTGCGGTTAATACCATTGTTGATTCTGACAAAGCAATCCTTGATGAGCAACAAAAAGACGAGGATGCTTTGAAATCAAAATCTGCTTCTGTTAAGAAAGAACAAGCCAAACAACAAAAAGCAATCGCAAGCTATGAAGAACAACAAAATAAAATCGAAGCTCAAAAAGCTGAGAAAGAAGCTGTTGTAGCACAGTTAGCAGCACAACAAGCAACAACAGAACAAGAGAAATCTACTTTAATTGCGCAACGTGATAGAGAAGCAGCAGCAGCGGCGGCTCGTGCAGCAGCAGCGAAAGAAGCTACAACTGTTCAACCAGTAGCAGCTACTGAAACTGCATCTTCATCAAGCTCTAGCTCAAGTGCTTCAACAAGCTCAGACTCTAGTTCTGCATCATCTTCAAGCAGCAGTAAATCTGAAAGTAATGAAAATACTTCCAGTTCTTCAAACAACAATATTGCAACACCAACCGGTTCTGGATATGATGCAATGATTTCAGCAGCTTATGCACAACTAGGTAAACCTTATTCTCTAGGAGCTACTGGACCAGGTTCGTTTGACTGTTCTGGATTCACTTCTTACGCATTCCGTGCAGCAGGAATTTCTCTTCCAAGAACTTCAGGCGCTCAATATGCAGCATCTACTAAAATCAGCTCAAGCCAAGCAAAACCAGGTGACCTAGTATTCTTCAGCTATGGTAGCGGAATCGCTCACGTTGGTATTTACATCGGTGGCGGTAAAATGATTAACGCGCAAAATAATGGCGTTAGCATTGACAGCCTTTCAAGTAGCTTCTGGGCACAATCTCTTGTAGGTTTTGGTCGCGTAGCTAATTTTTAATCCCAAACAATAAAAAGATTTTTTGAAAATAGAAAAGTACCTTTGTGCGAGTTTTGCAAGGGTACTTTTTTTCTAACTAGGTGTTGGAAAAAATAGTTATATATGAATTCGAATTAGGAGGAAACTGTGAATGACATATAAGAAAATACTCAGAAATGGCATTGCAATGACTGTAGCAGTTGGACTTTTTAGTGGAGTACCGATTAATGCGATGGCCGCCGATTTAAATGAATTACAGAAGCAGCAACAAGACATTCAGAACCAGCGCTCTGCTATAGATAGCCACATCGATGAAAAGGACCACGAAGTTTCGGTTCTTGAAAGAAAACAACAAACAACGGCTGCGGAATTAGAAAGCCTAGTAAAAAGTATCACGGAAACAAATAAAAAGCTTCAAAAGCAACAACAGGAAGTAGCTACAACGAATGCTGAGGTAGGTAAACTAAAGGATGAAATCAGCGTATTGCAAAAAAGTATTCAGGAACGCCTTGACTTATTGAAAGATCGCGCACGTGCGATACAAGTTAATGGAAACGGTCAAGCGTATATGAACGTTATTTTAGCGTCGGATAATTTCAGTGATTTTATTGATCGGGCGACAATGGTATCGACACTCGTGAATGCAGATAAAGACATTATGACGGATCAGAAAAAAGACGAAGATGCACTCAGCTCGAAACAAAATCAGACAGAAACAAAATTAGCGAGCTTGAAAAAACTTTCTACCGAAATTGCGCTTTCCAAAAATAACTTAGAGAGCCAAAAGAGCCAAAAAGATGAGCTTATTTTAGCAATTGCGGCAGAAAAAGATTTAACGCAACAACAAAAAAATGAGTTGTTAGCAAAGCAAGATACGCTTTCGGCAAGTGAGAAAGCAATTGCGGGTAACATTCAAGCGGAGCAAAGTCGCCAAGCTGAACTACAATTGGCAGCGGCCCGCAAAGCAAGCGCAGAACGTGCAGCTAAAGAAGAAGCTGCAAAGGCTGCAACAGCACAAGCAAGATCAAAAACAGTGACGAGGACGGAATCGCAACAGGAATCACCAGCTGTCTCTATTCCATCGATTAGTGCAGGATCTTCTACGGGTATGTTTATTAAACCAGCAGCGGGAATCTTAACTTCTGGCTTTAGCGATCGTACCAATCCAGTGACTGGAGAACATGAATCACATAAGGGACAGGATATTGCAGCTGGTGGTAGTGTGCCAATCTATGCCGCGGCAGGAGGAACTGTTGTTTTCTCTGGTTTTGGTGCTCCAGGTAGTGGCTATGGTGGCTATGGTTATGTGGTTGAAATCGATCATGGGAATGGTTATCAAACCTTGTATGGACATATGAGAGCGGGAAGCTTGCAAGTCGTTGCAGGACAAAGCGTTTCTCAAGGACAAGGCATCGGCATGATGGGCTCAACAGGGCAGTCTACAGGTCAGCATCTTCATTTTGAGATTCATAAAAATGGGGTTCCGGTTGATCCATCACCTTATATTTAATTTAGAATCTCGATTGGCTCATAGGTGGGCTGGTCGAGTTTTTGCTTGTCTAAGGCAATACTTCACTGCTAATCTATGATATGATAAAAGGGTAGGATTATTATTGGGGGGAGCAATATGGGGATTATTGCGGGTTTATTGATTGTTTTATTACTAATCAATCTATTCTTTGCCGCCGTGATGGTGTTTTTGGAACGGCGAGACACATCAGCGACATGGGCTTGGTTGCTTGTTTTAACTTTCATACCTGTTATTGGCTTTATTATATATTTAATATTTGGCCGAAAGCTTTCACACCGCAAAATTTTTGACTGGAGGGGACAGGAGAGAATTGGGTTGCGTGAGTCGACGGACAATCAAATTAGCATGATTAGGCAGCAGGAGTTTCCGTTTAGTGATAGGAATGTGGCGAAGCATCGGGATTTGATTTATTTATTACTTGTTAATGATGGCGCAATTTTAACGCAGGATAATGAAGTTACTATTTTTACAGACGGGCATGAAAAATTTGATGCGTTGATGCGTGATATAGAGGACGCGAAGGATCATATTCATCTGATTTATTATATTATTCATTCTGATATGCTTGGGAAGCGTCTGAAAGCGGCGCTTATTAAGAAGGCGAAAGAGGGATTGGATGTCCGTGTAATTTATGATGCAATGGGTTGCCGAACAACAAAAAAAGCTTTTTGGAACGATTTGAAGCATAATGGCGTGAAAGTTTGGCCGTTCTTCCCATCGAAATTACCGTTGATTAACTTTCGGCTGAACTACCGAAATCATCGCAAGTTGGCAATTATTGATGGTGAGGTTGGTTACATTGGTGGCTTTAATGTGGGAGATGAGTATTTGGGGCTCGATAAAAGCTTTGGATACTGGCGAGATACGCATCTTCGAGTGAGGGGGAAGGCGGTTTTTGCGATGCAGACGCGCTATATTATGGACTGGAATTCAGCGTCGTCGGCAAGTCAGAAACTAGATTATCAAACGCGTTATTTTCCGAGTTTTCATGGGAAGGGATACTCTAGTATGCAGATTGTTGCGAGTGGGCCAGATTCGGAATGGCAGCAGATTAAAAATGGTTACGTTAAGATGATTAATTCGGCTAAGAAATCTATTTATTTACAGTCGCCATACATTATTCCGGATGCGAGTTTGCTTGAGGCATTAAAAATTGCTTCGCTGTCGGGTGTCGATGTTCGTTTGATGATTCCAAATAAACCGGATCACGCTTTTGTTTATCGTGCAACGACGAGTTATTGTGGGGAATTGATAGAGAGTGGAGTCAAAGTTTATATCTACGATAATGGTTTTATTCATGCGAAGACGATGGTTGTCGACGGTGAAATTGCATCGGTTGGGACGGCAAATATGGATTTCCGTAGTTTTAGATTGAATTTTGAAGTGAATGCGTTTATGTATGAGAAGAAAATCGCGCAGAAATTGGAAGATCTATTTTTGCAAGATATTTTGAAATCGTATCAGCTAACAGCAGAATTGTACGCCGAGCGATCTTTTTGGATTAAAGTGAAAGAAGCGGTGTCAAGGTTGCTGTCACCGATACTATAAGAGGTGAATGAAGTGGACATAGTGCTAGAAATATTAAAGGGAATCGGGAGTTTGCTGCTACAGCCAGCTTTTTACGTCTCGGTATTGATTGTTATTATTGCTGGGTTTAACCGGATAAAATGGGAGCGTAAATCTTTTCATACACGCGTGCATTCCCCGTGGCAGGAGTTGAAAGGCTTCTTTGGATTGGGGATTATGTTTGGCGCGCTAGTATCGATCGTGCTGATTTTCACCGGGTTTACGTTGACGATTGGCTGGATTGCGATCTTTAATGTGGTGCTGATTGTATTGTTACTCGTAGGCCTTTTTCGAATGACTTCCACAGCGTATACAATTGGAATTGCGAGTTTGGTTTACTACGCAGCGTACTATTTTGATTGGCAGTTGGCACCGTTTGAAGATACGATGTTGCCGATCAAGGATTTGTATATTGATAATTTCATGATTGCTATCGTATTTATTTTAGCACTATTGATCGCTGTTGAGGCGTTTTTGATCCAGTATTCGGGTGCTAATCAGGCATCACCAATGCTACGAAAAAGCGGACGCGGAAAATGGATCGGGGCTTTTCAACTACGCCGTTTATGGTTATTGCCAATCGTTTGCTTTATTCCTGGTCATGGTTTTGCAGCATTTTTTGATTGGTGGCCGATTTTCCAAATTGGGAATCAGACATTTTCACTGCTGATTTTGCCGGTCGTTATCGGTTTTCAGCAACAGGTACAATCACAATTACCGAAGCAGGCGACGCATAAAATCGCGCTTCGCGTGACGAGTTTGGCGATTGTAATTGCGCTCTTCGGTGTTGGAAGCATTGTGATGCCCATCTTATGCTTAGCCGCTTTTGTCGTTGCTATCATTGGACGGTTTTGGATATCTTATCGTCACCGCAGTGAGGAACAGAATGCTGCCTTTAAGTATACGCCGCAATCTGATGGAATCATGATTTTGGGCGCTCGTGAGAATACGCCGGCTAGTCGGATGGAAATTTTGGCTGGGGAAGTTATTTTGGAGGCGAATGGGAAAAAGGTGACAAATCGTGCGGAGTTATATGATGCGTTGAATGAGAATCGGGCGTATTGTAAGTTGAAGGTACGCGATAATAATGGAGAGCCGCGGATTGTTCAAACGGCGATCCATGAGGAAGATTCATTTGAGCTGGGGTTATTTATGGTAGAGGGAAAATAAGACGCGCATGAACCTATACACGAGTATCGGAATGGAGCTCTTAATGATGAAAACGGGCTCTTCTTTTCAGGGCCTGTTTTTTTAAGATTGTGTTAATCTGATAGGTTTTCTACCCGATAAAGGTAAATTCGTGCTATATTTTAGATGAAGAATACATAACAAGTTGTGGCGAGTTTGTAAAGGCTGCGCGTTATGAATGGGGAGGAAATGGCATTGACCAAGATTTTAGTAGTGGATGATGAGTCTTCCATTGTGACTTTACTGCAATTTAACATTGAAAAGGCTGGTTTTGACGTGGTGACAGCAGAGGATGGGCGAACGGGATACGAGCTCGCTTTAGCGGAAAAACCAGATTTGATTGTGCTTGATTTAATGCTACCAGAAATGGATGGGATCGAGGTCTGCAAACAGTTGCGCCAGGATAAGGTGGAGACACCGATCTTGATGCTAACGGCAAAGGATGACGAATTGGATAAAATTATTGGTCTGGAACTCGGCGCGGATGATTATTTAACGAAGCCGTTTAGCCCGCGTGAAGTCGTGGCGCGAATTAAGGCGATTTTGCGACGGAGTGCTGGGAAATCAGCTGCTGAAATGGATGCGCCAGAGCCTGTGAAAGAGAAGGCGCTTCATGTTGGCGATCTGAAGATTTTGACGGAGAGCTATGAGGTTTATTTACAGGACGAGTTGCTGGATTTAACGCCAAAGGAATTCGAGTTGTTGGTATATTTGGCAAATCATCGTGGCAAGGTTTTCTCTCGAGATCAGTTGCTGGATGCGGTTTGGAATTATGATTACATTGGTGAAACGCGGATTGTAGATGTGCATGTAAGCCATTTGCGCGATAAAATTGAGACCGATACGAAGAAGCCACAATATATTAAGACAATTCGTGGTTTTGGCTACAAGATGGAGAATATGAAGGCATGAAAAAACTATGGCTGAAAATAGGACTGTCCTTTTTTATTCTATTTTTTGTGGTGATGGTTGTCGTTGGCTTCTTTTCGGGGGATCTGATGAGGAGCGTTTATTTGCATATGAAGGAAAATCAGTTGCAGGATGACGCGAAAATTCTATTGACGACGACAAATTTAGAAAATGTGGATTTGGATCAGAGTGCAGATCAGATTCAAGCTACTTTGAAACCTTTAGAAGATAAGATTGATGCGCGGATTACGATAGTTGATAGGAATGGGCATGTGGTTGCGGATACGAAGGAAGATCCACATAGTTTAGGCAGTCACAAGGATCGACCAGAAGTACAAGAGGTTTTAGGTCAGGGAAAAGAGGTTGGAATTGCGACTCGAAAAAGTTCTACGCTTGGCTATAGCATGTTATATGTGGCGGTTCCCATTGTGCATAACGGTGCGATGGACGGTGTCTTACGAATTTCAATATCGTTGGAGTCCGTCGAAAAAGCTGTTCATCAGTTATGGCTGAGCTTATCCTTGATCTTTGGTTTGGCACTCGTAGTTATCGGTTTTATCAGTGCGGTGATTGCCCGCCGGATTACGCGACCGGTCAATGAAATTATCGATGTGTCGATGGATTTGGCGAACAATCGTTATTATAGTCGAATTACAGGCCAAACGAGTGGTGAATTGCAGGATCTTTCGGTAAGTGTGAACCAATTAGCGCAAAGTTTGGAAAAGCAGATGCAGGAAATCGAACTTAATCAACAACGGCTCAGCGGCATTGTGCAAAATTTAGTCAGTGGTGTCATGCTGATCGATCAGCGCAAGCTCATTGTGATGACGAATCCGATGATGGAGCAAATCATTGGCGAGAAGGGACTTACAAGCAAAGCATACTATGAAGTCCTTAAAAGTTTTGCCTTGACGCAGCTTGTAGATCGCTGTTTAGAGCAGAAAACACCGCAGCAAGAGGAAATTACGATTTATTTCCCGCGCGAACTTATTTTGGATGCGAATGCCTCACCGGTTCTTTCTAAAACAGGGAATATCACTGGTGTTATATTGCTACTTCACGATATTACTGAAATTAGGCGACTCGAAAATGTACGTTCTGAATTCGTCGCGAATGTGTCGCATGAACTAAAAACACCAGTTACTGCGCTTAAAGGCTTCGCGGAAACTTTACTAGACGGCGCCATGTATGATGAAGCACTTCTCAAAAAATTCCTAACGATCATAAAAGAGGAAAGTGACCGACTCCATCGCCTAATTATGGATATTTTGGAGCTGTCACGAATTGAGCAGAAACACGTTTCGATGAACTTAGAACAAGTGGATGTGGAGGACGTGGTAGTCGCAACTATGGATACCGTTCGTCCGATGGCATCTACAAAAGAAATCCAACTCATATCTCCGAATTTAGCAACGCCGATTGTTATGCAAGCGGAACGCGATCGTTTGCAACAAATCTTGATCAATTTGATTTCAAACGCGATTGTTTACACGCCTCAAAAAGGAAAAGTCACGGTAGGCGTGACGGAAAATATCGCGAACGAAACGATTGCAATCACAGTCAAAGATAACGGTATCGGTATACCCGTCAAAGATATCGATCGCATTTTTGAACGCTTTTATCGGGTAGACCGGGCGCGAAGCAGACATTCAGGTGGAACTGGGCTCGGACTTTCTATCGTGAAGCATATCGTTGAAAGTTGCGGGGGGCAGATTCAAGTGGAGAGCGTGGAAGGTTCTGGAACAACATTTACAGTGACACTTCCTAAATAAAGGAGTAGCGCAAGTCGTGATTTTAAACGGCTTGCGCTTTTCTTTACATAAATAGAGTCCGGAGATCGCCTAATTAGCGGTCTTTTCGTCATCTCTCTTTAAATAAATTTACAGAATCATCATCTTTACATTCTCTTAACATTAGCTACACATCACCTTAATTCTTAAGAGGTATAGTAGGTTTGTAAGTTAAATCGATAAAAAAGGTGGTTTACAATTCATGAAGAAGAGATTTTTAGGACTAGTAGCTGTTATTGCAGCGTTCACAATGATTATAGCAGGATGTGGAAATTCAGGTTCATCATCAGATAAAGCAAACGGAAATGCAGATAGCAAGGAAGTTTCTGGTTCGATTACGGCGGTGGGCTCGACGGCACTGCAACCTCTTGTTGAAGCTGCTTCGAAACAATTTACAGCTGAAAATCCTAAAGCACAAATCAACGTGCAAGGTGGCGGATCTGGAACTGGCCTAACGCAAGTGCAACAAGGCGCAGTAGATATCGGCAACTCGGATGTTTTCGCTGAAGAAAAAGACGGCGTTGACGCTTCAAAATTAGTAGACCACAGAGTCGCAGTAGTCGGCATGGCTCCAGTTGTTAACAAAGACGCTGGCGTGAAAAATATTTCAAAACAACAATTAATCGACATCTTCACAGGAAAAATTACAAACTGGAAAGATGTTGGCGGTAAAAATGAGAAAATCACGATCATCAACCGTGCAGAAGGAAGCGGAACACGCGCAACTTTTGAAAAATGGGGCTTAGATGGTGCGACACCAGTGAAAGCACAAGAACAAGATTCCTCAGGTACCGTTCGTAAAATCGTAAGCGAAACACCAGGTGCAATTAGCTACCTCGCTTTCTCTTACATTGACGATTCGATCCAAGGACTTTCGATTGATAACGTAGAGCCGAAAGAAGAAAACGTAGCAACCAACGATTGGAAAATTTGGGCTTACGAACATATGTATACAAAAGGTGAGGCAACAGGACTTACGAAAAAATTCCTAGCTTACATCACAAGCAAAGATGTTCAAAATGACTTGGTACCACAATTAGGTTACCAATCCATTCACTCCATGAAAGTGGAACGTGATGCTAAAGGAAACATTACAGAAGTTAAATAAAAAATATATTGGGGAAGGCGTCTACTTCTAATTATAGAAGTGGGCGCAAACCCGTTTGTTGGGTATAAAAATTGTGCTCAGCACTCGGAAAGGAGTCCAGACAGTGGAAGCAAGAGAAAAAGCATTAACGCAAACTTCCAAAAAAGCCCGTCTTGAAAAAAGAGGGAAAATCATTACTTTTATCTGCATCAGCATCATGGTGATTGCAGCAGCATCCATTCTTTTCTTTGTTATCTCGAAAGGGTTGGCGACGTTCTTTGTCAATAACGTGTCATTCGTCGATTTTATTACAGGAACAGATTGGAATCCTTCGAAAACAGACGCGGCCGGAAATCCACTCGTTGGAGCCTTGCCGATGATTCTTGGTTCTTTTGGTGTTACTTTACTCGCGGCTTGTATCGCCGCACCGCTTGCGATTGGCGCTGCTATTTTCATGGTGGAAATATCGCCGAAATTTGGTAAGAAAGTGTTGCAACCCGTGATGGAGTTGCTTGTTGGAATTCCGTCTGTTGTTTACGGATTTATCGGGCTTAGTGTTGTCGTTCCATTTATACGGGAACACATTTCAGGAAGTGGTTTTGGGATTGCAGCGGCGACCGCGGTTTTGACCGTGATGATTTTGCCGACTGTGACCAGCTTGACAGTGGATGCGATTCATTCGGTACCACGTCATTATCGTGAGGCTTCGCTTGCGCTTGGTGCAACGCGGTGGCAGACGATTTGGAAAGTAATTTTACGCAGTGCACGACCAGGCATTTTGACAGCCGTTGTATTCGGTATGGCTCGCGCATTTGGTGAAGCACTTGCTGTACAAATGGTTATTGGAAACTCCGTGGTTATCCCGACTTCGTTATTCGAACCGGCATCCACGTTAACAAGTATTTTAACAATGGGAATGGGAAATACCGTCATGGGGACGCTTGATAATAACGTGCTTTGGTCACTAGCGATGGTGCTACTAGCCATGTCACTATTCTTTATCATTATGATCCGCTTCATCGGTCGTAGGAGGAAAGTCAAATGAATGTAAAAACAAAAGATAAAATCGCGACCTCCGTTTTCTATTTGATTGCACTACTCATTGTCGTTATTTTGGCTGGATTACTCGGCTATATCTTAGTTCGAGGCGTGCCTCATCTGAGCTGGCATTTCCTAACCTCACCGCCAGAATCGTTCAAAGCAGGCGGCGGGATCGGTCCAGAAATCTGGAACTCCTTCTACATGCTGCTAATCACGATGATATTATCTGTTCCAATCGCACTCGGAGCCGGTATCTATATGGCAGAATACGCCCGCAAAAATTGGATTACAGACTTTATCCGAACAACGATTGAAGTCCTATCTTCTTTACCATCCATCGTGGTTGGTTTGTTCGGCTTCTTAATTTTCGTGTTACAGATGGGGTGGAGCTTCTCGGTTATTTCCGGGGCGCTGACACTGACCATCTTTAATCTACCGCTACTTATTCGCGTTATTGAGGAAGCACTTAATGCTATTCCAAATACGCAGCGAGAAGCAGGACTTGCACTAGGCTTGTCGCGCTGGGAGACCATAACACGGGTACTAGTCCCAGCCGCGCTACCAGCAATCGTGACCGGCGTTATTTTAGCCGCAGGACGCGTATTTGGTGAAGCAGCCGCCTTAATCTACACTGCTGGACAAAGTACACCGACATTGAACTTCGGGGACTGGAATCCAATGAACCCGACGTCGCCGCTCAACATCTTCCGCCCAGCAGAAACACTTGCCGTACACATTTGGAAAATTAATGGGGAAGGAATTATGCCTGATGCCGCAGCTGTATCCGCGGGAGCGTCCGCCGTACTCATTCTTTCCGTACTACTTTTCAATATTTTAGCCCGCATTTTAGGAAAATACGTATTCAAAAAGATGACGTCTTCCTGATTTGGCGGACAAAAGGAGTTTTTTAAATGATGGCAACGACAAATATGTCTTTCGCGATAAATCAAGATAAAGAAATCGTAACAGCAGGCGCGCCCGCAATGGCAACGAATGATTTGCACGTCTATTATGGCGACAATCACGCGATTCAAGGCGTCGATTTAGAATTTCATGAAAACCAAGTGACGGCTTTAATCGGTCCATCTGGATGTGGGAAATCGACCTATCTCCGCGCGCTCAACCGAATGAATGATGAAATCGATGGCTGCCGGATGGAAGGCGAAATCTTGTATAACGGTATCAATATTAACCGCAAAGAAGTCGACCTGTATAATGTTCGAAAAGAAATCGGGATGGTCTTCCAAAAACCGAATCCGTTCACCAAATCGATTTTTGAAAACATTGCTTTCAGCTTAAAACGCCATGGTATGAAAAATAAAACCGAGCTTGCGGAACGCGTGGAAAAAAGTCTGCGTAGCGCCGCGCTTTGGGATGAAGTCAAAGATGATTTAGGCAAAAGCGCCCTATCCTTATCTGGTGGGCAGCAACAGCGCCTCTGTATCGCTAGGGCAATTGCGATGCAACCAGAAGTTTTGTTGTTGGACGAACCAGCTTCCGCGCTTGATCCGATTTCAACGAGTAAGATCGAGGATTTGATACACGAGCTAAAGAAAAAATACACGATTATTATCGTGACGCACAATATGCAACAAGCCGCGCGGGTATCTGATCACACAGCATTTTTCTATCTTGGAAAAGTAGTCGAAGTGACCGATACAACGACGCTATTTACGAATCCATCGAACAAGCAGACGCAGGATTATATTTCGGGCAATTTTGGATAATGAAAAGCGTAAACAGCCCGCTTAGTCTCGACAGAATTTGTTAGAGGGCGCAGTGAAAACCCGTTCTTGGTTTTTGCGGAGGCCACGAAAATTCCGAGAGGCTGGCTGTTGAAGCTGGATCACATGAAAAGCGTAAACAGCCCGCTCACCTTCTTCAAAATATTTTTCTTCAAGGAAAGGAGCCACCCCAATGTCAACAATAACTGACACGGAATTCGTCATCGAAACGAGAGACGTAGACCTGTTCTACGGTCAAAAACAAGCGCTGAATAAGATAAACCTAAACTTCAAAAAAAATCGTGTGACGGCGCTTATAGGACCATCTGGATGTGGGAAATCAACTTTTCTCCGTACATTGAATCGAATGAACGACTTGATTCCAAACGTCACAATCAAAGGCGAGATCAAAGTTGCCAACGAAAACATTCAAAGCTCCAAAATCGACACAGTCAATTTGCGCAAAAAAGTCGGGATGGTTTTCCAACAACCGAACCCGTTTCCATTTTCGATCTATGACAATGTGGCTTATGGACCAAGAACACATGGCGTCAAAAATAAGAAAAAACTAGATGAAATCGTTGAACGTAGCTTAAGACAAGCGGCACTTTGGGATGAAGTGCATGATCGTTTACACAAGTCCGCACTCGGCATGTCTGGTGGGCAACAGCAACGCCTCTGTATCGCTCGCGTTTTGGCGGTCCAACCAGAAGTTATCCTCATGGATGAGCCGACTTCCGCGCTTGACCCAATTTCTACAGCCAAGATGGAGAATCTCATTTTGGAGCTGAAGAAAGATTACACGATCGTTATCGTCACGCATAATATGCAACAAGCATCACGGATTTCCGATGAGACAGCATTTTTCCTCAATGGCGAAATTATTGAATTCACCGACACAACAACTATTTTTACCAATCCAGCGGAACAAAAAACGCAAGACTATATTTCAGGAAGATTCGGATAAGGAGCGAAGCATATGCCAGTTAGAAAAATTTTTAATGAGCAGCTAAACGAGCTACATCAACATTTACTTGAGATGGGAATGTTAGTCAATGAAGCGATTTATAAAGCGGTGAAGTCACTTGTGAATCGGGATCAGGAGCTAGCGGAGAATGTCATCGTGAGCGATCGTTCCATCAATAACATGGAGTTGGCATTAGAACAGCGCTCTTTCGAATTAATTGCGCTGCAGCAACCAGTAGGCATAGACCTTCGCAAAATTGTAACAGTTCTAAAAGCGAGCTCAGATTTGGAGCGGATTGGGGATCATGCAGTAAGTATTGCGAAAACAACGATTTTAGTTGGCCGTAGCAAAGTTGTGAAGCCGATTCCGGAGATCCAAGAGATGGGAGACATCGTTAAAATCATGGTGCATGATGTGTTAAAAGCATATTTGGCGGAAGATGAAGAAGCTGCCCGTGAAATTGCGACACGTGACAATGAGGTTGATAAACTCCAACGTGTCATTTATACGAAATGTATTCATTTTATGCAAGAGGATCCCGATCATCTAGAGGAAATTTCGTATCTGCTCCTTGTTGCCCAATACCTAGAGCGAATTGGTGACTATGTGACTAACGTTTGTGAATGGATTGTGTACTTGAAGAGTGGCGAAATTGAAGAATTGAATCATTGATACCTAGTTAAAAGGACTCTACCGCATATTGTGATAGAGTCCTTTATCCGTTAACTATTTAATTTCCGAGCTTGTTTTAATGTGAATTCGAGCGAATCCATCAAAAACTCGCTTGTTTCTTCTTGCAGATATTCCCCGTTTAAATGTTGATGTTCTTCGTAGCGTAAGTCCTCGATTATCTTTTCGATCCGTTTGGCAATATCGTTCTTCTCTTTTGTGGTGACTGGTTTATACGAAGGTTCGCTATTTTGGCCAATTAAATAATCTACAGAAACATCGAATAATGTTGCAATATGGCGAACCGTATCCAAATCTGGCTCCCTGATACCGTACTCCCAATTACCATATGTAGAAGGGGCCTTTAGTCCGAGCCGTCTTGCTGTTTCGGCTTTCGACCAGCCTTGTTTCTCCCTTAAAACTGTCAATCGTCCGCTTAAATCTGGCATGCTATCACTCCTTTGTGTAAATTATATCATGATTTTGCCAATTGAGCTCTTTTTTTACATAAATAAGCTTATTTTGTACATAATAGCTGAAAAAGTAGGAAATGCTTGCAATTTTGACCAACATGTATTAATATATGTGTATATAAACATATATTGAAAATCATCCTAGTTAAACCTTGCTAAGTTCCTTGTTTGGATTATTATATGTATATGTGGGCATATACTAGAATTGGAGTGATAGGTGATGGAACAAAGCAAACAATTATTAGGCGAAGAAACGCTTTTTGGTGTAACACAAATTTTTAAAGCATTGGCAGATCCGACGCGGGTTCAGATATTGAATTTGGTGCAGGACCAGGAGTATTCGGTGAATGACATTGCACGGACGCTGGGCTTCAATCAGACGACAGTCTCCCATCAGTTACGCTTTTTAAAAAATTTAAGACTCGTCAAATCAAGACGCGAAGGTACGACGATCTATTACACGCAAGATGATAATCACGTTTTAGAGTTGTTATCTCAAACAATCAGGCACGTGGAACATCATTAAATGCAGAAGGAAGGAACGAACAATGGCTGAATTCAAACTAAGCGGGCTCTCATGCGCGCACTGTGCCCAAGAAATGGAATCGGAAATGCAGAAGTTAAAACACGGAAAAGATGCCAAGGTACTTTACAACTCTGGGAAAATGGTGATTTCTGATAAGATGGTAATGGCAGACGTGGAGAAAATCCTACAACAAGAGGGTGTGTCTGTCGTGAAACCAGATGGAGAGCACGATCACGATCACGATCATAATCATGACCACGGCGATAGGAAGCTGATTATTCAAATCGCAATTTCGACAATTCTGTTCTTTGTTGCTTTTTTGACGGAAAAAAATATTCCGGTTTGGGGCGCATTCAGTATTTATTTTGTAGCCGCAGCACTTAGTGGATACCAAACTTTCTTCAAAGGTTTGAAAAATTTATTCCGTTTGAAATTTAATATTGATACATTGATGACCGTCGCACTCGTTGGAGCATTCACTATCGGAGACTGGCGCGAAGGAACGGTTGTCGCAATTCTCTTCGGTATAAATGAGTATTTAGAAGGATTCGGGATGCGCCAAGCACGCAAATCGATGGCTGCGCTATTGAAAGTCGTGCCAAAAACCGCGAACATTTTAAAAGATGGCGTTGCTGTCGAAGTGCCAATTAATGAATTACAAATTGGCGATATCGTCCTCATTAAAGCGGGTGATAAAGTGCCATCTGACGCAATGATTGTCGAAGGGAAAAGTTCGGTGAACGAAGCGGCAATTACGGGTGAATCAATGCCGGTAGAAAAGCAGATCGGTGATGCCTTATTCGGCGGATCAGTCAATAACGAAGGAACATTAAAAGCGCAAATTACAGCGATTTATGCAGATTCGTCTTTAGCGAAAATTTTGCATCTTGTAGAAGAAGCGCAAGAAACGAAAACGCCAACGGAACTTTTCATTGATAAATTTGCGAAATACTATACGCCCATCATTATGCTATTCGCCGTACTTGTAACGGTTGTACCGCCGCTTTTCTTCAATGGTGTGTGGAGCTATTGGGTATACGAAGGACTGGCCGTATTGATTATCGGTTGTCCATGCGCGCTTATTCTTTCTTCGCCGGTCGCTATCGTATCTGGAATTACGCGTAGTGCTAAGAACGGTGTCTTGATTAAAGGTGGCGTTTTCCTAGAACAATTGGCAAAAACAAAACAGATCGCTTTTGACAAAACAGGAACTTTGACTGAGGGGAAACCAGTCGTAGCAAGAGAAGTTGTCTATGATGATGCAAACTTCTTCCAAATTTCAGGAATGATGGAACAAAGCTCTGGACATCCAATTGCAGCCGCTATAATGGTTTATGTGACGAAGCACCAAACTACATTCCCTGAAATGATGGATTTAACTACAATCGGCGGAAAAGGGTTGCGTGGAACTTTTGAAGGGAAGCAGTATTTCTTAGGAAATGAACAACAAATTCCGGACGCAAGCTGGACAGCGCAATCGAAGCAAGACGTGGACAAGTTGAAAAATGAAGGCTACACGGTTGTCGTTACAGCCTCTGAAACAGCGGTTTTAGGGATTTTTGGAATTCGAGACGCCTTGCGCAAAGAAAGTAAACAACTTGTAAGCCAGTTGCATGAAGAAGGTATGACAAACATTATCATGCTGACCGGAGATCATGAAAAAACAGCCGAGAAAGTAGCGAAAGAAATCGGAATCGATAGTTACTATGCTGGTCTACTGCCCGAAGATAAACTTACTAAAATTCAACAACTGCACGATCAAAATGGGAGTATCGCAATGGTTGGCGATGGTATAAACGATTCCCCGGCTCTCGCAACAGCAGATCTTGGCATCGCGATGGGAAAAGGAACAGACAGCGCTATTGAGGTAGCGGATATTGTCTTGATGCAAGATCATCTTGGCAAATTACCAATTACGGTGAAAATTGCCAAAAGAGTTCGAACTGTCGTTGGATTTAACATCGCTTTCGCATTAGGCCTCAAAATTATAGCGTTATTGCTAGCAGTAATGGGCTACCTAACTCTCTGGATGGCTATCATGGCGGATATGGGAGCTACCATTATTGTCACGATCCTCGGACTTTCCATTTTGTTCCGAAGTAAAGAAGAAAAAGCGATAAAATAGCCCGATAAAAACAAGAAGCCGGTCGCGCTTCTTGTTTTTATTGTGTGAGGATAAAGCGCATTCCATCAAGGCTTATCAAGTGTTTTAGGTTGCTATCAATCGCCATCCTCGTTATACTAGTTAAAAAAGAACGCCATTTGGGGGAAGAACATGAAACAATTATCAAGTAGCAAAAAAGTAATCGTTATTTTGGGTATTATCGCCCTACTCGCCGTCTCTGTCATGGCTATCATGTTCAACGATGATTTAACTTCCGTCATTATTATCTCCATTGTCCAGTTTATCCTGATCCAAGCCGTTTGTTATGTCGGCATTTACTCAGTGATGAAAGTAGGCGCGGCACGTGGACATAAACTATTTACCTGGGGTATTTTGACAACACTTATTTTTATGGGGCTTATTTATATTTTTGCAGCAGACAATTTCAGACAATATTCCGCGGCTATTATTGCATTGCTTGGCTTTAGCTCCGCGTTGATCATGAGAGAAGTAGAAAATACGCATCCGGATAACAAAAAACAAGAAGAACAATGAGGAGTGAAATAAAATGGGAATTCATCAATATTTTCGCAGTTTATCAGATTTAGAGAATATTTATCGCTGTCCAGGAAAGTTCAAATACCAAGAGCACTCCGTCGCCGAACATTCCTTCAAAGTGACACAAGTAGCACAGTTCTTAGGCAATGTAGAAGAACAGGCGGGACAAGCGGTTAATTGGCGTGCTCTATACGAAAAAGCACTGAATCATGATTACCCAGAACTGTTCATCGGGGATATCAAAACGCCGGTTAAATATGCGACATCCGAGCTTCGCGAAATGTTATCCGAGGTCGAAGAAACGATGACACGAAATTTTATTGATAACGAAATCCCAACGGAATTCCAAGCAATTTATCATGTCCTGCTGAAAGAGGGGAAAGATGACACGTTAGAAGGTCGCATTCTCGCTGTAGCAGATAAAGTTGATTTGCTGTACGAATCATTCGGCGAAATTCAAAAAGGCAATCCAGAGCCAACGTTCACTAAAATATATAGTGAGGCTTTAGAAACGATCTACCAATTCCGTGAAATGAATTGCGTTCAGTATTTCCTCCGCGAAATCCTACCAGATCTTCTCGCTGAAAAAGGGATTGAAAAAACTGACTTACCAGCATTAACAACTGAAATCAAAGCACGCGTTCTAAAAGAAGATAATTAAAAGGGAGTGCGAAGCCTATGTGGGATCAGCTAATTTCGGCGTTTATTTTTCCTGGGTTGTTGGTCATTATTTTGTCTCGAATAACATACCACCGCTTTGTTGGGTTAGGACTGACCGTCATCTTAATCGCCGTCTCTGCTCGCTTAGGCTTTACAAACACATGGTGGCTTATATTCATTGACGCCATTTCGATGACAATTGGGTTCTTTTTAGCGACACATATGCTTGCTAGATTGCGTCAAGCAGACAAGGAATGGTAGTAAAGAAAGCGAAGATATATTCGTGATATAAATACGAACGTATTTTCGCTTTTTACTGGTGGTTTTCGAACAATTATGGTAGAATAAGTGTAAGTAATGAGTCTGGGATTTGCCTAGGCTCGCTTTCGTTTTGCTAAAGGAGGGGAAAAGGTGAAGGATACATTTCAACTAGTTTCGAAGTACACACCACAAGGCGATCAGCCCAAAGCCATTGAGAAATTAGTGGCTGGTTTAAATAGTGGTATTAAGCATCAAACCTTGCTTGGTGCAACGGGAACAGGGAAGACTTTTACGGTTTCTAATGTGATTCAAGAAGTGAATAAGCCTACGCTTGTCATTGCACATAATAAGACGTTAGCAGGGCAATTATATAGTGAGTTTAAAGAATTTTTTCCAGATAATGCAGTGGAATATTTTGTGAGTTACTATGATTACTATCAACCGGAAGCCTACGTACCACAGACAGATACATTTATTGAGAAGGATTCCAGTGTCAACGATGAAATTGATAAATTACGACATTCGGCAACGGCATCTTTATTTGAACGCCGTGATGTGATTATTATTGCCAGTGTGTCTTGTATTTATGGCTTGGGTTCGCCAGAGGAATACGGTGCAATGCTGGTTTCACTACGACCAGGAATGGAGATTAGTCGCGATCAATTATTGCGTGATTTAGTAGAAATACAGTATGATCGCAACGATATTGATTTTCAACGCGGTCGTTTTCGGGTTCGCGGGGACGTTGTTGAAATTTTTCCGGCATCTCGTGATGAGCACTGTATGCGAGTTGAATTTTTCGGAGATGAGATTGAACGGATCCGGGAAGTAGACGCGTTAACAGGTGAAATCATTGGGGAACGCGACCATGTTTCCATTTTCCCAGCTTCCCACTTTGTGACGCGACCAGATATTATGCAGAAGGCGATTGTGAATATCAAGGCAGAATTGGAAGCTCGCTTGAAAGTGTTGCGTGCTGATAATAAATTACTAGAAGCACAACGTCTTGAACAACGTACGAATTATGATATTGAGATGATGGAAGAGATGGGTTACTGCTCTGGAGTAGAGAATTATTCACGCCATTTATCTTTGCGAGAAGCAGGCTCTACACCATATACGTTGCTGGACTTTTTCCCAGATGATTTCCAAATTGTCATCGATGAGTCACATGTAACGATGCCGCAAATTCGTGGAATGTACAACGGAGACCAAGCGCGTAAACAAATGCTGGTAGATCATGGTTTCCGTTTGCCATCCGCACTAGATAATCGTCCGTTACGATTGGAAGAATTCGAGAAACATGTGAACCAGATTATGTACATTTCAGCTACGCCAGGACCATATGAATTAGAGCGTAATCCAGATGTTATCCAACAGATCATTCGTCCCACGGGGCTACTGGATCCAATTATTGATATTCGTCCAATTGAAGGCCAAATTGATGATTTAATCGATGAAATTAATGATCGCATTAAGAAGAATGAGCGCGTTTTAATTACGACACTGACGAAGAAAATGTCGGAGGACTTAACGGATTATCTGAAAGAGACCGGAATTAAAGTCCAGTATTTACATTCCGAAATAAAAACATTAGAGCGAATTGAGATTATTCGCGATTTGCGCCTAGGTGTATACGATGTCCTTGTAGGGATCAACTTGTTGCGTGAAGGAATCGATATTCCAGAAGTTTCACTTGTGGCCATTTTGGATGCTGATAAAGAAGGATTCCTACGTTCGGAACGTTCCTTGGTACAGACAATTGGCCGAGCTGCGCGTAACCAAAATGGTAGAGTCATTATGTACGCTGATAAAATGACCGACTCTATGAAATTCGCAATCAGTGAAACGTCGCGTCGCCGGGAAATTCAAGAGGCATATAATATCGAACATGGCATTACACCGCAAACAATTATAAAAGACGTGCGTGGCGTCATTGCTGCGACTACGGCTGCTGAGGAAAGAGAAGCCGAGCATCTGAAAGATCTTAGCAAGATGAATAAGAAAGAACGGCTTGCCTTCATTGAAGAGTTGGAACACGAGATGAAAGATGCAGCAAAAGCACTCGATTTTGAACGTGCGGCACAACTTCGCGATACATTACTCGAGTTAAAAGCGGAAGGATGATTGTAGTTGGAAAAAGATAAAATTGTGATACAAGGCGCTAGAGCTAACAATTTAAAAAATATTAATGTCGAAATACCGCGTGATAAACTGGTTGTTATGACTGGTTTATCTGGTTCGGGAAAATCCTCGCTTGCTTTTGATACGATATACGCCGAAGGTCAGCGTCGTTATGTGGAATCCTTATCTTCCTATGCGCGCCAATTTTTAGGTCAGATGGATAAGCCAGATGTTGACTTAATAGAAGGTTTATCCCCAGCGATTTCGATTGACCAAAAAACAACGAGTCGAAATCCGCGTTCTACGGTTGGTACTGTCACCGAAATCCATGATTACTTACGCTTAATGTACGCACGTGTAGGCCATCCAATCTGTCCGAATCATGGCATTGAGATTACCTCACAGACGATTGAACAGATGGTGGATCGCGTGTTGGAATTACCAGACAAGACACGCATTCAAATCTTAGCGCCAATCATCTCAGGCAAAAAAGGTGCTCATAAAAAGACACTAGAAGGTATAAAAAAAGAAGGCTATGTCCGCGTTCGTATTGACGGTGAAATGTATGATATCGGCGACGAAATCGAACTTGAAAAAAATAAAAAGCATTCTATCGATATCGTCATCGACCGCATCGTTGTAAAAGAAGGTGTTACTTCCCGTCTTTTCGATTCGATTGAGTCAGCATTAAGGCTGGCAGATGGATATGCCGTCGTGGATGTTATCGGTGATAAAGAACTCTTATTTAGCGAACACTACGCCTGTCCATATTGCGGCTTTTCAGTAGGCGAGCTAGAACCAAGAATGTTCTCGTTCAACAGCCCATTTGGTGCTTGTCCAACATGTGATGGACTTGGGACAAAACTAGAAGTAGATATCGATACAGTTATTCCTGATATGAGTCTCTCGCTAAATGAAGGAGCTATCATACCTTGGAAACCGATCAGTTCCCAATACTATCCCAAAATGCTAGCAGCGGCTTGTACAGAATTTAACATTGATATGGATACACCGCTAGAAGACTTGCCAGAAGAACATTTAAGCATTATTTTAAACGGCTCGAGCGGTAAGGAATTCTATTTTGAATATAAAAATGATTTTGGCATGACTCGCGAAACTAATATTCCATTTGAAGGTATCATTCCGAATGTGGAACGCCGTTATCGCGAAACAAGCTCTGATTTCACGAGAGAACAGATGGCGCAGTACATGACTGATTTGCCATGCCCATCGTGTAAAGGATACCGTCTGAAAGAAGAGGCGCTTGCGGTTAAGATCAATAAGACGCATCTTGGCGAAGTAAGTAATTTTTCGATTATCGAGGCACTGGCGTTTTTCGATGAGGTTACTTTATCAGAAAAGGAAACCCAAATTGCGAAACCAATTTTAAAAGAGGTGAGGCAAAGGTTAGGTTTCCTAAAGAATGTCGGACTGGACTATTTAACACTTAGTCGCGCCGCTGGAACGCTATCAGGTGGGGAAGCTCAGCGGATTCGACTAGCAACCCAAATCGGTTCTCGTTTAACAGGAGTCCTTTATATACTGGATGAGCCATCGATTGGTTTACATCAGCGGGATAATGATCGTCTTGTTCATACCCTTCAAAGTATGCGAGATATCGGAAACACACTCATTGTTGTCGAGCATGATGAGGACACGATGCTGGCAGCGGATTATTTAATTGATATTGGTCCCGGTGCAGGCGAACATGGAGGCCAAGTCGTTGCAGCTGGAACGCCAGAAGAAGTCCGCAACAATAAGAACTCGATAACAGGGGACTACCTATCCGGTAAGAAGTTTATTCCTATCCCAACAGAACGACGCAAGGGAAACGGCAATAAGTTAGAAGTCATCGGAGCCAAGGCTAATAATCTCAAAAATGTTAGCGCCGTAATCCCGCTAAGTACGTTTACATGTGTCACTGGCGTTTCCGGTTCTGGGAAGAGTTCGCTTGTTAATGAAGTGTTACGAAAAGCTTTATCTCGACACCTTAACCGTGCGCACGCTAAACCAGGAGAACACAAAGAAATTAAAGGTATGGAGAACCTAGAGAAGATTATCGATATTGATCAATCTCCAATTGGGCGCACACCACGTTCCAATCCAGCCACATATACTGGTGTTTTTGATGATATTCGCGATCTTTTTGCCTCCACAAACGAAGCAAAAATTCGTGGCTATAAAAAAGGTCGCTTTAGCTTCAACGTGAAGGGCGGACGTTGTGAGGCTTGTAAGGGCGATGGAATTATCAAGATCGAGATGCATTTCCTGCCAGACGTCTATGTACCATGTGAAATTTGCCATGGTAAACGATATAACAGTGAAACATTAGATATTCGCTTCAAAGGGAAAAACATCGCAGAAGTATTAAATATGACCGTGGAAGAAGGCTTAGAGTTTTTCAAAAACCTTCCTCGGATTAGCCGGAAACTCCAGACTATTGTAGATGTTGGGTTAGGCTATATTCGTTTAGGTCAGCCAGCGACGACTTTATCAGGTGGAGAAGCCCAACGCGTGAAGCTCGCATCTGAACTACACAAACGGAGTAACGGTAAGTCGTTCTATATTTTGGATGAGCCGACAACTGGTTTACATGCAGACGATATTGCGAGGCTACTGAAAGTACTACAGCGACTCGTAGATGATAATGGAGATACGGTTCTCGTTATTGAGCATAACCTAGATGTCATCAAACAGGCTGATCACATCATTGATCTAGGCCCTGAAGGCGGCGATGGTGGCGGGCAAATCATTGCAAAAGGAACGCCAGAGCAAGTCGCAAAAGTCACTAAATCCTATACAGGCAAATACCTGAAACCGATATTAGAACGCGACAAAGCCAGAATGAAGAAAAAAGTTGCAAGTAAAACGGAGTAATAAAATGAGCGAAAGAACTAGTTTGAGATAAAAGGTTCTCTAAATAGAAAATACGTATCGAAAATCTAAAATTAGATTTTCGATACGTATTTTTTCTATTTAGGCAAATAAGTCATGCTCGCCTCCGTCTTATATGACTCACTATCATTTATTAAAAAGGTGGAATACTTTGTGTTTACCTGAAATCTATTTAACGGTTACAACTGTTTGTATTGTTACTGTATTTGTGGCATCATAGCCAAGAACCGTTACGGCTGTTGTGGTGTCTTTAATTTTATCTTTGGCATAGTATTGATACGTTCCGTCTGAGCTCACTGGAACTCTGTCATATACAGTGTCGCCTACTTTAAGACCAACGTATTTCACGCCGCCTGTAAACTTACCTGTGACAAATCTAGTTGTATCGATAACGAATTCATCTGTTGTAAGCGTTGGTGCTACACCTGGATCGATCGTCACTACTTTTTGTACAATAACCGTGTTCGCATCGTCATAACCAAGGACAGT
>NZ_JAASUG010000005.1:0-263435 GCF_014322885.1 Listeria grandensis | reverse complement strand
ATCGTCTCAAAGGCTACGATTTCTTGTCCTGCTAAACCTTTGGCGTTGAATGTGAACGTTACGTCTACTTCGCCATTTGCCGTTTTTGGTGTGAAAGTTGTTTCTGCTTCTACTTGCTCACCATCTACTAATAACGGTGCTTCTGTAGATTTGTCCATCAGGATTCCTTTCACCGTGTACTCACGACCTGGTGTCAGGTTTTCATAACGAACTGTATCTACGAGGCTGATGTCTTCTTCTGGGCTCGGGCTGTGTGTACCTGTTTCTGCATCACGCAATGTTGTGCCAATGTCTGGGTTTTTGATAAATACTGTCTGCCCTTCATCGTTAATGTCTTCATGAGTGACAACTTCCTTACCGTTACGCATTAATTTCTCGAAGACAACGATGTCCTTACCATACAAGTCACTTGCGTCAAATGTGAAGGCTACTTCTACAGAACCGTCTGTGTCTTCTGGTGTGAAGGTTGTTTCTGCATGTACTTCTTCCCCGTTTACAAGAATTGGCGCGTTTGTTGCTTTGTCCATCAAAATTCCTTGTAACGTGTATTCTTTACCTGCGATTAAGTCTTTGTACCCTACGACGTCGATGATGGTTGTTTCGCTGTCTGCATTGAGTTCTTTTTCACCGTTCTGGTCGGTTGCTGTTGTACCGATTTCTGGGGTTTTGAATGTTACGGTTTGATTCGCATCGTTGATATCTGTATGCACGGCTACTTCTTTGTTGTCAGTATACAGGCTTTCAAATGCTACTACTTCTTGTCCGGCTAAACCTTTGGCGTTAAAAGTGAATGTCACTTCTACTTCGCCATTTGCTGTTTCTGGTGTGAAGGTTGTTTCTGCTTCTACTTGCGCACCATCGATAACGAGTGGTGCTTCTGTAGATTTGTCCATCAAGGTTCCTTTCACCGTGTACGCACGATCTGGGATTAAGTTTTCGTATTGGACTACGTCTACTAATGTTACTTCCTCTTCTGGACTTGGTGTTTGTGTTGCTGTTTCTTCGTCACGTAGTGTTGTTCCAATCGCTGGATCTACGACTTTAATCGTTTGTTTCGCATCATTAATATCTTGGTGCTCCGCTACTACCGCACCGTTTAATTTCAATGTTTCAAACACAACGATGTCTTTCCCTTTTAATTGGGACGCGTCTACTGTAAATTCGATCTCTTCCGTGCCATTAGTATTCGCTGGACTGAAAGCTTTCGTCGCTGTTACCGTTTCTCCGTCTACCAATAATGGTTGATTCGTTGCTTTGTCCATCAAAATTCCTTCGATATCATACGTTAGCGTTGTATCTAGGTTTTGATATTGTACTTCATCGACAATCGTGATCGGTCCAGCGTGTACATTGCTTTCGCCCGTTTCTTTATCACGCGCCACTGTTCCGATGCTTGGCTCGATGAAGGATACCGTTTGTGTCAAACTATCTTTATCCGTGTGTTCCGCAATCACTTGTCCTGATTCATCTTTCAACACTTCAAAGACAACATACGAATTACCTTTTAAATCACTCGCATCTAAATTGTTAAGTGGTACCGTTACTTCTCCAGATGTTTCGGTCGGGATGAACTCCTGCGCACCTTGTGTGAAAACAATATTCCCGGTTAACTTATCTACCAAGGTTGCTTCTAGCGTATAACGCTCGCCTGGATTTAAGTTCGTGTACACCACGCGGTCGCTAAGTTCCACGTTTTGGTGCGGATGAATATCATGTTGTAATCCGGTGTTTGTTTCAAAGGCAAATGTTTGTAAACCTGGTACTTGGAATGCTACCGTCTGATCCGCATCATTTAAATCTTCATGTGTTGCTACAACTGCATTTGTTGCTGTTGTTGTGTCAATAAGACGCTCAAATACAACGACTTGTTGCCCTTTCAACGCACGTGCGTCAAATCCGTCTAATTCTACGACTTCTTCGCCATTCTCCGTTGTCGCTGTAAATGTCTTCGTACCTTGCGTCAGTACCGTTTGACCATCTTTCGTCATTAGTTTTGCTTCTAGACGATAGTTTTTGCCTGGTGTTAATTGCTCATATGTCACACGGTCGCTTATTTGCGTTGCCATGCCTGGATATAATTCTTTGTTATTTGTTCCTGTTTCAAAAGCCAACGTTTCGATTTGCGGCTTATAATCACGTGTATTTGTCACGTTGTCTAATTCTAAAACGGCTGCATCACTCACAATTTCAAAACCAATTGGCTTGCCATCTAAGATATAGCCACCATTCGGTGCTTTTGTTTCAACAAAGTGGTAGTTACCATATGGTAAGTCATTTACTGTTACTTTCCCAGTTGTCGCGGCACTTGTATATACGCCTAAAGCGTTACCTGGCGCACCTGACGTACCTTCATACAGTGTAAACTCTGCACCTGCAAGCGGGTTTTGTGTATCTGCATCTACTTTTGTAAATTCTACCCCACCACGCGGGTCAGCAAAGGCCACGGTTTGATCAGCATCATTTAAATCTTCGTGTGTTGCGACGATAAGACCTGATGCTACATCAATCAGTTGCTCAAATACTACCACTTGTTGTCCACGTAGAGCTGTCGCGTCAAATGCTGCTAAATCTACTACTTCTTGACCTGTTGCATTCGCTGCAGTGAATTGTTTTTGTCCTGTTGTTAGTTTCAAGGCGCCATCTTTTGTTAGAAGCGTTGCATTTAAGCGGTATTCTTTACCTGAGATTAAGTCGCTGTAAGAAACACGGTCGCTGATTGCAGCGGCTTCTCCTGGGAAAAGAATTTTACTATTTGTGCCTGTTTCAAAAGCGATGGTTTGGATGGTTGGATCAACAATCGCTTTATTCGAAACACCCAACTTAAATGGCACCGTTACTTGGTCTTCGCCGATCGTGAAAGGTCTTGGTGTGGCATCCAACTCATAGCCTGCTGGTGCTTTTGTCTCTACAAGATAGTAATCTCCAAATTCTAAGTTATTCACGTGGAATGTCCCTGATGCTGGCGTTACATGACTGTCTACCAGTGTTCCTGAACCAGGCGTTCCTCGGAATAAATCAAACGATGCCCCTGCTAAAACTTTACTTTTGTCTGCTTCATCGTACTTAATCAACTCTACAGATCCTACTGGTATTTCGATTGCTTTGTTCGCAACACCCAACTTAACTGGTACCGTCACTTGATCTTCGCCGATCGTGAAAGGTCTTGGTGTTGCGTCTAACTCATAGCCATCCGGTGCTTCTGTCTCTACAAAATAGTAATCTCCAAATTCTAAATTATTGACTGCCACAATACCATTCGCTGGCGTTGTATGCGAGCTGATTGGAATATTTCCTGCTGATGGTGTTCCTTTATATAAATCGAATTTCGCTCCTGTTAATCCTTTGCTTTTGTCTGCTTCATCGTATTTGCTTAGTTCTACAGATCCGACGGGTATTTCTTCAAGTTCATTAATAATTGGGATCGCTAATGTGTTCATACCACTAGAATCTAAAGCAAAGCGATATGGTGCATCTAACAGTTTATATCCTTCAGGTGCACTTTTTTCACGGAGCTCATACGTCCCAAAGCGGAGTTTCTCGTAGCTGATAACACCATCTTTATCTGATGTTAAGCCGGTCGCTATCTCTGTTTCTCCACCACTCGCTGATATACGATATAGATCAAAACTAGCTCCTTCTAAAGGTTTTCCAGCAGTATCTTGTTTGATGGCAGTAAAAGCAGCTTGCTCGCCCTCAGCTCCACCAGTACCACCTTCAATTCGTAAAGTGCTTTCAATCTTTCTTTCAAATCCATCCCCTTTGATAGCTGCCTCGTTATAAAACGCTTCTTGATCTGCATCTGTTATTTTGGTTCTGTAAGTAATCTCCCTTCCGTAACCATCATCTAAGTCCCCCAAATCCAATCCAAAAGTCCTAGCAGCAGGATCCTGTCTGGTTACTTTTAACTCGGGAAGTCTATTTTCTATATAGAATCCACCTCTAACTCCGTATGCTTGTCTAACTTTAACAGAGTCTGAAATAAGCGTTTGACCTACGCCGTAACTATCTTCTAGTGTAACGTTATACACCGGTTCGTAATAACCTGGGTCTGCTGGGAGTGATTTGAATTTTGGTGGAATAATAAAAATATACCACTCTATTATTCCATTCCCTTGGTACGAACGCATCTTATAGCTAGAGTCCACTGTTATCTCTACAGGTCCGGGCTCACCAGGAGGACCTTCTCCTTCATTCTCTGTAATAGCTGTTATTGTCACTGGGCTTTTACCTGGCAAAGCTTCAAATTCTATTTTTTGGTTGGGTTGTACACTTGAATCAAACTGTATGAAAAATTCAATGTATCCCTTTACATTTGAATGTGTTTCAGGATAGTCCGTAAATGTTACATTATAATTTTTACCTCCAGGGGATGTTGCTTGTCCTCTTGCTACAACAGCACCTGACGCAGCTTTAAACTCCATAACATCATTTTGGGTCGTTTGAAGTCCTTCTGGCAGTGTTATGTTCATCGTATTTCCTTCTTTAACATCTATACTATTTGGTATTGTCCAGTCATATCTAACCTTAAAGCTTCTATTTATAGGGGCTTCTGAGATAGTATTCCCGTTTCTATCAGTAGTATCGATACCTGTAATAAACTGCGTTCCCCAAGATACCGATGCCGATGCCATCATTTGCATTGGTAGCAGACTCACTGTTAGTGAACAAATTAATAGTATAGAAATTATCCTTTTAATAGTTTTCATTGTATCTTCCCCCTCTTTCTTGAACTCCATTCATAATAGCGCTATCAACGTAAATTTAACTTGAGAATGTAACATTGTCAATATTTTTATTTTTGCAATTAATTATATAATTTCAATTCTTTAAATTATATAATTTAAAGAATAATATACTTATCACTTCTTTTTATCTACCATGAATACTATAAATGAATTCAATAATTTACTCAAAAAAGGCGGAAAGCAACTATCGTCTATAAAAAAAAGACGTCTACATTAAGGGGTACCATTAGATACTTTTGTCTTTATTTCAGCCATATTTAAAACGTTATTATTTAAACAATACAGACAAAAAAATCATTTTTCAAAATCACTAAAATAAAGTATAGATTTACATGTTTCAATTCCCCACCACCCTAAATATTTTTCCATAAAATGTTTCATTGTTTCTTTAACGAGGTATTGTCTATTAATAATTTACAAAATACACTTTGAAGGAGTGATTGTCATGTCTGCCAAAAAAATATCGGAAGCAATGTCTCAACAATACAAGGAGCTCGAAAACGAAAGAATCGTTATGGATATGTTCATCGACTGTTTCATGACAATGCTCGCACAGAAAAAACGGATGGAACGAATCCAAAACGAAATTGATCTTGCTTTAGATACTCAAAATAGACGGCGCTTTTATCGTTTGACTACACGGATGAAACGACTACAAGACGAACAACTTCACATGTAGGCGATTTAGAGTAGATTTGAAATATAACTTGTTATAACGAAAGCAGTGCATTATTCATGTATCTGGATAGACCGCTCGCTCTCTTGGGTTGATTATCCATCCTTTTTTGTAAAATAAACGCGATACAATCATTGGTACTAATGATTGTATCGCGTTTATTTGTATTATTTCACTACCATAACGTTACATGGGGCATGGTTGACTACATATGCCGTCGTTGAGCCGATTAGCCTTCTTTCCAGCGCGCCTCTTCCTGTTGCGCCGATTACGATTAAATCAACCTGGTTTTCTTTCGCGTATTCCACAATACTTCTTTTGGCGTCTCCATGTATCGCTTCATTTTTGTATGTTATCGTTGTATCAAGCTCGGCTGTTATTGTTTCTAGCCTTTTTTCTGCTAGCGCTCGATATACGTCGTCGATTTCTGGACGTACATCCAGCTGTAAGTAAAGTTCATCGTCATTCGGCATGATTTCGCTGATTACGGTCAGGAATATCAAACTCGCTTTTTCGAATTTTGCAATCCGGATCGCTTCTTGAAATGCATCCTGAGACTGCTCTGATCCGTCAAACGCCACCAAAATTTGTTTTATCTTTGTTTCTGTCATCCTACTTCACTCGCTCTCCTGTTTTATATAGTTTCTAAGACTACCAGACTACATTTCTGCACTGCTTTTCACTTGTTCTTTTCGGATAAATTTCATAAGGAAGATAAGGAGAACAACACAGAGAATGGATAGAATGGCGATTTTAGTATTTCCTTTAAGTAAGGCGTCTCCCCCAAATGCGTATAAAAAAGAGGTAGGTAAAACACCGACTGTCACCGCTAACAAAAGAGATTTAAGCGATAATTTTAATTTTACTGCTGTGTAGTTCACGATAACGGAAGGGATAACTGGTATCATATATCCTACTGTGATTCCAACGGTGGGCTTTTTCATGTGAGAAATGTTCGTTATAAATTTCCCTGGATCTTTTGTTTTGCTGGATAGACCGAATTTGCGTAAAAGTAGGATAACAATGAAGTTTCCTGTTATATTCCCGATAACATTCATTAAAACACCGATCCACGGACCAAAACATACGCCGATAAAAATGCCAATAATGGAGTTGGGGACTCCTGGTATAGCACACATGACCGCGGTCAAAGCTATTAACAGTAACGCGTCTTTTAATTTATGGCTACGGATACTTTCCATTAAATGGGCTCGGTCTGCTTTGGGATCAAGAAATAGCATGAAATCCGTGTAGTAATCTTTATATATCACATAACCCAGTATTATCACTATGACAAGACCTAAGAAAATAAATAGCACTTTCAAACGAGCACTTATTTTCATCCCCTCCCTTTTCACGCACTACATCCAATTATAGCTTGGCATTTTGAACTTAGCAAATTCTACCTATATTGCCTCACTATGTGAGCTACGACGCGTCTTTTCTTGTCACTGCACCTTCTCTTTTTTGCGAAAGCCATTTGGAGTATAGCCTGTATATTTCTTGAATTGGCGGTAAAAATAAGCCATGTCGGTGTAGCCTGATTCTTCAGCGATTGCTGTCACGGGTTGCTTTGTTGTCATCAGGACTTCTTTGGCATGGTTGACGCGGTATTGATTGAGGTAGTCTGTGAAATGGCTGCCGACTTCTTTTTGGAAAAGTTGACCGAGGTAGACGGCGTTGATGTGGAACTTGGCGCCTAGCGTTTTGAGTGACATGCCTTCTGTGAAGTGTTCAGTGACGTAAGAAATAATTTTCTGGATAATCGGACTTTTGCTGTTGTCGTCGTGTTGGTTCCGATCGAAAAATGGATGGATGAGTTCCAGCATTGTGGTTTTGAGTTCGCATGGTGTTGCCGCGCCGTCAAGTCTGCGGATCGCTTTTAGTAGCTGCTCTGGATCGGATTCGGACATCATCAGCGCGACTTCGCTGAGCACGCGGATGACTTGGTGTGGGTCGCTTTCGTAAAGATGTGCTTCCCATTCGCTGAAAAAGTGGTCGAGCCATGTCAGCGTCTTTTCTTTTTCTTGCAAAACGAGGGCGCGCGCTAGTTGATGTTGGCTGAAATTCGGGCGCCAGCGATGCGGTAAAATTTTATCTGCTGAAATGAGCGTGCCGGGTGAGGAGACCAGGCGTTCTTGGAGTAGTTGTTCGAGCCCACGGAATGCTTTCGGAAAATAGGCCGTCCCTGTTCCTACTTCGCTCATCAAAAAGAAGCATTGCTCCACGCCGATGAGGATGCTGATTTCTTCGTATACCGTCGCGATATCCGCCGCAATTCCATCGTCGTCTTCTGCCATTAAACCAATGAGTAGTTCTTCTTCTGGATTCAGCAACATGAAAGGATATTCTGCACGCAAATGGCTTTGTAGCTTCTTCCAGCCGTCCGCCGTCCGATCCACCTGGCCATACAGCGGCTGAATCCACACGAGTGCCGTCCGCATTTCTTTGGCAAGCGGCATTTTATAAAGCGCCATCCGTTCCTTCCAATCCTCCATTCCAATTCTGTCATTCAGCCAACGCCAAAGTGCATTATCTCGCAAAATATAGTACGCCGCATCGTCTCCCGTCGCTTGAAAATCGGCTTCTACCTTCTCTTTAATTTGCGTGATTGTTTCGAGTAACTCCATCTCGTTCAGCGGTTTCAACAAATAGTTCTCAATCCCGATTGCGAGTCCCCGTTTCACATACTCAAATTCCTGAAATCCCGACAAAACAATGAATTTCGTCTCAGGTTGTTCCTTTTTCCAAGCCTCAATCAGCTGTAAACCATCCATTTTTGGCATTTTGATATCCGTAATCACGAGGTCGCACGGCTCGTTCGCGAAATGCGTCAGCGCCTCCATCCCGTTTTTCGCCGTTCCAATAATTTCGATTTCTTCATCAAATTCCCGAATCACTGCCTGCAAACCTTGCACAATCAACGGCTCGTCATCTACTAAAAGCATTTTCAACATAGTCTTTCCTCCCCTCAGATGTGTACGGAACGCGCAGTGTCACTTCGGTGCCTTGCCCTCTTGCGCTCGTGATTTCGAGTCCGTACCGTTCTCCAAAATAAAGCTGGATGCGGCGGTGAATGTTAACAAGTCCAATGTGGCCTTGCTCACCTTTTTCGCCGGCTAAATTGCCCTGTATTTGGCGCATTTTTTCGTCTGTAATTCCGAGTCCATCGTCGCGCATCTTCACTTCGAGCCCGTCACCAACCCGTTTCGCGCTAAATGTCAGGCTCGTTCGTTTCTCTTCATGCCGCGCGTATTTGAAGAAATTTTCGACGAGTGGCTGTAATGTAAATTTCAAAAATGGGTGTTCCAATAGTGGTTCTTCGACTTCTAGGAAAAACGGGACTTCTTGTTGGTAGCGAAGTTCCATGAATTGGAGGTATTGGCGGACGTAACCTACCTCATCGGCAAGCGTGACCATCTCGATGTTGTCCGCGGTATAGCGAAGGAGCGTGGATAGGTGATAAATCATATTGCTGGTCACCTTCGCGCCTTCTAGTCTCGCGTGCATGCGGATGGCTTCCAAAGAGTTGTAGAGAAAATGTGGCTCGACTTGGCCTTGTAGTGCTTTTAACTGGGCTTTTTGTTCCTCGATTTCAAGCGTGTAAACCTGCTTAATGTAGTCGTTTAAACTGTCACCCATCTTGTTGAAACTCTGACTGATTAGCGTGAGTTCATCTTCGCGTTCGTCGACGGGAAGCTTAGCACGGAGCTCGCCTTTTTCCATTTGATCCATGCCGTCAATGATGACTTGGATGCGGTGAGAGTAGCGTCTGCTAATGAAAAAATTAATAGCAATCGAGATAAGGACGAGCCCAACGCCGACACCAAACAGGGTCCACTGAAGTACTGGAATACCGCCAATTTGACTTTCTGGGACGACGACTTGACCGAAGACACCAGATGCTTGCTGTTCCGTCGTTTGGAGGTAGCCACTACCTTGTCTGTAGGCATTTTTCGCGTTCGTGGCTGTAATGTCTGGAAGCTTGTGATTGCTGTACAGGCGTTCCTTTTCGTTATTCATAACGGCAAATGTGGTCGCTTCTTTTGCTTTTGGGATGAGGTTACTAAGAAATTTGGGATCGGTATACATCAGCACGGTTCCTAACGGCTGCAGCGTACTCGGATCGTTGATGACTTGCTTAAATACGAGGCTCGAATTTAATCGAAAAATGTCGTTTTTGCGTGATACTGCTTGGAGTAGTTTTTTCTCGCCGTATTTTTCGAAGATTGGTTGCCATTTTCCATAATTTGTCGGAAAAGTATACGTGAATTCTTTGTCCGCTGACACGAGTTGCACCGCGATCACATCGTCATCATATGTAAAATAGGATCTGAGAAAACTCTGCAAATCTACGCTGTAAAAGCCTTGTTTGGCGTAATAGTTGTCGATATTTTGCCGAATGTAGTCCGCGTAATCGTGTGTCATCGCAATCTGGACGTCGTTCATGAGATCACTGTTTTTGTAAATTTCTTGTGTCATCGCCACCAGCGCGGTTGCTTTCCGATCGACGGCGACAAGTTGCGCCTCTGAAACCGCTTTCGTTTCTTGCAACACGGCATCGACTTTTATATTGGTGTAGTATCGCGATATAAAAAAAAGCAACAGTCCAACGGTGAATAATGATGTTAAGGAGAATATTAGTAACATCCGTTGGAAAATGCGCCGTTTCCGCTTATTCGTGCTCATCTTTGAAAACACCCCCTTGCCTCCATTATGCCATACCTTACGCTGATTGGGCTGTCATTTTTGCTTGCATTTTTTGAAAACGGATCAGGTTTACTTTCATAACCCAATAAGCTGGTAAAACACCAGAAATAAAGAGGACAAGCGCTGGAACTTGGGCGATTAAATAGGCCGCAATACCAAAACCAGCGATGAGGAGCAGTGAGGTTTTCCAGCTGGTGAAGGCGAGCAAGAAGGACTGCATCACATAGCCTCGTAGTGGATAGATGAAATGCGCGTACACGGAAAAATAATTGACGAGCGCCAGTAATGTCATCGCGAAAAGGAAGAATAGGAAAAAATAGAGCAGACTTGATGCTAAGCCGCTCATTGTCGAAAACACAATGCGAAGATCGATGTATAGGAATCCGAGAATCGCAGCAAAACAGAGTCCGGCGATATTGGTTTCGATGAAGGCTTTTTTATAGGCTTTCCAAGCGGTTGGCCAAATAGCGATATCGATTTCTTTTTGCGACCATTTACGCGTGACCGTGAAAAGTGCTGCGGTTGCTGGCATGAAGCCGAAAATGCCTAGGCCAAGTATCGTCAGAAACATCCAGATCAAGTTTGCCCAAACGAAGCGAATGAGCCACTGGCTGGCGACGAAGAATTTATCCATTTTTTCTACTTTGTTCATACTTAGACAACTCCTAGAACGAAAGAGCGAGCCTGATTTGGCGCACTCTTCGCATATTTTTATTTTGTCATTTTGGCAAGTGGGGAACCTTTGACGCAGACGCCGCATAGGCTGAGGACGAACTCGCTGAACATTGCGTTCGACCAGGCGAACCATTCGCGGGTATACTCGTGGTGATTGCTTGCGTTGACGCCTTCGTGCATGAATCCTGTGCCGCCGTCTGTTGCCACGAGCATTTCTAGAATCGCTCGTTTCTCGGATACTGATGTCGCTGTCATGCCTTGGACGCTGAGCGCAATTGGCCAAACGTAATGGTCTGGCGTATGCGGGCTACCGATTCCCGTTAGTTCTGTGCCCTCGACGTAAAATGGATTTTCTCGACTCAAAATGAAATCGCGTGTTGCTAAGTATTTTGGATCGGTGAACTCGCCGTAACCGAGATATGGGGCTGCAAGTAAACTCGGTACATTGGCGTCATCCATGAAATTTTTGCGTCCGGTTCCATCGACTTCGTAGGCGTACATCGGGCCGTGATAGGGGTGCTCTTGTACGGCGAATGCTTGGATACCGCGTTCAATTTCGACCTTTAATGTCGTGATTTGTGTTGCTAGCGTTGCATCTTGCCAGCAAGTTGCGTTGATTTCTTGCAAATAGCCTAGCGCGACGACGGCAAACATGTTGCTTGGCACCAGATAGCCGTAAAGACAGGCGTCATCGCTCGGTCTGAATCCGCTCCACGTCATGCCTGTATACGCCACTTCCGTACCTTTCCCATCGCGATTGAGTGTATCGGACTGGCGTACATCCGCACGTTCAAAAGAATACGGTGACTGCATTTCATGGTACTGTTCGGTTTTCCATACATCCAAAATCGCCGCCACACCCTGACGGAAATCTGCATCAAAATGCGCCGTGTCATCCGTACTTTTCCACAACAAGTATCCCAATTGAATCGGATAGCAAAGCGAATCGATCTCGTACTTGCGCTCCCAAACGTGCGGCGACATTTCCGTTTTATCCGCCTGAAAACCTTTCCCATTCGCCTCTTGATTGAACGCGTTCGCATACGGATCAAGCTGAATAAAACGCATCTGCTGCTTCACAAGCCCTGCAATAATAGCCGCCATTTCCGGATCATCTTCAGCCACCATCAAATACGGACGAATTTGGCTCGTAGAATCGCGCAACCACATCGCCGGAATATCTCCTGTAATCACAAACGGCAAACCTTCTTTTGTCTCCGTCAGCGTCGTCATATACGTATTTAAAAAGCATTGCCCGAACATTTTCTGTAATTTTTCATGTTCTGGGAAAGTCTCCGCAACCAAGTCCATCATTTTCTGAAAACTTTTCGGCACATGTTTCGTCATCATTTCGCATCCTCATTTCTCCACGTTATAATTTCACTCGGTGCAACGGCCCAGCTTTTTTCCAGTTCAGCATCCGGATTCGCCGCTTCCAAAATCGTTGTTTTGCGCATCGCATCGTGTAACGTGATTTTTTGCTCGCCCTCCGCCACACTATAAAATCGCAAAATTTCCGCGTCCTGACTCGTCGCCCGTTTCCAACTAGAAAAAATAAGACCCGGCGCATCATCCCACATCGCAAAATCTGTGCGCCCCGAAAGCCTGCCATCATGCTGCCCTTCTGCCTGCACAGCAAACGGATCCATTTGATACTCGTACGCCCACTTCGCACCCTCCGTCCGAAGCTCCTCCTCCACATACGGCATCACGTAAAATGACGCGACTTGCTCACCAAACGACTGCGCTTCAGGAGCCGGGAAGTTGCCCCAGTCACCAATCTCCGAATTCGCGCGTAGCATCGTCAAACGAATCTCCGAACCATCCGCAGCGACCTCATATTCCGGCAACCCACGATTCACCACCATCAAGCCCCCCAGCGCTACAAATGCTTGCTGACGCTGATCATTACTCGGATTTTGCCACTCCTCGCTCACCTGATTCGGCCGTTCCACAATCTCAAAAACACTGTCCGCAAAATGCGTCGCACGCGTCGTTCCAGTCGGGAAAATCGCGCGCAATCTGTGATCAGCGACCTTGTTCTCCATCCGCACATCGACTTTTAACGCCCGCGCACCTGTTTCCAACGTCAGCCTCGTGTGCACAATAAATTCTCGCATCCGTTCTGATCTCGGCGACACCCGCCCTGGATGCCAAACAACGCGCGCCTTCTCATCTGCAAACGACGCCACATCCGCACTTTCCGGCAATATCATCCGATGCGTCACTTCCACGGTTTTACGAGCTGGCGAGCTCTCAAGCACAACACATTCCGCCAACAAATCTTCCGTGGAGACACGCACCCCGTCACCCGTTTCCTTAAACATATATTCGTTCCCAATATCACCCTGATCCACGTATGCCCCGAGCCCCGCAAAAATCGCTCCCGACTTCTTGCAACACACCGAATACGTCCCGTTCTCCGCAATATCTACTTGCAAAAATTGATTTTCTAACCGTTTCGCGTCTTTTTCACCACTTACCGTTACTTTTTCATCCGCCACCGGCACCGCAAAATACGTCGCAAAACCTAATCGCGGCAAGTCTTCCGCAACGAAGCTCACCAGGTAGCGCCTCGCAAAATACGGCTTACGAAACGCCCGATCCGGCAACTCATAATCGAACTGCATCCCAAGCTCCGTCACGTCTGCATCCACCAAGTTCCCATCCACGTCCCGAACCTCCAAATGCACACTCGGCAAGCCATCCAAATATGCTGGAATCTCCTCAAACGGCATCTCCGCAAAATACGTCCGCGAAAGCTCCACATCCACCGTCACAACCCGCGTCGCCGCATAACCCGACGTATGAAACACCACAACCGGTACAGCCTCCCCATCAAATTTTGCCGTCGTGTCCACCTGCCGCACAATCCGCGCCACCTTATCGTCCAGAATCGCGCGCGCCGCCTGCTCCGCCTTCATGAACCGCGTCTCCATCTCCCGATGCACCGCGTCCACGCTACAGCCCGTAATACTATCATGAATCTGATTCTCCATCAGCAACTTCCATGTAAACTTCAAATACTCCTCCGGGTACGCCGCCGTCCCAGTCCGCATCGCCATCACCGCAATCGGCTCGACCTGCTTCTCAAGCAACTGCTGCACCCGCTGATTCGCCTGCTTCAAATACATCCGCGACGAGGCCGTGTTCACAAGCGTCGACCAGCCATCCGTCCGCTGATTCGTAAGCTCCCCCTTGATCACCTGCAAATCCTCACTCGGCAACAATTTCCGCAATTCCGTCACATACTCCGTAAAATGACTATGCTTAAACTCCACATCCGGATACAACTCCCGCGCCACATCCAGCGCCTCCGGCAAGTCCACCTGCACCGGCTGATGATCACACCCATTCAAAAACAGCAACGCCCCCGTCGACGCATAACCTTCCACATCCGCAAATCTTTTATCCCAAAACGCCAACGCATCCTCGCGCCCCGTCGGAATCTCATTCCCATTCGAATACCAATTCGCCAGCAAAACACCTAAAACCCGCGTCCCATCCGGCGCCTGCCAAAACATTTCCGAAAACGGCGACGTGTAACCGCCCTCAAAAACCTGATTATTAAATCCAGTCGGCTTCACACCCCGCCCAAAAATCACCGCATCCATCCCAGCCTGCTTCACCAGTTGCGGCGCCTGCCCATAAATCCCAAACGTATCCGGAAAATAACCAATTTTCTCAACCGCGCCAAACGCCCGCGCATCCTGCATCCCATAAAGCAAATTCCGCACATTCGCCTCACTGCTCGTCAAAAACGCATCCTGCAACATATACCAAGGACCAACCCGCAGTTTCCCGTCACGAACCAAGCGTTCCATCCGCGCTCGCTCCCCAGGCTTCACCGCCAAATAATCCTCCAACATAATTGTCTGCCCATCCAAATGAAAGTAATCAAATCCCGCTTTATTCTCCAACAAATCCGCCGTCTCATCGAGTAACGTTACCAACTTATAACGCAACGTCTCCAATGGTAAAAACCACTCCCGATCCCAATGCGAATGTGAAATTATGTACGCCGTTTTCTTCATCAAATCTCGCCCCTCTCACCTATCCCAAAACACTTTCCTGCCAATTTTGTATTCGTTTTCATTCTCAGTATATCGGTCTCCATTTTGAAAATCAATAACACGCACGCAAGTCCTATGATAAGTCTATTTTTATGTGTTTTGTCTACCTTCAAATATAAGTAATAATGACACATATACAGTTTTTTCCCCTACATTCTACGAAAAGCCATTGAGTCCTCTACAGAAACAAAGTAACCTAGACTTAGCCATAACGGCAAAAAATAAAAGTTAAGAAGGAGAAACAATGAAAAAACATTCTTTTAAAACCGTCGCAAAGTTGTCCGTTTTAAGCACAGCTTGCGTAGCAGGATTTATGATTTTTGGTGGAGAAAAAGCAGAGGCTCACGGATATGTTGAAAAACCAGCCAGCCGTGCCTACACAGGTAGCTTACTATCACTAGAAAATTATGCCGCTGCCTACAAAAGCTATGGTCAATCAATCACTAACCCACAAGGTGTGGAAACAACAAAAGGATTCCCATTTGCAGGTCCACAAGATGGTCACATTGCATCAGGTGATGGCAAAATCGGAGACTATGTACTCGATGACCAAACCGAGGATCGCTGGGTAAAAAATAATATGACCGGTGGCATGAACACTTTCACATGGAAATACACAACACCGCACGCAACAACTAAATGGCATTATTACATTACAAAAAAAGGCTGGAATCCCAATGAAGCACTAAAACGAGAGAACCTTGAACTTATTGGTACAGTCGACCACGATGAGTCATTATCAGACACAAACCCAACACATAGCATCAACGTTCCAACAGATCGCTCAGGTTACCATGTCATCCTTGCCGTTTGGGACGTATCTAACACAGGAAATGCCTTCTATCAAGCCATCGACGTTAATCTACAAAATGACGGTATTCCAGAAGAAGACACGGAAGCACCAACACAAGTTAAAAACTTAAAACAAACTGGCGCAACAACAAGCTCAATCAACCTTTCATGGGACGAGGCATCCGATAATAAAGGCGTGAAAGAGTACAAAATTTTCCGTGATGGCAAGCAAATCGATACTACAGCAACAACAACTTTCACTGATGAAAGCCTGACTAGCGACACTGCTTATGAATACACAATTCAAGCCGTAGATTTTGCAGGAAATAAATCTGAAATGAGCCCAACTTTAACAGCTAAAACACTAGAAATCCCAGCAGAAGACACTGAAAAACCAACAAACCCAAGTCATCTACACTCAATGGGTGAAACAGCTAATTCCGTGAACTTAATGTGGGGCAAATCTTCGGATAACGTGGAAGTAAAAGCCTACCATGTTTACCGCGATAACAAGAAAATCATGACTACAAACAAGACCAGCTTTGAAGATACAGGCTTATCAGCAGCAACAGCTTACAGCTATCATGTAGTAGCTGAAGATACAAGCGGCAACCTATCTGATGAAAGCAATCATTTACTCGTAACGACAACCGTAGGCAACCCAGAGAACGAATGGAAACTAGGTACATTTACAGCACCAATTCTTTACACAGCTGGAGACATCGTTTCTTACAATGGCAAAGAATATAAAGTTGTTATCACTCACCAAAACTATGGTGATATAACATGGGCACCAGGCGCAAATGGTAATAGTCTTTTTGTAATTAAATAAATATAACAAAACCAAGCTCCCCTCTGAAGTGCCAAATGGATACTCAGAGAAAGGAGTTTGGTTTATTTTTTAGTGCAACTTTCTTCATTATAAATTCCGAATATGCTACGATGTTATCAGACTTAAATAAAGGAGTTTTTAGAGTGCATATCAAAATCGCTAAATCAAAAGAAGACGCAACCCACATTTCCGAGCTAGCCCATCATATTTGGCATGAACACTACCCTTCAATTATCACTGAAGAACAGATCGACTACATGTTGTCCAAATTTCAATCCGCTGATACAATCTATGATGAAATCAAAAGCGGCACAACCTATCTAATGGCATTTAAAAACCAATCATTCGTGGGCTACTCCGCCTTTTACAAAAAAGATAACGAACTATTTTTGAGCAAATTATACATCGACCCTGCCTATCATAAACAAGGAATCGGTAAACAACTATTCGCCGAGGTCACTCAATTCGCCAAAGCACACGGCCTGTCTTCCATTCGCTTGTTCGTCAATAAGTACAACACCAACTCAATCGAAGCCTACAAAAAAATGGGTTTCATCATCGAAAGAGCCTTAATCACCGATGTTGGTTCCGGCTTCATCATGGATGACTATACCATGACATTCGCCTTATAGAACAACAAAAACGAGCCATAAAGCTTAATCAATAGCTCCTTGACTCGTTTTTCCTTTTCTATAATTGTAAAAACTCTGTTGATCGGCACACAAAATGATTGGCATCTGCATCAATATAACCGTCCTCACCCCACTGCTTCCATGTCTGTGCGACAGTCTTTGTACTTACATTAGCGTAATTCGCAATCACCTTCTTGCTAAAACATTTCGGCAATTCTATGACATCTTCACGCCGAGTACCAAACCGTCGCATCAATCCTCTAATACAATGCTTTAATCTAAGCTCGCTAGGCTCGCGCATTATTAAGCATTTATCCACTAACATCCCATCATGATTCAAGTGATTCATATACAGATAGATCCACCCTTCTTGCATACTTAGCAGCAACTCAACCACTGCCCCTCTCGGAAATACATATAAACTGCATTTCTCCTGTGCTCGAAAAGTATATAAACTTTCATCAATAATGAACGTATTACTGAGGCCAGCAATCTGATTCGCCCCTAAAAAAGCAATTATTTGATCTTCACGTTCTAGTGAAACCGTACCTTTCTCGATAAAGAAAACAGATGGATCAGGTTCCCTCTCGGACACAAGGATTGTCTGTTTAGCCACATTTCGCTTCTCGTATGGTACACGGTTTTCCAATAGTGTATCCAGAAAACGCTCGTAACTAAATCGACGACGAATCACGCGGTGACTATATAGCTCCGTTAGCATATCTTGCATTTTTCTCCCTCCTATCTTTTTCTGTCGTCTCGTCCTTGTTTTAACCTTACCATCTTTCACAAGCAAAAAAATAACATATTTCCTGTTTTCGAGCCCAAATTTCATAGATTTTGTTACAGTTTTCCAAAATAGGATTTCACTAGACACGACCCTATCACACAACCGTATGTACCATTCGGTATACAGCGGTTCAATAGCTTTAGTAAGTGCCCCGTATACCTTTTGAAGGTATGCTGATATCTAATAGACACCGGGTATTTATCTGTACATTCATGATATGAAATGCCACTATTCGCAATACACCGATATCCCTTTCGAGTATGCAACACCATTGCCATACTTGATGCTTATCAATATCTCGTTTGTACTCTTTTCTATTTTTTTCAAACAAATTGTCTGATTCGTGGTCGCAACTAACCGTTTCTTTCTGAAGAAAGTGCCATAACATAATAATTAATACAGCCTCGTGTCCGATCCAATTCTTGAAGTATTCGCTCCACTGATCTGCCTCTATTTTATCGGGTGATCGTTTTTAATTTCACTTTGCATCATTTTTTCAGTTGATCATGCGGGCATCTACACGTACAAATAGATATTGCTGAGAGGAAGCTTGAACAACAAGATCTGGAGCTCCCCAAGCGTTCTCACTTTTTTTCACACATACAGAAATAAGCACGCAAAAATAGCACTCTTTGTTAAAATTAAAGTACCAACAAAAACCTAACAAAAAAGTGCTATTTATATATATTCATTATAACATGAATCAACCAATCGTTCCAATGAATTTAGAAAAAAATCTCATGAAATCTTATGTAAGATAATATACATAAGCATTCAAAAGGTATTTGAAAAGTAAATAGTCGAGAGTATACAACGGTAGAACAGCTCCCATCCCCTCATCTCGAACAGGAACTAAAGTAACATTAAATACTTATTAAAAATAAAGATCTAAAAAAGCAGTTGAAAGATCATGGTTGATCTTTCAACTGCTTCAGGCCCCATGTGGAACTTGGGAGTCATCGTACCTCACTTCAAGGTTAACGAACTTATTGTATTCCTTGACGAACGCCAACTGTACGGTGCCAACTGGTCCATTACGCTGCTTGGCAATGATAATTTCGATTGTGCCATCATTTTCACTTTCATGATCGTAGTAATCATCACGATATAGGAAAGCTACAATGTCGGCATCTTGCTCGATTGATCCTGATTCCCGAATGTCAGACATCATTGGGCGCTTATCTTGACGCGACTCCACACTACGAGACAACTGAGAGAGCGCAATGACCGGGATTTTTAATTCCCGCGCAAGGGCTTTTAGAGAACGTGAAATTTCGGAAACTTCTTGTTGTCTATTTTCTCCACCATTACGTCCGCTTCCTGAGATAAGTTGTAAGTAATCGATGACGATCATACCAAGCCCAGCTTCCTGTTGCAAGCGACGGCATTTGGAACGAATCTCATTCACACGCACACCAGGTGAATCATCGATATAAATACCCGAATTCGACAGTGTACCCATCGCGATCGTCAGTTTCTGCCAGTCATCAGCGGTTAAGGACCCTGTCCGTAAATTCTGCGCGTTGATATTCCCTTCTGCGCAAAGCATCCGCATCACGAGTTGCTCCGCTCCCATTTCGAGACTAAAAATCGCAACATTCTCATCCGTTTTCGTCGCCACATTTTGTGCGATATTCAAAGCAAAAGCGGTTTTACCAACGGACGGACGAGCGGCAACAATAATCAGATCGTTACGCTGAAAGCCCGCCGTCATGTGATCTAGCGCGCTAAACCCACTTGGAATCCCAGTAATATCGCCTTTTCGATTGTGAAGAATCTCGATATCATCATACGTTTTGACGAGGACATCTTTAATGTTCTTAAAAGCTCCGACATTTTTACGGGAGGAAACTTCCAAGATATTTTTTTCGGCCTCGTCCATAAGTGTTTCCACTTCATCTTCGCGTGCATAGCTGTCCGTCGCGATTTGTGTCGCAGTACGAATCAGCCTACGCAACAAAGCCTTGTCTTCTACAATGTGAGCGTAGTACTCTAAATTGGCTGCGGTCGGAACCGCTCCAGATAATTCGGTCAAATAAGGCAAACCACCGACATCTTCAATCTTACCGGTGGATGCTAATGCCTCATAAATCGTTACAACATCAACCGCTTTTCCTTGGTCGCTCAGTTCAAGCATCGCCTGAAAAATGAGTTGGTGTCCCTGACGATAAAAATCATCGGGCATTAAAATTTCGGAAGCCGTAATCAGCGCCTCGGGTTGCAGAAATACTGCACCTAAAACCGCTTGCTCGGCCTCGACATTTTGAGGTGGTGTGCGATCTTGCAGGTTTTCCACTCTCAAATCCCTCCCCGCTCTGTTTGGTGACTAGTCACGAAAACTAGGTTTTCCTGAGTTTTCTTTATTCTTCGCTTACGTGCACATCGATTGTCGCGACTACTTCATGGTGTAGTTTTACTGGAACTTTTGTGTGACCGAGTGCCCGAATTGGTTCTGGAAGGTCGATTTTACGTTTGTCAACTTTGATTTTATGGTCTTTTTCAAGGGCTTGGGCGATTTGTTTGGATGTAATGGATCCGAAAAGTCGGCCGCCTTCGCCTGATTTTGTTTTAAGTTCAATTGTTAATTTCTCAACGGTTTCTTTGAGTGCTTTCGCGTCCGCAAGTTCTTGTGCTGCTTCTTTTTCTGTTTTCTTTTTCTGACCCTCTAACGCGCTCATGTTACTGCTCGTCGCTGGTGTCGCAAGGCCTTTTTTGATAAGAAAATTTTGCGCGTAACCTTCTGCTACCTCTTTGACTTCACCTTTTTTACCAGTTCCTTTTACGTCTTTTAAAAATATAACTTTCATCTTAGTTTTCTCCCTTCCAATAAGCATCGATGGCTTGTAAAAGTTGTTGTTTTGCTTCTCTAATCGTAATATTTTTCATCTGGGTTGCCGCATTGGATAAATGTCCACCGCCACCCAGTTTTTCCATAATGACTTGGACGTTGATTTCGCCTAAGGAACGCGCGCTGATGCCGATCATCTTGTCGGGACGCAGTGTAATGACAAATGAGGCCTGAACGCTTTCCATCGACAACATCGTGTCTGCCGCTTGAGCCGCAATGACCGTGCCAAACACCTCATCTTCACGACCAATCGCGATCGCCATGCCGTCATGATACACTTCGAGTGACTCCACCAAACGGCTGCGTTGCTTAAACGTTTCAATATCTTCTTTTAAAAATTGCTGTACAAGAACGGTGTCCGCGCCAAGTGAGCGTAAATAACTCGCTGCATCAAAGGTCCGCGAACCCGTGCGAAGCGTGAAGTTTTTCGTATCGACCACAATCCCCGAAAGGAGCGCTGTCGCTTCAATTTTGCCGACTTTTTCTGTGGCTGGTTGGTATTCAAAAAGCTCGGTTACCAGTTCCGCTGTCGAAGAAGCATACGGCTCGATGTAGACAAGGACTGGATTCTCGACAAATTCTTCAGAACGGCGATGGTGATCGACGACTACGACATGTGCCGCGGTTTCAAGCAATTCACGATTGATAACCATCGACGGTTTGTGCGTATCGACCACAACGAGCAAGCTCTTATCCGTAATCGTATCGAGTGCAGCCTGTGGCGTGATAATGTTACGAATCACGTCTGGATACTTCTCAATTTCCCGCATTAGGCGCTGGACATCCGGACTCATTTTGCCAGGCTCGACAACAACATAACCTTGCCGCTCATTCATTTCAGCGACTTTCATCACGCCGAGGCTCGAACCAACAACGTCCATATCCGGATAACGATGCCCCATCACAAAAACTTGATCGCTCTGCGTAATGAGTTCCTGAAGCGCCTGCGAGATAACTCGCGCCCGAACCCGCGTCCTTTTCTCCATCGGATTCGTTTTTCCACCATAAAAGCGAACTTGTCCTTCAGGTTGCTTAATCACGACCTGATCCCCACCACGGCCGAGCGCCAAATCAAGCCCCGACTGCGCAAGGTCCGCCAAATCAATCAAGTCATCCTCTTTGTAACCAATCCCGATACTCAGTGTCAACGGAATATTCTGCTTCGACGTCCGTTCACGAATCCGGTCAAGAATCTGGAATTTCTCCTCTTCCAACCGATCCAACTGCGCCTCCGTCAAAAAGGCAATAAAGCGATCCGAGGAAATCCGTTTCAAATAAATCCGGTGTTCCTTTGCCCAGTTCGTCAACATCGATGTCACCAAATTGTTTAGCGCGCTACGTCTACGGTCATCCATGCCTTGCGTCCACTCATCATAATTATCCAGAAAAATAATCGCAAAAACCGATTTATCCGCTTGATAACGCGTATTCAAATCATAGTACTCCGTCCGATCATACAGATAAATAATGCGTTCCTTCCGTTTCACAATCGTATCAAAACGGTGCTCCCGCCACGCAATCGACTGAATCCCTTGATCCTCTTCCCCGCGAATCACCGTCAAAAACTCCGGCCCAACATCAGCCAATGACGACCCCAAAATGTCATCATCCTGTCCAAAATATTTCGCCATGAACGGGTTAAACCATTCCACATTATAATTCTCATCATATAATAAAATCCCCATCGGCATCTCAACTAGCGCCTCACCCTCGCTGCGCTTAATCCGATACGACAAGTTAGAAATATATAATTGAACCTCTTTATTCAACCGGTTCTCCATGAAAAACAACAATATAACGAGCGATGTAACAGCGACAAATAAAAGTACCGCCAACCACCACTTATAATAAAAAGTGACAACTGTCAGGACGAGTACAACTGCTATTAGCCCATACAAAGGATATTTTAGCATTCTTTTCTGAAAAAAACCTGACATCAGTTGCAAGCCCCCCTTGCTTTCTTAGTTTCTAATCCTTCCAAAACGAGGTATCTTCCATATGTATAATAATCTGATCGTAAGCATTTTCACCTTCTCCTCACCGAAAATGAGAATACTCTAATCATACCATAAATCAGGTTTTGAATGTTACTATGAAGCAAAAATGTAACATTGTTTATTCTTGTTCAAAACAAAATGTCCCATATTTTCCAGCATCGGCATATCCCAACTTCCAAACAAACACCGTACGCAACCAAAATTGACAATTTTTTGGCGGTATACTAGAATAACCCTAGGCACTAACTAGCATTTTTTAGGATAATAAGGTGCTAAATAAAAGTAAAGTGGGCTGATTCATATGACTGTTGAAAATTTACCAAACGTAGGTTTAGGAACTTGGCTATTAACTGATTTTGACGAGCTGAAACATGCTATCCAGACTGCTCGGGAAACTGGCTACCAACATATCGATACCGCACAAGTCTATAATAATGAATATGATATTGGTGTTATTTTAAAAGACTTAGCAATAGACCGTTCTGAGCTATTTTTAACGACTAAAATCGCGCCCATGAACTACAAGAAACACACACAAACCTCGGTTCACCAATCTTTACAACGCTTGGGTACAGACTATCTAGATTTGGTATTACTTCATGCCGAATTGAACAAAACATTGAATTTATCAGCTTATCAAGCTTTACTAGAACTGCAAAAAGAAGGAATTATCCGCCATGTCGGCGTATCTAATTTTTCAATTGCAGGGATTCAAGATCTTGTAGAAGCGACTGGGGTAAAACCGTACTGTAACCAGATTGTATGTTCACCGACAACACGTTCTGCCGAGCTCGAAGCATTCTGTCTATCCGAAGGCATTCTCCTAACCGGCTATTCGATTCTGAAGCCCTACTTCACACCAAATCCTTTTTATCCAGATTCAGCTTTAACCGATGCAGAAAAAGCGAAACTGGACACTTTATGTAAAAAATATGACGTCGGTATTGGCCAACTGCTCAATAAATGGGCGCTACAGCATCACTATCACATCATTCCTAAATCAAGCAATCCAAAGCGTGTCAAAGAAAATTATCAGCTTGATTTTGATATCGCGGCATCTGATATGTCCATTATCGATGAAATGAACCGTTATTCTGCCGCAGAATACCGAGAAGACGTGAAGAAATGGGAAAATAACGTTACCGAAGAACAACTGGAAAACGGCTTATTATATGAACAACATTTCAAATGAACAGAAAAGAAGGGATGGAAAGTCTAAATTCAGATTTTCCATCCCTTTTTTAACGTATTATTTTATATCCAGACTTTCCATATTTCATCCATTTTCCATTGCTGTAAAACTAGCCCCTAGAGCAAATACTCGATCTTCAATAAATTTCGAAACACCGTGATTGTTGTTTGTATCTGTAATATAATCACATACAGACTTCACCTCATCTACGGAATTCCCCATTGCGACAGATACAGCTTCCTTATTTAACATCGGAAGGTCATTATAGCTATCTCCAAAAGCGATGACTTCAGATGTCAGAATTCCCAAGTGTTCACACAGCTTATATAATGCCAAACCTTTATCAACACCCTCATTCATAAACTCCAAGAAAAATGGTTTTGATATCGTCATGCTCAAATACCCTTCTGAAAACGGTGCTAATTTAGACTCTAAATGCTTTAACATAGTCGGATTTTCCAATAAAATAACTTTAGTAACTTCCTCTTCTAAAATATCATCATAAACTATAGGAACCACAATCTCCATTCCTGTTATATCGCCCTCAATATCTGTGTATTTATTATACTCTGTCGCTACAATCGCATTCTCTATATAAGTTTGCATATACACATTATACCTCTGGCTAATATTATAAAGTTTCCCCAGCGCTCCTTTTGGTAAAGATACACGAAAGATCGTTCTTTTATTCTTGCAATCATAAATAGCAGCACCATTAAATGAAATTAGATACCCCCCATATTTCCCTAGCTCTAATTCCTCTTCTAACTGCTCCATCGCAAAAGTAGGCCTCCCTGAAGATAGCGCTACTTTGATCCCTTGTTTCTGTGCTTTGATCAGTGTCGCCTTATTAATAGATGATAGCTCGAGGTCGTCATTCAACAGCGTGTCGTCCAAATCTAGCATTAATAATTTAACCATCGTATTCCCCCTAATTTATTAAATCTACATGTCCTTGTTCGAATTCCCATTGCACCCCGTATTTATCAAGGAAATAAAAGTACCATGTGTTATTTATAATTTTTTGCACTTCTTCTTTCGCATTCCCCACAACATTTCTCCCAGGTATTTCAAAATCATTTATTGTTATATCATCAATCTTGCATGGTTCATAGCCTAAAGATTCATTTATTAAAGTAACACCGTCTATCTTTTTCACTCGACTAAACTCTGTTTCGATATTTCTAACAGATAAAGCAATGTGCTTTACTCCTTCCACGATAGTCACATCTTTTTGTCTTATCGTTTCAGGATCAATGAGCGTCGTTTTAGGCGTATGATATTCCATTAATTCTAATATTAACGGTGTGGATGGAACTTTCAAAAATGCTATCGATACCGATATGTCACTAGCCATCTCTAGAAAGCCCGCTGCCTTAGCAAATCCCTCATTTTTAAATGTAGGAAACTTTTGATACACTACCGCTCCTAAAAGCACTTCATAAAACTCAATTCCTCGTTCTATATTCTCCACCACAATGTTTATATGGCTTAGCCCAATAATATTTTTCATATACCATCCACTACTAGCTCTTTTACAACGCGGCATGGATTTCCTACAGCTATGGCGTTAGGCGGAATACTTTTTGTAACGACACTCCCAGCACCTATAACGGAATTTTTTCCGATTGTGACACCAGCTAATATGATCGCTCCGCCCCCAATCCACACATTGTCCTCGATAACTATCGGTAGCGCAGATTCTTTATCCATCAACCTCATGTCAGGATCCAATGGATGCTTTGCTGTGTATATTTGTACATTTGGGGCAATGAGTACATTTTTTCCTATTGTCACTTTATTGCAATCCAGTATCGTGACACCGTAATTCAAAAAAGTATTATCACCCAGCTCGATGTTATATCCATAGTCTAATTTAAAAGGCGTTTTCACCGTTACATTGTCGCCAACTTTTCCAAGTAGCGCTTCAAGTATAGATCGACGAGCAGCCGCTTCACTCTCTTTTGTTGTATTGTAATAATAGGTCGCTTCTGCCGCAAGATTTCTTTCATTTGTTAATTCTTTATCTCTGTGTTCATAAAAATTTCCCGACAACATTTTCTCTTTTTCCTTCATTCTAGATTCATCTCCAAATCTATTTTTAATTTGTCACAATCATTGCAAATATCTCTAATGGCTCCGTTCCATCGTTCACAACGCTGTGCGCCTCTCCATTTTTTGTAACGACTAGGTCTCCCGTTGATACCCGCCTTTTTTCGCCGTTATCAATCACCATTCCGGTACCGCTTAATATATAATAGTACTCCGTTTCATCTATATGAGTATGCTCTCCAATGCTTGTTTTTGGTTGCAGTACCATCTTGCTCATCAATCTGCAATTAGTCATATCTTCAGGATGCAAAAAATTAAAAAACTTCACTTTCCCTTCGCCATCTTTGAGGTTTTCTCTCACTTGTTCTTTACTCCCCGACTCCTTAACTATCATAAATAACCCTCCCGTTTGTGTACGATTATTCAAAAGTCCGATAAAACAATTTTTCCAATCGTTTTGCCGGATTCAATAGCAGCGTGAGCTTTTCTTAGATTTTCAGCATTAATTGGCGAAAACTTCTCTGTTAGCGTCGGCTTCAATTGGTTCTGCTCAAACATTTCCCCCACTCTGTTAAGAATTTCATGCTGTCGGATCATATCCACCGTTTCATACCTAGCACGCGTAAACATAAATTCCCAATGGAACGATACACTCTTATCCATCAGCAACCCTAAATCTACTGGTCTGTTAGTCCCAACAATAGACGATATTCGCCCTTCTGGTTTAATCACCTCACACATCTCATCCCAGTGCATCTCTGTATCGTGTAAACATAAAATAAAGTCCACACCATTGACGTCTATTTCACTCAATTCACGACTTAAGGACGCATGATGATTGATCACATAGTCAGCTCCGAGTGATGTGACCCATTCAGCGCTTTCATCTCTTGATGCCGTCGCTATGACTCTCAAACCAATCCATTTTGCCAATTGAATCGCAATCGAGCCAACTCCACCTGCACCGTTGATAATTAAAATCGTTTTGCCATCATCTTTTTTAGCACGGATGTTTAAACGATCATATAATGCTTCCCACGCTGTTAAAACTGTTAACGGTAAGGCCGCTGCATTTTCAAAATCTAAATTTCTCGGCTTGAAGCCAACAATTCTTTCATCTACAACATGATAATTGGCATTCGTACCACTTCTGTCAAAAGCTCCCGCATAATACACTTCGTCTCCGACTTCAAATAGAGTACAATTGCTACCTAATTTAGTGACAATTCCTGAAGCATCCCAACCCAAAATTCTATAATCTTCTTCTATTTTTTGTTTCGGGCTCCTTACTTTTGTATCTACTGGATTCACTGAAATCGCCTTTACTTCTACAAGTATGTCCCGTTCACCTAATTTTGCTGGTTTTTCAATGGCAATATCTATAAAGCTATTCCTATCGCCTATCGGTAAATATTCTTTCAATCCAACAGCCTTCATCTTCATCTCTCCTTTCTTTTTTTGTCGAACTAGAAAATTTTGTATTTCTAACTCACACTCAGTGTAACAAAAAAAGAAGCATTTGCAGCTACTTTGTTCAATTGTTCTTATAACTTTCAAATTTGGAATGACAAACCATTTTTTAAAAACGCTTTCATTGTTGTTTTTTCATTTTTAGTGAGGTTCATTTTTTCTTAGGTTAGGTTGTCTAATATCTGAAAAGTGTCAGTCAGGGTGATATCAACTTAGTTTCTATATGATCTTTTAAGAAAATGCATGTAACTCTTTTTATGTTCAAAAAGAAAGCGATTTCTTGTGGGGTGACCTAAAATATCGGTTCTACTATTAGGTACTTGGATGGCAGATAATCTGTTAAACAAAAAATAAAACTCCCTAATAAAGTAGTTCTGGAGGTTTTCCATTGCCTACTTTATTAAGAGAGTTTTTAGCATCTAATCAAAGTGCTTATTTTTACTACTACTTTTTATCTTTCAAGTGATGCCCTTCGATATCAAGCGATGGCAACACTTTATCGAGCCATTTCGGCATGTACCATGAGCTTTTTCCAAATAGTTTTGTTAGGGCCGGGATGATGGTTAGGCGGACGATGAATGCATCGAATAAGACGCCGAAGCCTAGTGCGATACCGATTGATTTGATCATCGGGTCTGGTGCAAAAACGAAGCTGATGAAAACGGAGAACATGATCAGTGCTGCTGCAATGATGACGGGTCCGCTTTCTTTTAAGCCTGTTTTGATGGAGTGCGTATTGTCTTTTGTCAGGGTATACTCTTCGTGGACGCGGGACATGAGGAATACCTCGTAATCCATCGCGAGTCCGAACAGGATACCGATCGTAATGACTGGTAGAAAGGCGAGAACTGGACCGGTGGTGCTGATGCCGAATAGTTCGCTAAATACGCCGTCCTGCACGACCATTGTGGTGAAACCTAGTGTCGCTGTTAACGAAAGCACGAAGCCAAGTACGGCTGTTAATGGAATTAGTAGTGAACGGAACACGACGGTGAGCAAGATGAATGCCAACACAACGATAACGCCTGCGAAAACTGGAATCGCGTCGTTGAGCTTTTGCGACATGTCAATGTTGATCGCGCTTTGTCCGGTTACTTCCATATTGATATTGTATTTGCTATCCGCTGTTTTGGCGTAGCTGCGCAAGTCATGAACGAGTTGCGTTGTTTTGCTACTCGTCGGTCCTGTTTTTGGAATGACGGTAATCAGTGCGTAGTCGCCGTTTTCATTTGGCATTGGCGGCGTGACGATTGCCACGTTTTTCATGCCTGAGATATGTTTTGTAACTTCGGTTAGATTCGCGGCACTGCCTTTGTCGGTTGTATCTGCCAAAATGACTAGCGGGCCGTTGAATCCTTCGCCGAACTTGTCAGATAGGATATCGTATGCTTTTTTCTCAGTGGAATCTTTCGGTTTCGAGCCGTTATCCGGGATTCCGAGTTCCATTGAGCCAAACGGGATGCTCAGTCCGCCAAGAACGATAACTGCGGCTAAGAACGCGATAAGCGGCTTCCCAACAACGAATTTCGTCCAAATGTTGTCGCCTTTTTTACCAGCTTTCTCTTTTTGTGGCTTGATTTTATTATGGAAAATGCCGATGAACGCTGGGATTAGGATTAGCGCGGAAAGTACGGCGAAAAGAACGCTGAGTGCGGAGGCAAGCCCCATCATAGTCAGGAATTCGATGCCAACAAGCGATAAACCACAAACGGCGATAATAACGGTAATTCCGGCAAAAATAACGGCGCTACCTGCTGTCCCTGTCGCAAGTCCGACTGCTTTTAGATGATTTTTCTCCGTGCGAATGATTTGGCGGTATTTAAATAGGATAAATAACGCGTAATCGATTGCAACGGCGAGGCCAATCATGACTGCCAGCGTGAGCGTGACATTTGGCATCTCGAAGAAACTTGAAATGATCGCAATGATACCGACACTTGTTCCAAGACTCAGGATTGCTGTGATGATTGGCAGTCCTGCTGCGATAACGGAACCAAACGCGATGATTAGAATCACGAGTGCCACGACGATACCGATGGCTTCGGATGAGCCGCCAATGTCCATTGGTGTAATCATGACATTACCTGTTAACTCGGTTTCAATGTGTTTGTCGTCCATGCCTTTTAGTGCGTCTTTGACTTTGTCGACCGATTTCTCACCAACTGCCATCGCATTGACGCTATAGCTAATATCCGCAAAAGCTGTCGTCATGTCTGGACTGATTGTTTTTGCTTCGTATGGATTCGCGATGCTTTCTATTTTATCGTCACTTTTCTTGATTTCTGCTAAAACTTTCGTGATGGCGGCTTGTGATTCTGGTGTCACAATACCTTTTTCTTGATCGCTTTTGAAAACGACTCGGATGCTACCTTTTTGACTGTCTTGCTTAAATTCTTCCTCGATTTTATTCGAAGTATCGAGTGATTTTAGACCACTCATTTTGATATCATCAGTAAAATTAATACCTTTGACGCCTAGTACGGCCACGATAATTCCTAAAACAACAAACCAGGAAATAATCGTTTTCCATTTGTGTTTCGCGAAAGTTTGTCCTAGTTTGTAAAGTAAATTTGCCAATTGGTTGTTTCCTCCTTCGATTCACGCTATTATATATTTATAGACATACAGTGTATATTACATGATTTCGAGATGAAATGTAAGAACCAGATTGTTTATTTTGTATAGTTAAGCAACACTTTAGGAGATGTGTAGATGAAAAATTCAGATTTAAGGGTGCAAAAAACAAAAAAAGCGCTCTATGAGACTTTATTGAAAATGCTTGAAAAGGAAGAATTATCAAGCATTACAGTCAATGATATTTGCAAGGAAGCACTTGTTCACCGGACAACTTTTTATAAACATTTCTATGATAAATATGATTTATTGATGTACGTTTTGCATGAGCAGTTTCAGGATTATTTTGCGCTGGATATTAAGGATCGAATTAATCATCCTTTCCAGTCTGGGTTTGATACCGTTTATATGGATATGCAGTTGGCGCTTGAGAAGCAGAAGAATGATGATACGTTTTTCAAGACGATGGCTTCTTTTTTCTTGACGGAGTTTCAGAAAGATATTGAGGCAAATATCGATAAATTGACAGTCGCCAGTGATATTCCTCCTGATTTGTTGACCTATATTTACGCCGCGAACTTGGGTGCGATTATGTATTGGTCACAGCAGATGACTGAGCCTGCAGATTGGGCGCAAATGGATACGTTGTTCAAGGCTGTTTTACCGGTGAAGATTGATTTGTGATACATCGGTTTAATAGGCATGTTGCCAAACCTTTATTTCACTAAAAAAAGCCACACATGCTTTTAGTCCTGGAAATAGGACGAAAACACATGTGTCGCTTTTTCTTATGCCATTAAGGCAGCTCATTACCCGCTGCCAGATAGATTTCGTACCATTCTTGTCGTGTTAACGTAATATTGGACGCCGCGCTAATCGCTTGCAAACGTTCAGGATTCATCGTTCCGACCACCGTTTGAATCTTCGCCGGATGACGTAGAATCCACGCCGTCGCGATTGCTGTATTCTTCACACCTTTTTCAGCGGCAATGCGGTCGATGACTTTGTTTAACTCTGGGAATTTCGGATTATCGAGGAAAACACCTTCGAAAAAGCCGAATTGGAACGGCGACCACGCTTGAATCGTGATATCTTTCAGACGACAATAGTCTAAAATACTACCATCACGGTCAATCGAGCGGTCAATTTTCATGTTCACATTAAGCCCCGCATCCATCATGCCAGTGTTGGTAATGCTGAGCTGTAACTGATTCGCGACCAATTTTTGCTCGACATATTTACTCAAAAGCTCGATTTGCATCGGATTCTGGTTACTCACACCAAACTCCCGCACTTTCCCATTCTTCTTAAGTATCGTAAACGCTTCTGCTACCTCTTCCGGTTCCACCAACGTATCAGGACGATGGAGCAGTAAAATATCGATGTAGTCCGTCTGCAAACGTTTTAAAATACCATCCACCGACTCTAAAATATGCTCTTTCGAAAAGTCGAACATGCCTGGACGAATACCACATTTCGACTGTAAAATCATTTTTTCACGTACTGCAGGATTCATTCCAACTGCATCCGCGAAAACTTCTTCTGATTTTCCACCACCATAAATATCCGCGTGATCGAAGAAATTAATCCCCGCATCCATCGCTGTGTTGATCATGTTCGCTGCATCATCCTTAGATAAATCGGCCATACGCATACAACCAAGCGCGATTTCAGGAACGAGCAAGCCACTGTTACCAAGATTAATTTTGTTCAATGGAAACACCTCTTTGTCTTATTTGATAAACACTTACGCTTCTATTTTCACACGCTCACTAGGCGAAGTCAATCAAGAGCCTCCGCCACTACTCGCAGCCGCAGCACTCGCCGCTGCTGCTGCACTCGCCGCTGCCGCACGCTCGATTGCAATCAACACGTGCACCGACACCATCAAACTCTCGACCTGCTCCTTCGTCATATTCCGCGCCTGATCCTCGGTGTACAAACTAAGCGCCATCGCCGTATAAAACTCCCGATTCCACCGCAATCCGCTATCCTCACGCATTGCTTCTAACAAATCAAAAAACACCGCATCAAGATCTGTACTCTCCCGCACGTACGCCAAAATCCCAAGCGTCACATAATGAATGGGTCTAATTTTCACATCCGCGCGCTCAAGTTCCTCCGCCAAATGCACCACTTTTTTCACATAATTCGCGTCACGTTCCATATAAATCAACGTAGAAGTCGCCGCCAAAAACTGCAAACTGTCATTTCTTCTGAATCCCGCACGATTAAATTCAGTAAAGTAATACTCATTAATCTCCGTCAACTGCTCTACCGAAAGCGACGTCTCCAGTTGCGCCATCAAAACCGCCGATGTCACGTCCTCAGCTCCCGTCAAAAACGGATGCTGCTTGCGCAAAGCCATGTAAATATCGCGTGCACGATCCGCCACATTCCGCGGTTTATCCGCTTTCAAAAGCAAATACGCGCCGAAATACGTAAAGTTCGTCCGCTTGAACCCACTTTCCACAAGCAGCTCATAATTATCAATCACACGCGCCACCGTCTCATCATCATTTTGCCCATTCACAAGTAGCAGCCCCGCCAACGACGCCCGCGTATTCCCATCCAACGCATTAAAAAATCCAAGTTGCTTTTTAAAAAGTATCGTAGTCTCCTTAAAAGCCAGACCATCGACCACTTCCTGCTCACTCGTAAAAAGCTGCGCCACAAGGAATCTAATCCGTTTATCAATCCCCATCACGCCCGAATTTTTCACCCGCTGAAAGTTCACCAATAAATCATTCACAACCCTACCGCTATCAAAAACTAAATCCGCCATCCGCCGTCACACTCCTTTGATATCACGTTATTTATTATACTTATTGTACCAAAGGACGAAAAAGACTACAAACAGCGACTTCAAGCACATGTTAGAAGATCGTAGCGATAAAAAGTAGACGCGTTTTCTAACCCCATTAAAAATACCCTAGCTACTGGAGCAGCTAGGGTATTTGGGTGTTCACATGACACTTATATTCCGCACTCGTTATAGCACCATTTAAATTGCTTTCAAATGCGTCGTCAACTTATTTATTCAGCGTACTATTCCTACGCCCGAATGCAAAATACAAAATCAAGCCTAGCAAGAACCAAATTCCACAAGCAATCCATGTTTCCACAGACAATCTCGTAATTAAGAACAAACACATCAAGAATGAAACAATTGGTAGCACTGGGTACAATGGTGTTTTAAACCCACCGCTCGCAATCGATTTATTCCGACGCAAGAAAATGATTCCAATTGACACCATCATGAAAGCAAACAACGTCCCCATGTTCACGAGTTCCGCCAACCGATTTAGTGGCACAACTCCCGCGAAGAACATGATAACAATCGCATACGTCCATGTACTTTTGATCGGCGTATTCGTTTTTTCATCGATTTTTGCCATGCTTTTTGGTAGTAAACCGTCGCGTCCCATCGCATAAATCAAGCGCGTTCCGCCATACAACATAACTAGAATGACCGTAATCATCCCGACCACTGCACCGAGTGACACGATTCCTGCAATCCAGTTTTGATTGATCACTTGAAGCGCAAAAGCAACCGGATCAGCAACGTTCAAGTCTTGATACGAAACGATTCCTGTCAAAACAATCGACACCGCAATGTATAGAACCGTACAAACGAGCAGCGAACCAATAATCCCAATCGGCATATTTTTCTGCGGGTTTTTCACTTCTTCCGCCGCCGACGATACCGCGTCAAATCCAAGATAGGCGAAGAATACCAACGCTGCCCCGTTCAACACACCGCTAAATCCAAATGGCATGAATGGCTCCCAGTTATCAGGCTTCACGTAGAAAACCCCCACCAAGATAAACAGCAAAATCACGCTAATTTTCAAAATAACCATAAAGGCATTCACCCGCGTCGATTCACGGATTCCGCGCGTTAACAAGTAGGCAATGATCGCCACAATCGCGATGGCAGGAATGTTAACATACGTCCCAGCCTCCGGATTAAATGCACCGGAAATAGCATCGGGAATGTTGATATGAAATCCTGACAATAGCGTTTTGAAATACGACGACCAGCCACTCGCAACAGAAGCAACCGCAAGCCCGTACTCAAGCAAAAGCGCCCAGCCGAGTAACCAAGCAATGAACTCCCCAAAAATCACGTAGCCGTAAGTATATGCACTACCCGCCACAGGTACCGACGAAGCAAACTCCGAATAGCAAAGTGCCGCAAGCGCGCAAACTACCGCCGCGATTACAAATGACAACACAATCGCCGGACCCGAATAAAGCGCCGCAATTGTTCCTGGTAAAATAAAAATCCCTGTTCCCACAATCGCTCCGACACCAAGGAAAATCAGATCCATCGCGCCAAGTGTTTGCTTTAAATGAATACTATTACTTTTATTATGAATAAGTGCTTCTAACGGTTTTTTTCTCAATAATGATTTCCAAAACATAATTTTATTATAGCTCCTTATTGTTTTTTTGTTATAAAATGTCTATGTACATCATACCTTTAATGCGAATATGCGTCAATGCTTTAAACAATAAATGTGAAAAAAATACAATCTTATTCTGCATTGTTGGTTGTAGGGTTTGTGGGCTACGGTTCCCCTTTGACGATAACAGCCTAGATGGATTAACCGCTCACTTATATTGGAGTGTAACTCACTTTGTTCGAACAGCCTTTTAAGGATTAACTGCTCGCTACGCTCGCCCTTATATTGGGGCTGTAACTCACTTTGTTCGAACAGCCCCAACAACAACCAAAAAACCTCCCAAAATCGGGAGGTTCAAGTTTTATTTCTCTTCAGCAACAAATGGTAATAATGCTACTTGGCGTGAGCGTTTAATAGCAATCGTTAATTTACGTTGGTATTTAGCGCTCGTTCCAGTTACACGACGAGGAAGAATTTTTCCACGTTCGGAAACGAATTTTTTCAGTAACTCAGTATCTTTATAGTCGATATGCGTAATTCCGTTCGAAGTAAAGTAACAAACCTTTTTCCGACGGCGTCCGCCTCTGCGTCCTCCAGCCATTATAGTTTCCTCCTATCAAATTAAAATCCAATCATACGTACGCTTCTCGCCTTATTAGAACGGTAAATCGTCATCTGAAATGTCGATTGGCTTACCATCACTAGCAAATGGATCTGCGTTACGCGTGGCTTGGTAACTCTGAGATTGAGGTTGTTGTTGATTCTGTTGTCCGTAGCTATTATCATTCTGTTGGTTAAAGCCGCCGCCAATATTGCTATTGCCATACGACTGCTGCTGTCCACCGCCATCATTACTGTTACTGCTGTAGCCGCCACCACTATTTCCGCCGCCGTTTGCACTGCGGGGCTCTAGGAATTGCACACTTTCAGCAAGAATTTCTGTTACATAGACACGCTTGCCATCTTGACCTTCATAATTACGCGTCTGAACCTTACCGTCAACACCTGCTAAGCTCCCCTTTTTAAGGAAGTTCGCAACGTTTTCGGCTGGTTTTCTCCAAACCACACAATTGATGAAATCTGCTTCACGCTCTCCAGCTTGGTTTGTAAAGTTACGGTTTACAGCAAGTGTAAACGTCGCAACAGCAACACCAGCAGGAGTATAACGCAATTCAGGATCTTTTGTCAGACGACCAACTAATACAACACGGTTCATCATAAGTAGAACCAACCTCCTCTCTTTTTTTCATAAAAATCCGAGCAATCCTCGGGAAATATTAAGCTTCTTCTTTAACAACCATGTGACGAATAATATCATCAGAAATTTTTGCTAAACGGTCGAATTCATTGATAGAATCCGCAGTAGTAGCAGAAATACGAGTGATTTGGTACAAACCGTCTTTATGGTCTTCGATTTCATAAGCCAAACGACGTTTACCCCAATCCTTCGATTCGATGATCTCCGCACCATTGTCAGTTAAAATGCCGTCGAAGCGCTCTACTAAAGCTTTCTTCGCCTCATCTTCAATGTTTGGACGGATAATGTACATAATTTCATACGTTCTTGCCATCTCTTTACACCTCCTTGTGGTCTTAGCGGCCCTAAAACAGTTCATAAGCGATATAAAATCCTACACCTTACCTTCACAAAAACAGGTTAGCGTTCCATCTTTTTTAAGCTTCATCTCTTATTATATTAACAGTTCCTCTAGTCTTTACATCGCGTTTTGCGGCTTTGAGACTAGAAACGGGCAAGGAATAATTTTTAATTACTCACGAGGTATAATTATATCATAGCTAGTTTGGGTTCGCAACTATGTGCTGTGTCTGCTATTCGCTTTCTACACCGAAATGTCTTCCTTGTATCAACTTTCTTCTATAATAAGTAACTCACTTTGAAAAGCCGCCGAACTCGCGTATTGCAGCCTCATCAGAATGTTGAGTAACACTCCTTTTTGAGAGGTATTTTTTATTATGAAGCAAAAACTGCACAACCACACCAAAATACCCCTTTTGTAAGCAAATCAAGAAAAAAGGTTTATTTTCTCCTCTATGTGGTATCGCTTAGTATAAAATGTCTAAATATTCTTCAAAGGAGTAGCTATCATGCCTTAACATTGTACAAAGTTAGAACAAATTGTTATAGATTAGTTTATCAAACCTTAAATGACAATGCTTTAACACGAAGGAGTGGAGGTTTATATGAATCCCGTTACAGCTTTTACGATTATCATGCTTATTTGGACAATCAGTGATTTTGTAGCTAAAAAAACAAAGTCGGTGATTTCATCATTACTTGTCGCAGCAATTATTTTTATAGTAGGATTTAAATCAAATATATTTCCAGAAGATTTACTGACTAGCTCATCCTTGCTAACGCTTGGCCAGGCAGTCATTGGCTTAATCATTGTCCATATTGGAACGATGATTAGTATCGACGAGTTAAAAAAACAATGGAAAACCGTTCTAACCGGAGTTGCTGCGATACTTGGTATTGCCACTTTTCTTTTTGCTATAGGTTCTTTCTTCTTAGATCAAAACTTCGTCATCGCGGCAATTGGTGCGATCAGCGGTACTACCATTGCTGTTATCATTATCCAAGAAGCTGCGCTGGCATCAGGTTTGGTGCTGGTTGCCGTTTTCGCTGTACTGATTTCAGCTTTTCAAGGCTTGATTGGTTACCCCCTTACATCACTTATTTTGCGCAAAGAAGCGAATCGTTTAAAAGGAGAATATCGCGCAGGTACGTTAAAAGTAGAAAAACCAGTAGAGCATAAGGAGAAAGAACCGAAAACAATCTTACCAAAAGCCTTCCAAACAACGGCAGGTACGTTATTTGTGGTTGGAGCGGTTGTTGTGCTTTCTACTTATATTGATAACATTACAAATGGTATCCTTAACACGTTTGTTATCGCGTTATTATTCGGTATTTTACTTCGCGCACTCGGCGTACTTAAACCACATGTTCTGAGCGGCATTGATGCCTACGGACTGATGATGATAGGTATTCTTCTCATCATTTTCGGCCCTCTTGCCACATCTTCTGTCGATGACCTACTTGCCCTTATTGGACCACTTTGTATCGCATTTGCTATTGGCGTTCCCGGCAGTGTTGCTTTTTCAGCAATTGTGGGTAAAATTCTTGGTTACAGTATCCCGATGTCCATTGCGATAGGCCTCACACCTCTCTATGGGTTCCCCGGAACAATGATTTTGAGTCAAGAGGCCGCGAAAAGTGTTGGTGAAAACAAAGAAGAAATCGCGGCAATTGAGGCTAATATTCTACCGAAAATGATTATTGCGGGCTTTTCAACAGTGACCATTTTATCTGTTGTGGTGACGAGTATTTTGGCTGAATTTATACACTAAGAAATAGAGGTGCGGGAATTTCAATAGTAGATAAAGCCTCCCCCGCCTCTCCTAATAAAGCTTTTCCACCATATCCACTACTCACATTTGACCACACATGAAAAGTTCATTAGGATAGTAGTATAAGAAATAAAAGGGAGGTTTTTACACATGAAAAATATCATTCCTGCGTCGGAATATCGCCGTTTGAAGCTACTGAATCTATTATTTTTTGCAGACGAAGCGATTATAAAAAAAGAAGCCGCCAATACTGTGGAATGCTCCGTCAATACATTAAACGCAGACATCGAAGTGCTAAATGCCATGTTTCCAGAAGATATTGCTCAGATACGCGAAGCCGATAAAAAGCTCTCACTACACACTACTCCCAAAATCAACTTCGACTATTTAACGGCGTACATGATTTCAGCCAGCCACCTTTTTCAGCTTGCAATGTCCGCGTTTATCGAAGAAAACTTGACCATCTCCGAATGGGCGGAAACCAATTTTGTGAGCCGATCTACTTTTTATGTAAAGCTCGCAGAAGTCGATAATTTCTTAGCTCGTAGCAGACTCGTGCTTAACAACGCACCACTGGAAATTCAAGGAAACGAGGTCAATGTCCGCTTCTTCTTCTACCATCTATTTAGCAAAAGCTACCCTTATACTGGCTGGGTCATTCAGGATTCGGATTTCGAAAAAAATATCAATGAATTTATTAAAAAATTCGAACAACATATGAATGTCTACTTTTCGCTAAGTGCCCGTGTTGACTACGCCACTGCGATTGCCGTGTCATTAATACGATTGAAGAATGGGCATCCTCTTCAAGCTAGTGATGAGGATATTCAATTCTGGCATGATCTCGTTGCGTATCACAAAGGGATGGACATTGATCTCAGTGATCTGGAAACAGCACTGGGTGCCCCGCTCCCTCCTTTAGAATATTATATGATCATCTTCATGAGTTTTTTAGGATCATTTACGTACGTCAATCGTGAGCGAATGAATATGCGTGTTCTTTATAATGGGAAATTTCAACGCATCCGCCTAACATTAACAGAAGATCTGCTAGCTATTGTGGAGGATCGCATAACCGATACATTGGCGTTAAAAGTCACGCTTCTCGATTATTTAGCGCGTTTCCTGTTTATCGAGAAAGCCAATCTTATTTTAGATGTCGACTACTTTTCTAACAAGTTCGCACCAGATACAGTCGATCGACAAGAAATTTTGGCCGTTTTAAAAAGGTACGAGGGACTGCCCGACTACCAATTTGTGAGAAGTAATCGCGAAGTTATTGCGACTTATGTTCATAACCTATTTTCTGTTGGCTTATCAACAGAGGCCTACACAAGTGCTCTCCACATCAAGATTATCTCAAAACAAGGATTTATCTGGGAAGAATACTTAAAAATACAAATCAGGCGCTATTATTCCGAAGATGCTATCCTTTTTTCTGATGAGCTTAATCCTAGCGAGCATTGGGCACAACACGACCTCATTATAAGCGATTCCTCGATACCAAATATAACTGATATTGAAGTACTCGTTTGGCATATGCCCCCGACAAAACGTGATTTTGCAGCGTTGGATGAAATTGTAAATGCGAGGTTCGAGAACAAGCGGTGATTCCAAATATGGAGTCATTGCTTTTTTGCGTTCAAAAAAATGCATAAAAATACATATATATGAATAAATAAAGCGCTATCTTAAATTTTGATAACAAATGTCTTTTCTGTGAATAACTGATTTCCCTTAAAAAATATTACCCAAAATCTAGTGACGCGAACTCCGAAATGCTGTTAAGATTAATGTAAGGATAAGGGATCATTAAAGATACGATCCCATTTATAATAAACAATAGCGAGGTGATAAAAAGACTTGATATGGCGTGCCTATAGCTAGGCTACTCCATAGAAGAATCCTTCAAGCAAATAAAAAAACAGGACAAAATGTAAAAAAAGCCGAAAATATATGTAAAAAACAGGAAGACACATTTGCAATTAAAAAGTAAAACAGTTCACACCGGAAAAGGAGGATATGACTACTCACCATATAAGAATTATGCATAAGTAGTTATGAAATTAAACATGAAGAAAAGAAATAAGTTTGGTTTAAAAATTTTATCAGCAGCAATGATTTTATCTCTAATGGTACCAAGTACACTCGGAGATATCGCGGCCTATGCCGATGCCGTAATGGCAACGAAAACAGAAACAATAGACAGTGAGCAAACATTTGCTCAGAAGAAAGAAGTTTCCATAAAAACGAGTGCAGATGATGCCGAGGTTTCAAACACAGCCGTAAACCTAACCAGCACAGGCCTTGATCTACACGGCTTAGCTGGAGCAACACAAGCAACATATTTACGATTTACCGATATGACCTTGCCCGCAGATGCAAAAATCACGAAGGCCTATATCTCCTTCACAGCACGCGACGCTTCATCAGCTGCCCAATCGACAACGATTAACGTAACCGGTGAACTCGGAACACAAGCAGCATTTGCAAGCACCGTTGCTTCCTTCACAAATCGGACATTTACACAAACAGCCATGACAATGAAAACACCGGTTGCAGCCGTAAATACCGTGTTCGACACAGACGACCTTTCTTCTATTGTAAAAGAAATGCGCGCAAACACGTCAGACATCAAGGATTATGTTTTCAAAGTTACCGGTAGCGGACTAGGATCATTCGTTACGCGTTCATTCGATTCAAGTGCTCCCATGGCTCCAAAACTAATTGTGGAGTACACCTCACCATCAGGCGAATATGAAGCAAACATTAGCAATACCGCTGATGATGCCGAAGAATACAGCACGAATAAAACCATCGACCTAAACACAGAGATGACGATCGGCGGCTATACAAGTACCACGCTTACTCCCGCAAACAAAGACCTCTCAGCTTTCCGCTTTGGAAATGTAGATCTCCCCGAAAACGCAAAAATTGAAGATGCATATCTAGAATTCACAGCAAAAGCAGTCGTAACAAATCGTGTTGCGAACCTATCGATCTCATCCGAATTAGGCAACCCCGCGACATACGCAAGTGGATCAGGAAACATCAGCGCACGTAACTATACGGCTTCGACTGTGAACTACCAACAACCCTCTTTCACAACCACTAAACAAGTGATCAGAACCCCAAACCTAAAAAGCATTATTGACGAAACCCGTTTAATGGGCTGGCAAAATGGCGACGCAATGGCATTCAAAGCAGATGGCGATAACTACATCGGCAGTGTTTACCAAGGCGGATCAGGCGCAGCTTTACAACCAAAACTCGTAATCAAGTATAAATATAGCGAAAATGACGCTACCGGTGACGATGTTGTAAAAGACCCAGCTAAACTAAAGAACATTTTCATCAATGAAGTATCAAGTATGGGAACCGACACACAAAAAGATGGCTGGATTGAAATTTTCAATAATAACGATGTACCTGTCTTTTTCGAAAAAGACGTTTTCCTATCGGATGACGCGAATGCACTCGGAAAATCAGAACTGAAAAATCTGTACATCCCTGCAAAAGGCTACCGCGTGGTAAAAGCAGACGGAACGCAAAATAATGCATCTGCGAACTTCACACTAGGCGATCGCGATACAACACTTTATCTTTCGACTAAATACGACAGCACTTTCCACAAAATCGATACAGTCGATGTAAAGAAAATGGCATTCAACGAGACATTAGGCCGTTATAACGATGCAGAAAACAACTTTGTCTCCTACGAAATCGGCACGTATGCTAGCTCAAATAATGATGCAAAACCAATCGTAGCCGTTACACCAAGCAAATCCGCTGGCATCTATAAAGAAGCATTCAACTTGGAATTAAAATCAGATTCTGTCAACACGATCAAATACACACTAGATGGCTCCGTTCCAAGCGAAACAAACGGAACAACTTACACAACACCGATCAAGATTAGCAAAAACACCACTGTAAAAACATACGCATACAATGCAAAACAACACAGCGATGTCACATCATCTTTCTATGCCATTCGCGAAGATGCAGACAATATCCCGCTAGCTAAAAAAGAATATAGCGTAAAAACTGGAAATGACGACGCAAAAGTAACAGCAGCAAAAGCGGACTTAACGAGTAAAACGCTTGAATTACAAGGACAACTTAGCAATGTTCCCCAATCTACTTTTGTGCGTTTTGCAGACGTTAATATCCCTGCAGATGCCGTGATCAGTAAAGCTTATCTTGTTTTCACAGCAAATGCCGCAACAAGTTCTGCAACAAATTTAACAATCTCTGGACAAGTTGGAAATGGTGATGCTTTTGCGGCAACTGTCGCTTCATTTGACAGTCGCGTACTAACAAAAAGCGCCGTGAATACGACAACCCCAGCGAAAGCCGCGATAAATGATCTCCTAAACACTGAAGATTTAACATCCGTCGTTGAAGAAATGCGCGCAACAACACCAGACCTTAAAGACCTCGTTTTCAAAATCGACGGTAACAAAACAGGTGCTTACGTAGCAAAATCTTATGAAACAAGCGCTGCTGCAGCTCCAAAACTAGTGTTAGAATACTACTCTGAATCAGGAGATTTCAGCGGACAAGTAGCAAATTCTACCGATGATGCCGAAGAATATGGCACAGCAAAAACAATGAATCTAAACGCGAATTTAAGGATTGGCGGCTATTATTTAGCAACTCTTATACCTGCTTACAAAGACATATCCGCATTACGATTCACAAATGTTGCAATCCCAGAAGGCGCAGAAATTGAAGATGCTTACCTGGAATTCACAACGAGTGCAGTTAATGCAGCTAACGTAAGTTCCAACATGGAAATCCGCACAGAACTTGGCGGAAATCCAGAAATCTACGCAGCCACTGCTGGAAATATCACATCACGCGCCTACAGCAATTTGGCAGTGAAATACACGCAACCAGCTCTCAAAACATTAAACCAAGCCGTTCGCACAGCCAATTTGAAAGACCTCATCAATGAAAATCGCATGGCAGGCTGGAAAAATGGCCAATCAATGGCATTCCGCATAGACGGCGACAACTTCATCGGTAGTGTGTACCAAGGCGGAAACGCACAAGCAGCAAGACTTATCATCAAATACAAGAACAACGGCAAAGGCCCAAGTATCACAGACGCGCAAGCAACACCAGACAAAATCAAAAACGTCTACATCAACGAATTATCATCAGAAGGAACAGCGAGTTCTAAAGATGCATGGATCGAGCTTTACAATGACAATGATGTACCAGTTGTTTTAGATAAAGGTATGTATATCACTGATAAATCTAAGACACTAGACAAATTCGAGTTTTCCAAATTCATCATCCCAGCTAAAGGGTACCGCATTTTGTATTCTGATAAAGCTCCGGAACTTGGCAACAACCACTTGAGCTTCGAAATCAGCGGTAGCGGCGACGTTATTTTATCCGCAAAGGTCGGTTCTGAATTTAAAACGGTAGACTCTATCAAATATACAAAACAAGCGTACAATCAAACATTCGGACGCCAAACAGACGCAAGCAAAACATTAACATTATTCAGCTCCGAAACGTTTGGCACATCAAACAACAGCGGTCAAACAAACTACACGGTACAGTTCAGCAAAGATCGCGGCATTTACGACACTGGTTTTGACCTAACGATGACTTCTAAAGCCGGCATCACGCTGAAATACACCCTAGATGGCAGCGAACCGAGCGCAACAAAAGGCACCGTTTATACTGGCCCAATCAAGATCAGCAAAACAACGGTTGTTAAAGTCTACGGCTACGATGCAACTGGTAACACAGGCGTCCTTTCCAACACGTACGTTCTGCGCGACAACTACAAAAACGAAGTCACATCCGGCTATCTATGGCAGTTCAAAAACAACATTACAAGCGATGAATACGCGCAAGCCATCGATGACTTCCCAATCGTTTCTGTCACAGGTGCGGCAACAGACCTAGTCGCTACCTCTTACAGCCCTGGAACATTCGAGTATTTAGATTCACACATGGGCGGCGGCGGAACCAACTACTTCAACTACTCCGGTGCTGAAAAATTCGGCCAAGTAAGTGCTGCTCAATACAATTCCGGTGTAGCGGTTAAATTCCACCGTGATTACAACGCGAAAAAAGCAAAATACAACTTCTTTGACGCAACACCAGGCGAAGCTTTCCCAGTCGTAGGTAAATTCAGCAAACTAGAACTAAAAGAAGGACAAGACGGTCCACAAAATGACATCTACAACTTAGGCTATAATCGCTACGATGAAACAGTAACAAACGAATTAGCACGACAAATGAACAAACTCGCACTGCATACAAAATATGTGCAGTACTACTACAACGGCAAATACATGGGCGTAAAAACAATGCGTGAAGATTTCGGACAAAATATGTTTGAAGAATACTTTGGTGGCAGCGATGACGACTACACGAAAATTCGCTTCCAAGATGGCTATTTCATTCCAGGTAACGTAGAAGCTGGTGACGGCGACGCGAACATTTTGACAAAAGTAAAAGCCGTTGCAACAGCGAAAAACTTCCAAGAATTCAAAAATTATGTCGATGTAGAAGATTTAATCAAAACACAAATCCTCTTCATGTTTATTGATACCGAACAAGAAGTAGACGCAGTCGTTTCCAATGATATTTTAAACGGTAACGGCATCAAGATGAAATTCAACATCAATGATACAGACGGTGCTTTCTACAATAACGGCGGCACTGGCACAACCTCTTCTGCCCTAGTAGGTGGTGGCGGAACGTATCGCTACAAATGGTCCGCTTTTGACACTAACTCAAAACTTGGCGCTGGTTCTCTATTTGGTAGTTTTTCAGGTAATAGTACTACGGTACCAACAGCCGGAAACCTAGAGTTCAAAACGCTCGTAAAAGACCAAGTCCTCAAGCAAATCGGCCCAGCAAGCGGTGACTTCGCAGGTGCAGCAGACGCTCCACTATCTGTTGCAAACGTGAGACAACTGATTCTGGATAACCAAAAAGAAATCGACGCAGCCTACAAACTTGACGCAGCATTTATGGGTGCTAGAACTACCATTTACAAAGATTGGTTAACAACACAAGTCAAAGTCCAAGCCCAAGTCCCTGACCGCGTGAAATACAACTTAGAAATGTGGACAAAATACGGCATGGCACATACACTACAAAACGTAAGTATCATACCGAGCGGCTCTGGCATCGTATTAAACAACCCTAACGCGAACACAGACGTTTACTACACAACAGATGGCACTGATCCAATGGGTGCAGACGGTGTCGTATCAAGCAAAGCAACGAAATATACAGCAGGAACAGTACTTCCAAAAACGACATCACTTACCGTTCGCGCATTCACAACAAACAACTGGGGCCCAACAGCAAATAATGCCCTAGAAGCAGCTGATGCACAAAAAGACGCAGCAGTAGCGAAAGTAGTCTCAGAATTATTCACAAACAACAACCCAGATTCCGGCTCCATCAAGACAGAAACAGACGAACTAGCAATTGCCGCAGCTCAAAAAGCAGTGGATACTGTGAAAGATCCAATTTTAAAAGCAGAGCTACAAACTAAATTGAACAAAGCCAAAACATTACTAGAAAACAAAACATCCGGAACCATCACGACAAATGCCTTTACACTAGGCGTGGACAACTACGTAAAAGGAACGTTTACTGGCGATGTTGCTAAAATAGGACTAGAAGTCAACGATGCACCACAACAAATCATTCCCATCAGCAGTTCACCATACCAATACTACGCAAAAGACAAAATAAGCGCAGCAACAGACCAAGTCTACATGATCGCTTATGACAAAAATGGTAACGAGCTACAAAAAACAAAGGTAAACGTGCAGATCCCAACAACCGTCAAAATGACACCGAACCTCTTCTATATTGGCAAAGACAACTATGTAACGGGGCAATTTTCTGGTGACCTTGCAAGAATCAGTTTGACAGTAAACGGCGTGGAAGGCACAAAAGTTGGTGTCGCCACTTCAGACTTTAAGTACTATGCAAAAAACCTTATTCTCAAATTAACAGATGTCGTTAAGGTTACCGGTTACGACACGAATGGCCAAGTCTTAGATACAAAAAATATCATCGTCACGAAAGAACTTACAGCAGGAACGTTTACTTCTCTAAGTCCATTCAAGCTAGGAAAAGAAAACTATGTAACGGGACAATTTTCTGGTGACATAACGAAAATCAGTTTGACAGTAAATAGTGTGGAAGGTACGAAAATTCCGGCTACCACTCCAGACTTTAAGTATTACGCAAGTAACATTATTTCTAACCTAAAGGACGTGGTTAAGATTACTGGTTACGATAACACCGGCAAAGTCTTAGACACAAAAACGATTTCAGTCACTACTGACACTACAGTAGGATCGATTACTTCCCTAAACCCATTCACGCCTGGCAAAGAAAACTACGTAACAGGACAATTTTCTGGTGAGGTTGCGAAAATCAGTTTGACAGTAAATGGCGTGGAAGGTACGAAAGTGGGCGTTACCGCTACAGACATAAAGTATTATGCTAACAATGTCATCCGTAGCGCAACTGATATCGCTATAATTACAGCATATGACAGCACTGGCAAAGTACTTGATACAAAATCGGTGACGATTACTAGCCCACCAGGAACAATTGACACACTAGCTACATTTACTATCGGCCAAGATCACTATATAACAGGCACATACACCGGCGATATGACAAAAATAGAGCTACAAGTCAATGGAGCTACACTGCAACGAGTTGGCGTAACTGATGGCATCATCAAATATTACGCAAAAACAAACATCACAAAAGCAACTGATACTGTAAAATTAGTAGGCTTTAATGCAGCTGGTCAAGAAGTAAGCAGCAAAGTAGTCTCCATCGCATCACTTAGCGGAAGCGTCACAGTAAACCCGTTCAAAATCGGCGCTGACAACTACGTAAAAGGTCAATACATCGGTGACGTGGTACGAATTCGTCTAACAGTAAACAACGTGCAACAGACGACAGTCCAAGTTCTTCCGATCGGCCAAGAATTCCAGTACTATGCGAAAAACCTGATCACAAGTAAGAACGATACAGTTGTCCTGACTGCATATGACGCGACTGGCTCTGCCCTACAAACAGTCAGTGTTATTGTAAACTAAATGATGAAAATTAATGAAACGACTCCCTGTTTTAAGCTAGCAGGGAGTCTTTAGGCGGTGTTTTCTATTGGGGAATGTCGCTATACCCAATATTATTCCACTTGTAGTGAAAACTCCAGACAGCTATATCCTAGATCCAACACCAATCGATTTCACCGTCACTTTGGGACAAGCAACAACAGTGAATTTAACTGCCATCAATCAATTAAAGGGAATCCGCTCAGTGGAACATCGCGTGTCTAAAAAAGTACTAGCCGGTGCTGAATTTGAATTACAAGATGTGAATAGCATCGTTATTCAAATTGATTTAGTAACAAAAGCTCCATCTGGATACTAATTAGACCAAACACCTGTTACTTTTACGATCAAATATTCAAAAAGTTTTACCTAAAACCGGAGAATCATCATTAGATATCCTTCTACTATTAGGTGGTCTTTCTTTGAGCGGAGTAGCAGTTTACCTACTCCGGAGAAATAAATAAAGCCATACGCTAGACGTTTACTCTATCCCGCTCTATAAAAAGAAGATGCCTATCACCGTATACACACGGTGATAGGCATCTTCAGCTATATACAAAATTGTACATAGAGAGAGCGCGGTAGCAACTAAAAGGGATTTAAAGCGCTACCTACATACATGAAAAATGTACTATGCCCATATTGTAGCATAATAAATAGCGCTTTCCAAATAAACAATCTATGCTCACTATTGCTCTGACATTTCTATTAGTAAGAACAACTATGAAAAAACGCCAACCCTTTTGGGCTGACGCTTTTCACTTTATTTCCAACTATTATTTAGCTGTTACTTGTACTGTTTTCGTATCTAACACGTTACCTGCTTTATCTAGTGCTGTGATGATAACTTCGTCAGTTACAGATTTAACTTTGTCGAAAGAGTAGAACTTGAATTCGCCATCTGTGAATGTTCCACCTTTATAGACTGCGCCATTTACTGTTACTTGTACTGATTTCACTTCACCTGAATATGTTCCTGTGATGTTCTTATCTGTTCCAAGTACTAGTGCGTTCGGAGTAATTGCACCTTTAATTACGTTTTCTGCTACTGGCCCTACAAGTTTAATTGTTTTCGTATCTAGTAGTTTACCTGCTTTGTCGAAAGCCTTCATTGTTACTACATCGCTTGCGCTTGTAATCTTATCAAATGCGTAGAACTTGAATTCACCGTCTGCAAATGTTCCACCTTTGTAGTCTGTACCGTTTACTGTTACTACGACATAGTGTACGTCATCTGTATAGGTTCCTGTGATGTTTTTGTCGCCTGGTACTGCCATTTCAAGTGGTGTAATGCTACCTTTTGTTACGACTGGTACGCCTGTTACTACTTTTAGTGTTTTCGTGTCTAGCAATTTACCAACTGAATCGTATGCATGGATCGTTACAACGTCTGTCGCGTTCTTGATTTTGTCAAAAGCGTAGAATGTGAATTCGCCGTTTGCTACTGTTCCGCCTTTGTACACTTTATCGCCAACTGTTACTGTTACTTTTGCTACGTCTTCCGTATACGTTCCTGTGATGTTTTTATCTGATGCTAGGTTGTATGTTGCTGGTGTGATTTTACCTGCTGTTACGACTACGAATTTCACTTTTGTTCTTGATAGTTCTTTTCCGTATTTATCATACGCTACTGCGAATACCGCGTCTGTTTTCTTGATGTTTTTGTCGTTGGCATAGAATGTGAATGTGCCGTCTGCTTTTACTGTTCCGCCAGTGTATTCTTTGTCGTTCACGAGTAGGGAAACTTTAGCTACGCTACCTGTGAATGTTCCTGTTACATATTTGTCGCCACCGATTAGGAAGTCAGCTGGTGTAATTGTTCCGACTGTTGATGAACGCATGTCTAATAGTTGTTGTGCTTGGTCTAGATCTCTTTGTAGTTGTGCTTTTACTGTTGGATCTGTTACTGTGTCAATGATTTTTTGAGCTGCATCAATAGATGGTTGAATTGTTGGATCTTTGATTTCGTTTGATGATGGTGTGTCGTTCGTGAACAACTCGTTGACTGCTTTGCGTGCTGCTTCTTGACGTGCTTTTTCTGCATTTTTAGCGTCTAAAAGTTCTTGTGCACGGTCTAGATCTTTTTGTAATTGTGCTTTTACTGTTGGATCTGTTACTTTGTTGACTAAGGCTTGCGCTGCATCAATTTTTTCTTGTGTTGTTGATCCTTTGATTGCGTCTGTTGATGGGTTGTTGCTGTTGAACAATTCATTTACTGCTTTTTGTGCTGCTTCTTGGCGTGCTTTCTCTGCTGCTTCTGCTGCATTACGTGCATCTAAAAGTTCTTGCGCACGGTCTAGATCTTTTTGTAATTCAGCTTTTACTGTTGGATCTGTTACTACGTTTACTAGTTTTTGTGCTGCATTGATTGAAGCTTGTGTTGTTGTATCTTTGATTGTGTCTGTTGATGGTTTATCGCTAGTGAATAGCTCGTCTACTGCTTTTTTCGCTGCTTCTTGACGTTCTTGCTCTGATGACGCTGCTGCGTTACGTGCATCTAGTAATTCTTGAGCGCGGTCTAGATCTTTTTGTAGTGCTGCTTTTACTGCCTCATCTGTTACTGCGTCTACTAATTTTTGTGCTGCATCGATTGCGCCTTGGTTCGTGATGTCTTTGATTGCGTCTGTTGATGGTTGGTCGTTGTTAAACAATTCGTTTACTGCTTTTAACGCTGCTTCTTGACGTGCTTTTTCTGCTGCTAGTTCTGCGTTACGTGCATCTAACAATTCTTGTGCGCGGTCTAGATCTTTTTGTAATTGTGCTTTTACTGTTGGATCTGTTACTGCGTCTACTAATTTTTGTGCTGCGTCGATTGCGTCTTGGTTCGTGATGTCTTTAATTGCGTCTGTTGATGGTTTGTCGCTGTTAAACAATTCGTTTACTGCTTTTAATGCTGCTTCTTGACGTGCTTTTTCTGCTGCATTTGCTGCATTACGTGCATCTAAAAGTTCTTGCGCACGGTCTAGATCTTTTTGTAGTGCTGCTTTTACAGTTGGATCTACTACTAAGTCGATTAATCCTTGTGCGTCGTCAATAGATGCTTGTGTTGTTGTATCTTTGATTGTGTCTGTTGATGGTTGGTCGTTTGTGAATAGTTCGTTTACTGCTTTTTGTGCTGCTGCTTGACGTTCTTTATCTGTGCTTGCTGCGTTACGTTCATTTAATAGTTCTTGTGCGCGGTCTAGGTCTTTTTGTAATGCTGTTTTTTCTACTGTATCTGTTACTGCATCGACTAATTTTTGTGCTGCGTCAATTTTTGCTTGTGTTGTTGTATCTTTGATTGTGTCTGTCGCTGGATCATTATTTGTGAAAAGTTCGCTTACTGCTTTTTGTGCAACTTCAACTGTTCCTGTTGTTGTAATACGTTTCGCGTCTGCTAATACGAATTTAGTTTGGATGTCGCCAGTAGATGAAACAGCGCCTACTTGTACGATTCCAGCTTGTGCAGATGCTTGAATAACTTGGAATGTTGCATCTTGCCATGATAGGTCTGGTGTTTCTGTTTTGTTTGTTGGCTTAAATACGCCGATTTCTGATAGGCCTTTGAAGTTAATTGTTGTTTTGCCGTAAGCGGAGAATACACGGTTAGCGCCAGTTCCGTTTGCATCTAGGTCTAATTTACGTGGATCATTGATGTTGATTACTGCGTTTGCTGCTGTTGTACGGAAGATGTGCGCTGCTGCTGGTGCTCCTGCTGCTTGTTTCGCTACTAGGCTTGCGTTTGGATTTATATTTAAAGTTTGCCCTACTGATATTAGTGCGGCAGCTGATACGTCTGTACGATTAATCGTTGTTGTAGAGCTAGTATCGAATGTTACGTTAGCCATTGCGTATGGGAATAACTCACGAAGCGTGTTAAGGTTGAATGTTGCACTTTTACCTACAACAAAGTTTGCTGTGTTAGCTGGTGCATAGAGGAATTCTCCACCATTTGCTGCGACATCTACTTTTGCACCATCTTTAATGATGAAATATGGGTTTGCACCGTATAAAGCGAAAGCATATGTTGCTGTCGTATTATGCTCACCGATGAATTCTCCGTCGATGGTAACTCCACCTGCTTGAACAAGCTCATTTAGCGTTCCTAATTTATCAACGCCTTGTCCGTTTACAATTTTGTTCTTCCCTGTGAAGTTAACAAATCCATTGATATTGTAGACAAATTGTGGTCCTACATAATCGATGTTTTCAAAATTTTGTACTACACCTTTGACACCATCATATACTGTGAATGGTGAGTAGTAATGGGAACCGCGAATCGTCAGGTTTTTTACATTCATTGTTTTCATAGCTGATCCTGTGTAAGCAAAGATTGTCATGTTAGCTGCGTTTATCGATGCTTTACTTTCTGTTAACGTATAACCGTTACCATTAATTGTAAGTTCTGTTTTCTTGTTGTTGATCTGAATTCCTGCTGTCATCGTGATGTCTGCTGTTAATTCGATATTTGTAATGCCATTATCTTGCTCAATGATTTGTTTTAATGTTGCGAAATCACCTACTCGTGTTGGCGCTTCTGTTGTTCCAATTTCGGAGCCTTCTGCTGCTGCGCTTGTTGTTGGATAGACTGTTAACATTTGTGATAAAACCGTTACTGTTGCTAGTGTTGCGACTAAGGCTTTTTTCACCTTTTTAGTTGATAATACGTTTACTGGCGTTGTTTTTTTCTGCATGTTTTATATTTCTCCTTTGTTATAAGAATTTTTCTTATAAATTAGTTTTTTTATTATTATTAGTACGAAATAAATGAAGGGGATGTTCTGTCGGGGAATCCATGGCTACAGTTATTAAGATTGAGATTGCTACTAGGCTTCACATCTTACTCACCGCCTTATTCGTTTATTATCTTTGCCTTACATATACTTTATCAAATTTTTTCACGAAAACTGGATTATTCCGAAAAGTTACTCAGGAAAATCAATTTTCTAGACACTGCTTGTTACATCCCATTTCCTTTGCTTGTAAATTCCTTGAAAGTCATCAGTAATATCTTGATATTGAAGCGAATCGTTCTCGTTTCAATATACTCGAGGTCAAGTTCAACCATCTCTTTAAAACTCAGGTTGTTTCTGCCGCTGACCTGCCATAACCCAGTGCATCCAGGCGTGACAAGTAGGCGTTTCTTATCATAGTTCGTGTAGCTAGCATATTCTGTCGTTAGAGGTGGGCGCGGTCCAACGAAGGACATATCGCCTTTTAAAATATTGATGAACTGGGGGAATTCGTCGAGACTCGTTTTACGAATCCATTTGCCGACGGAGGTGATGCGGGGGTCGTCTTTCATTTTGAACATGTGCCCGTCCATTTCGTTCTGTGCTTGGAGTTTCGCGAGCTGGGCTTCTGCATCAACGTACATGGAGCGGAATTTATACATATAGAAGGTTTTTCCGTCTTTGCCGACACGTTCTTGTTTGAAGAAAATCGGGGCTTTCCAGTTTTCTAGCTTGATCATTACTGAAATTACGAGGAAAACTGGGAAAGAGATCACGAGGGCAATTATGGCTGCGATGAGGTCAAAAATGCGCCATACTTTATCGTGGAGGGGTTTTTCGTGGGATTCTCGGTAATTTAATACCTGTTCTGCAAATTTAAAATCAGTTTTTTCCATTGACATTCACGTCCTTAACTGAATTGATATGGCACCGCGTTCTTTATGACTTTGTGCAGGTTGCCGTAATTGGTATAGACGACTTGCTCACCGACATTTTGAACCATATTTTTCGGGTCGAAAACGATCGCATCACGCATTTTATCTGTGTAGGTAGTTGGAATTGTACGGAATTCATTGTGATCGCTTAATACGACGATTAGTGAGCTATCTTCACATGCTTCTTCGCCAGTGAGCGGGGCCGAAATCACGTGCGGGTCGAAACATTTAATATCAAAACCTTCTTCTATGAGCAATTCTTTGATTTCCATCGCGGGACTTTCACGGATGTCATCGATGTTTCCTTTATATGTTAGTCCGAAAAGTGTTACGGTATTACCTTCACGTTGTTCCATGATGGCTTTTACGTTTTGGACAACATATTCGGGCATACTATTATTGACTGCACGGGCTGTTTGCATAAGGGGAGATTGTTCTGGGGCGGCCGCGATGACGAAATATGGATCAACTGCTAGACAGTGTCCACCAACGCCTGGGCCAGGTTGATGTAGATTTACACGGGGATGTTTGTTTGCCATTTCAATCACTCGTAGGGCATCGATCTCAAGATGGTTACTAATTTTTGCAAGCTCGTTTGCAAGGGCAATATTGAGGTCACGGTAGGTATTTTCCATGAGCTTACTAAGTTCGGCTTCACCGGCTTGCGCTTTAATGATCTCGCCTTCAACAAATTCGCCGTATACCGCCGCTGCTTTTTCAGTACATTGCTCCGTAATCCCACCAATGATACGTGGATTGTGAACTAGTTCGTGCATGATATTACCTGGCAATACACGTTCTGGACAGTGTGCTAAGAAAATGTCTGCTCCGACTGTGAATCCTTGTTTTTCGATTAGTGGTTGGACGACATCTGCCATCGTTCTCGGTGCGATCGTTGACTCAACAATAATCGTATCGTTTTTCTTCAAAAGTGAAAGAATACTTGTTAGCGCGGATTCGACATATGACGTATCGCATGATTTGTACTCATCATCTTTGTTAGGGGTTGGTACTGCGATGATATATGCATCTGCGCTCACTGGGGTCGTACTAGCATGGAATTTGTTCAAAGCTAACGCTTCTTGTAAATCATCCTCTAAACCTGGTTCTTCGATGTGAATGAAGCCTGCGTTCAAGTTTTCTGTCATCACTGGTGATAAATCTACTCCTGTTACCGTATTTCCGTATTTCGCGAATAAGATCGCGGTCGGTAAGCCGATATATCCTAGACCTACTACTGTAATTTTCATTATTTAAAATTCCGCCTCTCAGTTTAATCTCTTATTTTTCCGGAAGTATGATTGTCCACGTTGCCGTTTCGTCTGTCGATTCCACTACTGGTTTGTAATGCAATGTTACTTTTTCTTCACCTGCTGGTACTTCATAGTAACCAGAGCCTTTTAATGTCTTTCCTGCAGGAATCGCGTCACCGAAGTTATTAGCGCTTAGGCCATCTACGGAATGCTTTTTGCCATCTTTCGTTTCAATTACGAAGTCGCCTGCTCCGGCACCTGATTCATCTGCACCGACGTTTTCAATTCTAAAATCTATTTTTGCAAGTTGTTTATTATCATTTTGGCTATTTAAAGTGTTAACGCTTGTCACTGTTATTTCTAGGTCATTTGCTGTTCTTGTTTTCCCAAGATCGTTTGCGGTGGAGGCAGTTCCACATCCAGCGACAACCAATACGAGTGTTAGGCTTAATACGAATAATGTGATCCAACTTTTACTTTTCTTCATAAAATACTTCCTCTCCTGTTTTGCGATTTATTTGTTTCGCTTGATCTACTAACAGCTTACCATCTCAAAATCCAGAAACAGGAATATTCCAGAAAATTGATTGCAATCCTCAACATACAAGACACCAATAACACTCCATATCCCGCTTTCTTCTATAGAAAAGGGCGGCCACAACTTTTCGTGTGTAGTAGAAAAATGCGTACATATGGTGATATAGAAAAGACCCTTGATGATAAAAACATCAAGGGTCTTTCTATTTTTTATAGATTTGCTTGATCTTCCTCAATCCTACAAATGACGCGATAATCTCCAATGACCATCATAGTTTCCTACTAAAGCTTTTCCGCTTGCTTGCGGATTTTCTGTGCCATCAACGTGCTTTGATAACCACTTTAAAATAGTGTGACCAGCGTGTCTATCTAATTTGGATAGCTGTTTTTCAAATCGAGAAGTTGTCCTGACATGATGGCTCATTCATTATCTCCCAATCCGTACTCCGACATAAGATCTGATAACGGGCATGATTTAGCCTGTTTTAAATATTCTTCATATGCATAGTCAGCCACACGAGCGTCATACTCATCTTCTAACGATTCAAGCGTTGTCGTTTTCAGTAAATCTGACAAACTCTTCCCTTCAAATTTCGCCATATCATCCAGAAATTGCTTTTCTATATCTGATACACGAACTGTAATTGTAGCCATGTCTATCCCTCCTCGCATTCCTATCTATAATAGCCTTTATTTGTCATGACAATGAGCATTCGCAAATTCCTTATCAAGAGCTATCACTAAAATAATATTCTGTAAATAACTGAGAAAATTATATATCAATTGATAAAAAGAATTATTAAAAAAATAAGTTCATACCAACAGATCAAATTCGTTGATATGAAATAATTTACAGTGATTCGAACATGTTCCCCCATTTTATACTTCCTTTTAAATAATAAACATTATAAATAACTATTGACAATCGTCTAAAATAAGTTGATAATTCTAAGTGTGATATTTCACATAAAAAAGTGTTTAAGGAGGAATTATAGATGTCGTTAATTGGAAGAGAGATAGAAGAGTTTGCTGCAAAAGCTTTCCACCAAGGTGAATTTATTGATGTTTCATCTGAGGATTTCAAAGGAAAATGGAGTGTCGTTTGCTTTTACCCAGCCGACTTTACATTTGTTTGCCCAACTGAATTAGAGGATTTGCAAGATCAATATAAAGTATTGCAAGACCTAGGTGTAGAAGTTTATTCTGTTTCAACGGACACACACTTTACGCATAAAGCATGGCACGATGCGTCAGAAGCCATTGGCAAAATCGAATATATAATGATTGGCGATCCTACCCATAAGATCTCGCGAATTTTTGACGTTTTAGATGAAGAGGAAGGTTTAGCAAATCGTGGCACGTTCATCATTGATCCAGATGGTATTGTTCAAACAATTGAAATTAATGCAGACGGTATTGGTCGCGACGCCAGTGCTTTAATTGATAAAATCCGCGCTGCACAATATGTGCGAAACAATCCAGGTGAAGTTTGTCCTGCAAAATGGAAAGAAGGCACGGATACGCTAAAACCGAGTCTAGACTTAGTAGGTAAAATTTAAGCATGGCTTTAGATAAAGAAATCAAGGAACAACTTGCGGGCTATCTGGATTTACTGGAACAAGATATTGTCCTAAAAGTAAGTGTCGCAACAGATGAAAACTCGCAAAAGTTACTTGAATTTGTTAGTGAAATAGTAGATATGTCCCCAAAGATTCGTTTAGAACACGGCTCGCTTTCAAGAACGCCGAGCTTTAGCGTGGAACGGGAAAACGAAGATTACGGTATTGTTTTTGCTGGGATTCCACTAGGTCATGAATTTACCTCACTTATTTTGGCATTGCTACAAGTAAGTGGTCGCCCGCCGAAAATCAATGATGATATCACGGCGCAAATCAAAAAAATCAACAAGCCACATCATTTTGAGACTTATGTCAGCTTAACATGTCACAACTGTCCAGATATCGTGCAGGCGCTGAATATCATGAGTGTGCTGAATCCAAATATTTCACATACAATGATTGAAGGTAGCATGTTCAAAGACGAAGTGGAAGCAAAAAACATCATGGCAGTTCCGACGATTTTTGACAATCACTCGCTATTTGGAAGTGGTCGGATGACAATCGAACAAATTATCACCAAAATAGTAGGTGTAGCCGATGCTTCCGAATTTGAAGATAAAGAACCGTTCGATGTCCTCGTGATTGGTGGCGGTCCAGCAGGTGCCAGTGCAGCAATCTACGCCGCTCGCAAAGGTATTCGAACTGGTATTGTAGCAGACACTTTCGGAGGTCAGGTTTTAGAAACGTTAAGCATCGAAAACGTGATTGGAACAAAATACACAGAAGGTCCAAAACTGATAGCACAGATTGAAGAACACGTGAACGAATATGGCGTTGATGTGATGAAACAAGTACGCGCAAAAAGTATTCAGAAGAACGAAAGCGTGGAAGTCACACTCGAAAACGGCGCTGTATTAACGACTAAAACCGCGATTATCTCGACTGGTGCAAGATGGCGCAATATTGGCGTTCCTGGTGAGCAGGAGTTCAAAAATAAAGGCGTTGCATATTGCCCACACTGCGATGGCCCACTTTTTGAAGGGAAGAATGTCGCTGTCGTTGGCGGAGGTAACTCTGGTATCGAAGCTGCGATTGATCTCGCTGGTCTCGTAAAACATGTCACTGTCCTCGAATTTATGCCTGAACTAAAAGCCGATAACGTTTTGCAGAAGCGTCTTTATTCCCTGCCGAACGTCACTGTTTTGAAGAATGTGCAGACAAAAGAAATTACGGGGCAAGACAAGGTAAATGGCATCACATATGTGAACCGTGAAACAAATGAAGAAGTTCATCTCGATGTGGAAGGCGTATTCATCTTGATTGGTCTAGCTCCGAACACAGAATGGCTTGGAAATGATGTAGAGCGAAACCAAATCGGTGAAATTATTGTCAATAAACATGGCGAGACAAACGTTCCTGGCATATTTGCCGCTGGAGACTGTACAGACAGCGCTTATAAACAAATCATTATCTCGATGGGCTCAGGTGCCACAGCTGCACTCGGCGCATTTGATTATATGATTCGTCAATAAAAACTGATAATGCTGAGAGACACGTTAAACCTGTTGTTACAAAACGGGTTAACGTGTCTTTTATCATTTTAAAAATCTTCTTCCTTGCAATAATTCGCGCTTAGACCTCACGATTCATCCTGATTTTTTTCGTAATATTAATATACATTTTCCCGTAAAGGGCAATAATCACCAGCGCAACGAATAGGATAATAATGCCCAAAAAAGGGTATGAAAAGACACTCATATATAGCGTACCTAATACAACCAATAGCACTGAAAAAATAGCTCCAAACCGCGTCCAGTTCGACCTTACCCTCTTAAGCAACCCCACCATCGAGTCGTTATCCGTAAAAATCACTTCTCTCCCGCCACCTTCTTGCACGCGCTTTCTAAAATACATCCATTTCCCCTTAAAAATCGGATACGAGAACACATTTTCCCAGCCTGCATCCTTAAAAAGCACCAAATACTCCTCTTCATCCCCAGTCGTTTCTTTATAATCAATACAATACGAATACGCCCCTGGTGCCCCTTTTTCAAAATGATAATGAGGAAAGGCATATTTCGTGAAAAACCATCCCTGATTGGCCATTTCTTCTAAAAATGCCTCTTCTTTCTCCACATTGTCCACCGTAATAAACTTCATTACTTTCTTCACCATGTTTATTTTCCTCCCCTCGAATTTTGATACAACTCCTCGATGCGTTTTTTCTCCACCTCGAGGACTTCTTTGCCCAGGTTTGTGATTTGATAGATTTTCCGATTGCTTTCTTCTTGAATAATTGTGATTAACTGGTCTTTCTTCATTTTTGACAAACTGCCGTAAATCGTTCCTGGTCCTAAAATAATCCGGTCCTTCGTCATCTTTTTGACGCTATCTGTAATTGCATAACCATGTTTTGGTTGAACCAAGGATAGCAAAATATAAAACGCGGTCTCCGTCATCGGGACGTAAGTTTTGACTAATTTTTCATCCATAAATATATCACACCTCGATGTATTTGATAATTATAATATATCACGGCTCGATATAATTAGCAAGGACATTCCAGAAAAGAAATCCGAATCCGTCTTGCCAAACAAAACCAAATTTGGTATACTCCAATTAATTGATAACGATTATCATTATCAATTATAACTGAAGGGGGTTTCATGAAATGATAAAAAGAATTGTATTTAGTTTAGTAACCGTCTCGGCGTTAGCACTTGCTGGATGTGGCACCGCAGATGAAACAACGAAGGCAGAGGTCAAGACATCAGGGCACGGCAACACGAGTACGCCAACGAAGTCTAACTCTGAAACTACAAAAATCCAGACACTTTCCGCACAATTTCCAGCTGAACCAGCAAAAAACGTTGTCGCAACTTCTGTTTCTGTAACAGAAATGCTTGATATACTGAGAATCACGCCCGTTGGAATTCCGAGCACCACGCACAAACTTCCTGATAATTTTGCGAGTATTCCAAAAATCGGTTCCGCAGTGGAGCCTGACGTTGAGAAAATCGCCAGCCTGAATCCCGATTTAGTCATCGGTTCTGAGTCCATAAAAAACAGCATCGACAAAAAAATCAGCCAAATTAACTTAAAAGGCGCGTACTTACCAACCGATTCTTATCCAGATCTAAAAGTATCTCTTGAGGTTCTCGGCAAGGCATTCGATAAAGAAAAAGCAGCCACTACATACCTCACCCAACTACAAAAAAATGAGGATAAAATCGTTGACTCCATCTCAGCTAAAACCGCGCCCAAAGTGATGATTTTATTCGGAACCGGCAGTTCGTTCATGCTGATGAATGACACAACATATGTCGGCAGCCTCGTAAAGACGGTGAAAGCTAAAAACATCATCACTGAAACGATGAAAACCGATGAATCTTATGTACCATTAAATATGGAAGATGTGACTGCCGCAAACCCAGATGCGATTTTCCTTGTATCACACGGCGATGCGAACGCTGCTCTGACGCAATTCAAAACAGATGTGAAAAAAAATGGCGCGTGGGAGAAATTAAATGCCTTCAAAAACGACAAAGTTCAGGCGCTCGATTATGATATTTTCGGCTATGCATCGCTTGCAAACGCAGCGACTGGTCTAGAACAGCTGAAAGACATCCTTTACAAATAAGATGGAACGAAAGCAAAAAAGCTGGTTTCTCATTGGGACAACTTCGATACTGCTTGTTGTCTCAATGATTATAGCTGTAGGCGTTGGGAGTATTCACATTGCTCCGATGGAAAGTATCCGTACTTTATTTGGTGAAGGCGCTGAGCTGTCTCAGACAATTTTGTGGAATTTGCGAATTCCGCGGGTACTCATTGCTGTGATTGTCGGCACAAATTTGGCGGTTTCTGGGGCATTTTTGCAGGCGGTAATGCGGAATCCATTGGCCGATCCTGGTTTGACCGGGGTTTCTAGCGGGGCCGCGGTGACCGTTTTGATGATCGTATTGCTTTTTCCGAACTTAGGTAGTTTCGCGCCGCTTGCAGGTATGATTGGTGGGCTCGTTGCTGTCGTCATTGTTTATGCGCTCGCTTGGAAAAATGGCACAATCTCACCAATGCGAATTATTCTGTCAGGTGTTGCCGTCAACGCGATTATGGGTGGAATCATTGGTCTGCTTTCGATTCTATACAGCGATCGTCTGCCCGCTGTCGTGCAATGGATGAACGGAAGCCTCGCTGCAAAAGGGATGGGCGACGTGGGACTCCTGTTGCCATACTCGATTATCGGTTGGATTTGCGCGATTTTCTTCATTCGAAAAGCGAATATTCTAAGCCTCGGCGACGATATCGCGGTCAATCTTGGTGAAAAGATGAATCAGACGCGAATTATTTTATCGATTATCGCTGTGTACCTTGCTGCTATCTCGGTTTCTGTCGTTGGCTTGCTCGGATTCGTCGGCCTAATCGTACCGCACATGGCGCGCTTTTTAGTCGGCTCCAATTATTGGCGCTTAATCCCGATGAGTATGGTGCTGGGCGCTTTGGTTTTGCTTGCCGCAGACACGATTGGTCGCTCTCTTTTTGCACCGCTCGACATCCCTGCCGGAATCATCATGGCCATTGTCGGCGCGCCGTATTTTCTATACTTGATGCGCGCTAAAGATATATAACAGAATAAGAAAGGTTGGATAAACATGGTAGCAACAGTGAAAATGGATCAGGTAAAATCACGTTATGACGATTTTTTGGAAAGCCGTAAAACGATCGTGATTAGTTCACAGGATTCGGATGGTCATCCATTCATAAGCTATGCACCTTTCGTGAAGCATGAAGGCAAACTCTACATTTACATTAGCGCTATCGCCGAGCACTACGACTTTATCGAGCAAAATGAGACCATTCAAATCATGATGCTCGCCGATGAAGCGAATACGAAAAACCTATTTGCCCGCGAGCGCCTTTACCTGCGATGCCAAGCGAAAAATATCGGAAACGACAACCTCGAGCCCCTCTTCGCAAAAATGGAAGCGATCCATGGTACATCACTCATCCGTTTACTGCGAACCATTGACATGTCGATTTTCGAGCTAACCCCACAAGCTGGTCGCTACGTGATTGGCTTCGGACAAGCCTTTACCGTTGATTTTGCGTCGGGAGAACTGGAGCATATTGTAGTGAATAAAAAATAGATAAAAAAGGATACTGACACAGAAAAACGTGTGTACAGTATCCTTTCTATTTCCTATAATGGATCAATTTTTACGAGAAACCATGGAGTTCCACTTCATCAGACCGCCCTTTACATTTGTCACATCATAGCCTCTTTTGTATAGATATTGTGTTGCTAGTTTGCTACGTGCCCCTGAGTGACAAATGATATAAATAGGACCCTCATAATCAAACGTCTTTAATTTTGTTAGTGGCACATTTTGCGAACCTTCGATATGATCGCTTGCATACTCAAAGCGCTCCCGAACATCAACAATCACCGGCTTTTCTCCCATTTTATCAGCCAATTCAACCACAGTTATCGAAGGAATTTTTTTAAAGAAAGCCACCTTTACTACCACCTTTTCTGATTGTATTGCACTATCTCTCTAAAAGCATACCATTAAAAAAAGAAAAAGACATGTCTGATGCCTCCCTTCATAGATCGCGTTTACGTCTACTCTTGGTATATCAAACATGCCTATTCAATGGTACCTGCGTTAATGGGATTGTTTTTTAATGAATGCTTTCGCGGAAAAGAAAATAGTTGCAATAATTCCTACAGAAAAGAATACATAGCTCACTGGGATTAAGAAGAATGCTGGTTCGCTAACAAAGCCATTTGCATCTATCGTGCTACCTACCATAGCTGAAATTCCTAAACATACGATTCCTATAAAAATTAATATTGGACCCATCCAAAGCTTTATTTTTTTCATTGTAATCATCCCTTTACTGAGATTTTCTTCACTTGAAATATCATATTTTATTATAATGGCTTCATTAACATCTACAACTTCATTATACAACATATATATATTGTTTTCAATCATATTTTTATCGTTTTACAATAAATTATTCTTGTGCCCTTTTTTCAAGCGTCGACCTAGCAAAAAAACAAGCCCCACTAATGATACCACAATCAAACTCCCGCTGATCATGTACCACATCATTTCATCTGCCTCGAGTTCGACCGCCTTATCGTTTAGCTCAGCTGCAACATCGCTTTTTATTTCGAAGGCTTCATCCCATTTCCATATATTTTTACCAGAAGTAGCTATCATTTTCAAACGATATTTCCCCGGCTTGAATTTTTGATTATCCCAGCCTATACCAAAATTAAAATTGGAATTTGGTGCCATTCGAAGACCGGTTAATTTTTCGTTATAGAGTACCTTATCGCTATTTTCTCGGTAAACATCCGCGCTAACTTCCAAGTTTGGAATAATCACGGATTTTGTATTTTGCAAATTTGCCTTCAGAACATTGTGGTAGTCCACCTGTGACGGTGATATTTTGTTCAGTTGCATCTCTGGCTCCACTACGCGATCATTTTCTGTCAGGAAAACGCCGATGACATACTCGTTTTCATCTTTAGTTTGAACGCCGTTTTGTGAGTCAGTCGCTCCGTTTTTCGCAGTTTCTTTTTCGGTGAAATGAAGTCCGCCTAAGATCATCCCTTCATAAGGAGTACTTGGCATCGTCACCTTTACTTTCATCGTTTTGTTCGATTTAGCTGGGATTGTAATTTCCGTTGGTGTTTTTGCGATGTGGGAAAATGGATATTTGAGGGTTGTATCGATTTTTGGTGTGGCGTTGCTAAAGTCGACGGTGCCGTTATCGTTTGTGATCGCTGTGTTGGCATGGGTTTCCACCGTTACCGCGCGATCAAGCCTATTGTTCAACATCACCTCTAGCACCTGCTCCTGCCCCGGTTTCATCCGCAATTCAAAATAGGTATTTGACTTATCAATTTGGTTTTCTGGAAGAACTGCTGACACAGAAAAATTCATTTCAGCAGCGTTCGTTATTTCTATATGTATTAAAATTCCGCCAGCGATCGCACCCATCATGATTAACATTGCTATTAATTTCTTCACCATAATCTGACCCCACCTATTTACACTTAATTTTTCAAAAAAAGACAACAGATTGGTTTATGTCTACCTCCGCCAAATCCGTTTCTATCATGGTGTTCGTATTTTCTTGTGATGGATTAAAAAAGAATGACGCTCCACTCACTTTGAATACTATATAGTTTTTTCAGTCTTCTATAATTATGTAACACTTTAATCATCTCTACTTCTTAAAAAATAAATATTACCATTTTCGAAACCTCCCGCTCCCATTCCAATAATATCATATACGTAATATATTTCACTATTTTTAGATAAAAAATACAATATTTTTCTTCGTTTAGACACATTTTAGACACAAATAAAAGATAAATACGCATAATAATAATTAAAATCATATTGACAAAAATGTTTTAATGTGATAAATAAATACATTTTTTGTAAAAAAATAATTCTAGCTCTCGAAAATACTTTTTACCAAAAAAATAAAAAGTATTTTACATTTCATTCTGATTGTGATACAATTCTCTTGCGAAAACGCTTTCTATTGTATTACTTGGTAATAAAGCTTGTGGTAAGCGCTTATCCACTTTATTTCAACCAACTTATTTTACAATTGATATTCTGTTTCGCAGGGTACGGGGCCCAATGCAAATAAGATTCTTAAATAAAAAATAGGAGTGATTGATGAATGAAGTTTACGTGGAAAAAAGGGGTAATTTTATCAGCGGTGTCCATTCTTGCAGGTAGCGCTATATTAGGAAATGTATTAAATGACGTGCACGTAGATGCCGTCCCTGCAACAATCAACGGAATACAAGACGCAGTTCATGAAACAGCTGATCAAGTACTACACGCGTCCGATCAAGGCACATTTAGCGTTGGTGGTATGCTCATGGATACTGATGGCAATGTTGTTTACACGCAACACAATAACGTCGTAACGAATGATTTAGTTTTTGACCCAACTGCTCATGGTGAGCGCCAAATGATTGATTGGTATTATGAGAATAAAGAGTCACTTGATTTACCTGAGCCTGAAAAAATTATTTTGGTAACATCGCTAGATCCTTGTGCTATGTGTACAGGGTCCATTTTGCAAGCAGGATTTGCTAATGTTGTCGTGTCTGCCAACGATACGTATGCTGGAATTAACTACGATAAATCAGCGTTATTCCCATCGTTAAGCGGTACTTCAATGCAAGCGGACGCACAAGCAAGTTTCTCTTATCCAGCCGTTTTAGGTTCCACGGCAAAATTCTCACGCGAAGCAACCGGTGTACCTGTTTCGCCAATTTTTGGAGACAACACAGCTATCGAAGATCAAACGTATGCCTTGACATCTACAGCTTTTGACGCGACATTAAACGATGTTTCGAATAAAATCAACACCGATTTACCCGAAGATCAATTACTAGATCCAAAAACGTTAGCGACCACAGACCCCATTTATGTAGCATTAAAAGCCGCTTATCCACACGCACTGGAATATACTGCACCATCGCCTAATAATCCAGATGAAGGACTCGCGCCGTATCTCATCGAAGCCGCTGAGCAAGATATCGCAAACGGTGGAGACGGTAACGCCGTTGCGCTCCTAGATAGATTTGGAAACTTAATTATGGTTACCGCAGGAAATCAGGCTATTTCTGAAATCCAGACACCATTCATGCTGGCAACCCGCGGCTACGCTAAACTCAGATACAATTTACAAATGGATGGCGTTTCGAATGCCACACAATATCTAGGTCATCCTAAGTACAACACATTCATTTACGCCAAAGGACCGGAGATTAACCCACAAGGATTAGCCGATTTCGGTGCTTTTGGCTCTACAATGGAAGGCGCGATCCCAACCGATAGAACGCAATTCCAATACGGTGTAGAAAGAGCAACGCAAGCTGAATTGGACGCATTCGCAGACGATTTGCCGCCATTCTATAGCGATGATGATTCGGTCAACGTTCATATTAAAGAAACCGCAAACCAAGACCTGATCGCAGCATTAGCAGCAGGATTACCAACAACGATTAAATAAAATTCAGATAAAAAATCCAGCATACTGGCAGCACCGAAATCCGGTCAGTATGCTGGATGTATTCAATTCCACGTCCGAGCTAAAAATGCTTCGCTGTCAGGATCAGATCCTGTACGTTTATCTGCATTCAACGCGTCAATTTTCTCCATATCCCCATCACTCAAATCAAAATGGAAAACATCAAAATTGCTACGAATTCGTTCAGGCGTCACTGATTTAGGAATAATTACCGAACCATTATTCAAATGCCAACGCAAAATCACTTGCGCTACCGTCAACCCTTTGGCCTCTGCAATAGCTGTCAAAACCGGATCATTCAATAATTCCCCACCTTTCGCAAGCGGTGACCACGCCTCATGAACAATATCCTGACTCTCCAAATAAGCCCGCAACGGTTTTTGTGACAATAATGGGTGCATTTCAATTTGGTCAATCACCGGCTTCTCATTCGCCGTCGTAAATAAATTCTCCAAATGGTGTTGGTGGAAATTGCTGACCCCGATAGATTTAATTAATCCCTCACTGTACAAGCGCTCCATCGCCCGCCATGAATCCTTGTAGCTACTCACCGGCCAATGAATCAAGTACAAATCCAGATAATCTAATTGCAATTTTTTCAAAGAAGTATCAAAAGCACGTAGCGTCTCATCATACCCATGATCTGCATTCCACAGCTTCGAAGTAATTGTCAAATCCGCGCGGGGAATCCCAGTCTCGCGAATTGCCCGCCCAACAAAATCCTCATTTTCATAGACCTTCGCCGTATCGATCGCGCGGTAACCAGCGTCCACGGCCACTTGAATTGCATCCACCGCTTCCCGCTCGTTCTCCATTTTCCAAACCCCGAGGCCGACAAGCGGAATTTCCTGCCCATTGTGGAACTTCTTCGTATCGCTAGCTTTCAACTGCATTTACAACACTCCTCACAGATTATCATTCATCTATAAGTATAAACTTCTCACGCTAACATGCCAATCATTCAGGTTCATAAACTAAAAATAAGGGTAAGTAAAATACAAGCAATACAAAATGAAAAAAAGGAGCTCCACATGGAAAATCCATTAATCAATCGAAAAAAAGGTTATCTCATTATACTTATCGCTATTATAACAGGAAGTCTATACCAAGCACTGCCCCACTTCATCTCTAGCACCGTAGCTCTTGAATCGCTAGGCACCTACTTCAACGCCTTGATTATGTTCATTGTCCTTTTCCTATTACTAAAAAGCGAATTCCTAGACTGGTTCAAACATTTTAGTTTCAAATGGCTCATTATCGGTATTCCATTCCTCCTTATCGTCGGCACATTAGCAAGTAGCATCTGGTCATTAATCGCCGGTGGTACCACCGAAAACAGCGTCAATAGCGTGCTATCTTGGGAGTACGTCATCAAAAACGTTCCCTTCATGCTTCTAGGAGAAGAACTCCTCTCCATCGGCGTACTTTACGCAGCATGGAAAAAGCTTGGCTGGCAGTTTTGGCAAGCAAGCCTCCTATGCGCTATCCTATTCGCGGTCTGGCATCTATCATCCTATGACTATAACCTCCTCCAGTGCCTAGTCACAATAATCCCAAGCCGCCTAGTCCTAAATTACCTATTCAAAAAATCCAACTCCATCTGGGTAACTTGGATCGTCCACATCACCTTTGATGTCATCTCGTTCCTCCCACTATTACTAAAATAAGCAAGCAAAAAGACAGGAGAGCACTCTTTCTCTCCTGCCTTTTTTATTCTTCATTAATCTCCAAACGAGGAGCACAGCGATATTACGAGACTAGTTCCCAAGGACCCCATTGTTCTGCCCCCGGTACATCTCCTTGTGTCCACCATTTCGCTTTATACGTATGACCATTATAAGTCACCTGATCATTTTGAGTATAAATTTTGGCAGAATCCCACGTTCCAGTTCCAACTGGTGGTGTGACCGTACCAGCTTTTGTCGTTACTGAAAGTGCCGCGCTTGCAGCAGAAACATTACCCGCTGCGTCATACGCTTTTACAGTATACGAATAAGCTGTGGAAGCAGTAAGCCCTGTGTCCGTGTAACTTGTTCCAGAAACAGTCGCAACTTCAGTACCGTTACGATATACTTTATATCCAGCCACGCCTACGTTATCCGTTGCAGCTGTCCAACTTAAAGGAACCGCCACATCCGTCACGTTCGCTGCTACTGTCGCCAAATTCGTTGGAGCTGTTGGTGCTACTGTATCACTAGGATCAGGAATAACCGCGCCTCCACCAAAAATAACTTGTTTGCCAAGCTCTGTCCCAGCTTTAGACATGCGTTGTGTCAATGAGATATTCGCAATATTATTCACGTTTACAGACGTTAGATTGGATTTCAATCGGAATGTATACGTTGCGCCTTGCGGAATTTGTTGCCCATCATAGACAGACGCCAAATCAACGGTTGTGTAACCATTGGCAGTTGCTACCGTACCAGCTTTATAATCCCCAGCCGTCAACGTTTCGCCGGCTTTCACTGGAATGTAGAACTTCGGTAATTTTACGGTTTCTGCTGCAAACTCCGTCGCTTGTAGCACTTCATTTGTTTCGTTCGCTACTTCTTTGTTTTTGATTGTGATTTCGTAGCCGACACCGTTTTCGCTATATGGCGCTACAGTGGCTTCTACGTTTAGGTTCGAATAGACGATTGTGTTTGCTGCAAGTTCTCCAGCGCCGAACAATCCTTGTTTAATTGCTTTTGTTAATTCATCGCGTTTTGTTGACGTAGTTGCTTTATCTTGCGATTGCATCCACGAAATCATTCCGCCCAAATTGTTATCTTTCACGTATTGCGCTTTAGCAGTGACAGAACGGACATTGTCATACGTGTAGAATTCGCCAGTCGTTTTGCTGTATAGATATGGCGCTTTTGCCACGTCATCCCAGTATTCGACTAACGTTGGTGATTTGGCTTTCAAAGCATCGATGCTCTTATATGCCCAAACTCCGCCGGCACGACCACCGTCACCAGTTGCTAATGGTTTTTCATTTGGAGCACCGTATGTCGCACTTAGGTCTGCATCTTTATTGTTTTTTGTAGCTGCTTGGAAAAGTCCTGGTTGCGTTGCACTTGTACCCGCTTCCACTTTGTTCCAACCGCGTGTGTAGAATGCTGCGCCGACAACGATTTTGTTTGACGCTGCGCCTTGGCTCTTCAGATATTTCACTGTTTGGTCTACGGAGAAACCATCGTTATAATTCGGGTCTGCCGGATTGCCGTAAAGCGCCGTATGATGCGCGCTATTCGGAGTCCAAGCCCCATTCATATCGTAAGTCATGATATTCGCAAAATCAACAACATTGAAAAGTTTCGCCACATCAACACCGTTTGCAAGCATGCCTTGAGACGCTGGTAACGCTACAGATAACTCATATTTTTTCTTCACATCTACGCCTTGCTTATCTAAAGCAGTACGCAAGTCTTGAAGAAGTGTAATATAGTTTTGTTTATCAGCAGGTTTTGCGTTTGGCGTTCCTTCATCGTTCTTGTTGTCCACTAAGTCAGCGGCACGAACGGATGCAGGATACTCCCAGTCTAGATCGACAAAATCCATATTTGTATATTTGATAAATTTCATAACGTTGCTTACAAAATTAGCACGCGCTGTGGCATTTTCTCCGATTGCAGAGAAGTCACCAGATTTCGACCAACCGCCGATAGAGATACCGATTTTCATATTCGGATTTTTCGCTCTCAACTCTTGTAACGCGTTTAAAATACCTGCATTTGCTCCGCCCCATTGAACTCCATCTTGCCCAACTGGTGCGCCAACTGCCGCATCTTTATCTGTGAATTTCAAGTTTCCGTTACTATCGAAATCAAGAAATGCAAAGTTTAGATGTGTCAATTGCTCTGCTGGTATATCTTTCGGATAAAACTGACCTTCTCCGCCCCAAATGGACCAATCTCCATAATACATCACGTTTCTATATTGTGATGTGGTTGCGGCTTTAGCTTTCACAGAAGAATTCCCTACACTACCTAGAACGGACGACGCAAATAACGAAACGACTAACAACAACACCGAGACTACACTTATAACCCTCTTTGTTACCTTTTTCATTTCTTCACCTCTTCATAATTTTTGCGTTCTGCTTGCGGTATGCCTACTTTCTCTGCAATTTTTAAACCCAGAATTCCAAAAATCCCCCGTTAGATCCCCCTTTTATCGTATACTAAATTCTGGACACTTATGTATTATGCAAGTATTGTGCCAAACAAGAAAGCGTTAACATGGCTATTTATATGTAAAAATTTGTTACACACACTACTTACACGGTTTGGTTTTTATTTACACAGGTTTCCTATTAATTCTAAAAGTATTATTTCGATCTAAATGAAAACTATTAATTGGATTTTAATTAGTAATTTCGTTTTTGTGTGCATAATTTTATAAGCATGCTTTCTACTCTAACGAAAGGAGACGCCTTTGTGCCTGTGGCAGGAGCTTGGTAACTAGCAGTCGGTTTTTGTCTTTGATTTCTTTAATTGCTCTTGTTATTGCACGCTTCAAGCTTAACAACGACCAAAAAAATAACCCTCCTCACTTGGCAAAAGTCGATGGTTATCAGTACCAATCCAGCCACCGTCTTTTATATGACTCGACAAAAAAGTAGATAAAACCGCGAATCTTGGTTCATCTACTTTTCAAATATCCTTATTTAGCTTTCTTGCTATCCATTTTACTCTTAATAAACGAGAAGATCATCGGTAAAATCGATACGAAAATAATGCCTAGTACAACGAGCGAGAAGTTCTCTTTTACGACTGGGATATTCCCGAAGAAATAGCCTGCCATCGTACAGAGTAGTACCCAGACCGTTGCGCCTAGTAAGTTGTAGTTTAAGAAATAACGGTAATTCATGCGACTTGCACCGGCTACGAATGGCGCGAAAGTACGGATGAATGGCATGAAACGGGCGATGAAGATTGTCTTGCCGCCATGCTTGTTGAAGAACGCTTCGGCTTTGTCCATTTTTTCTTGGTTGATGAATTTGCCGAGCCAGCTGTCTGGTGGAATAGAAGTGCCGACTTTTTTACCGATATGATAGTTGACGGTGTCGCCAAGTACTGCCGCTACCCACAAGACGATGAGGAGAACGACAATATTGAGCTCCGATCCTGGTAGTACTGCCAAGGCGCCGGCTGCAAACAGTAGGGAATCCCCAGGCAAGAATGGGAATATAACGAGTCCCGTTTCTATAAATACAATTAAGAAAATAATGACGTACGTCCAAACGCCAAATGTATTGATAATTTCAACAAGATGTTGGTCTATATGGATGATAAAACTGATCATCGCTTGAATAATATCCACGAATCTATCACGTCCTAATTCAAATTCTGCTATCTATTTGTCCACAGTTAGCTTCTATTGTAACATATTTATTGTTCATACTATATCATACCACGGACTTATTTACATAAACTTAACAAAAAATAAAGCAAATAAAAAACAAAATCCGCGCCTACTCAAAATTTCTGAGTGAAAACGCGGATTTTGCTTTTTTTAATTATGCTTGTGCTTCCGACATGTCGTCTGCTGTGCTCAGGCTGATTAAACCGGCTACGCAAAGTAACACGATTGGGAGTAAGAACATCATCGATACGCTCATTGTGCAGGCTACGGCCGAAGCGATTAGCATGACGCCGCCTTTTAGCGGTGCTTTGTTCATGATAATGGCGCCGAACAAGCCGACGAATGACATCCCTAATGCTATGAAGTTCAGAATCGTGAATACTAATGAATCCTCTTCCAAAATGCGTGCAATGCTGTCGACGGAAATAACGGTTAGGCTAAGCCCCATCGCGAGCAATGCTCCAATAATCCCCAATGTTTTCGCAAAATTCATCGTAAAAACTCCATTCGATAGACATATTTATCCGTCTTGTGCGTGTATAAGCTAACGCAAACTACTGGATGCTTCTATGTTACCATTTTTACATAGTATTTGGCAACTCAATGAAACGGACATCCGCCACGTTTTACTGGGGTGATTTCAGTGCGTTCAAACGGTGATGCTTGATAGAAAAAGTTTGGTTTGACGATTTTATTTGGATAGCGCCTGTGGAACATGTGCGTCGTCGCTGGGGAAACTGGCGGGATTAACCACGCCCATTCGCCGGTGACTTCACGGCCTGCAGCATGCTCGTTGGTTTCGAATTGGCCGAATTGGCGAGCTGCGGTATGATGGTCGACAATCTGGACTTTGGCCTTTTGATAGGAGTCGAGGACGGCGACGTTTAGCTCGACTAAAGCGCGATCCTTCCATAGAGAGTCGAGACGTTTCGTGTTGAGGTCCATTTTTTCGGCGACGGCGGCGAGCTTGTTGTAGCGCCCTTCATCCGCGAAATTTCGCGCGCCGATCTCGGTTTCCATATACCAACCATTGAATGGCGCGGCTCGATACGTGATTCCGCCGATTTCGAGCTGCATTTCGGAGATGATCGGGACGGCGTACCAGCGCAAACCAAGCTCGGCAATTTGCGGAAAATCAGGATGCGCGATTGAGACTTCGAGCACGAGCTCAGGCGGGATTTCGACGATGGTTGGCGCAGCCTCAGCGTTCTCTTGGATAACGAGCGGTAAAATGTCAAACTCTGTGCGAGCGCCACGCCAGCCAAGTTTTTCGCAGACTTCCGTGAAGGAGACAGACGCTGGGTCACCGATGACGCCTTGCTCTGACGCATATCCTGCATAGCGAATCAGCTGATGATTCCAAATGCGCGGACCTTCGTTACCCGGCTTGAAAATCGTGATGAAAGGCCGGATTTGACCACCGTTCGTTGCCTTTTCGATATGCGTGAAAAGGACTTCTTGGATTTCCGCAACCGTCACGGCTTCGCGGGCATCGATGACTTGGATGCGATCCCAAAACAACCGGCCAACGCAACGGTTACTGTTACGCCATGCCATTTTTGCACCTATGGTTAGTTCTTCTAAAGTGTGCGTGTATGTACCTGTTTGTATGATACTATCGATCCGATCCTGGAGTTCTGTTGCACTTTTTCCCAATTCTGCATAGGATTTAGTTAGAAATTCGATGGCTTCTTTAGTATTCACTGACATTTTCGCGGTCTCCTCCTAAAGCATGATTATGTACTTATTTTAACACACTTCAGAACGCGTACGACAAAAAATAAACCCTCGGATATTTCGGCTTGGGGCTATTAGCGGTTTACTTTGAGTATAACGCCCACTGCGCTTGGCTCGTTCTTATATTGGGGGCGTAATTCTCTTCGTTCAAACAGCCTTCGATGGATTAACAGCTCACTCTGTTCGCTCTTATATTGGGGGCGTAATTCTCTTCGTTCAAACGCCCCCAACAAAAAGAACCAGCCGGGGAAGCTGGTTCAAAAAAGGGAGTTGTAAAGGATTCACGCAATTAGAAAAAGGGGGGTAAAACTAATTGCTGTCCTTGTTTACATTCTCTATATTACAGGGCATCGATGAAATTTTGCAGGGATTTACATGAGAATTCCATGAAATTTTCATTTTTTCAATGCATTCTATATCGAATCGTCCCTTCTGGTGTTATTTCAATAATGTCTAATTGCATAGTCTGAGTAAGACTTGTGACTTGGCCAATTTTGGTGTTGATAATCGCGCTATCTGTATTTAGGTAGGAAAGCATGATATTTTTAGCAAGATCAGTCGTTGTTGTCGGTATCTTCATTTGATCTGTCTCTTCGCTTTTAAGCCGTTTCATGTCCAGTGTATTTCGCTGCCCTTCTATGTATATGAAAGCTTTTTGTGTTAGCTTGTCCAGTGATTTATTCGTGATATTGATTTCTAACGCCATTCCTGCTTCCTCCCGTCATTTGTCATCGATTAGCCGACCTTCGTCATTCCACTTCCCGTACAGTTCACCTTTTCTCGTCTTCTCAAGAAATGTCGCCAATCTCTTATCAAAAAGCTCGCGATCTTTCCTAACAGACTGGATATTATCGAGTTTAATTCGAACATATAAATCCGGTAGTTCCGCAAAATTTGCCGCGAGTGCTGTGTCTTCGTTTATTGCTTCTGAGATTTCCTCAAGCATTTCAAATTCTGCATCCAGATCGGGTAATACGCGTTCACCGTGCACAGTCATCAAGCCAAGCTTTTTCATCCGTCGTGCGCGCTCTTTGTTTAATTCTGTCCAATTGCTTTTTGGAACGCGATGGGAGAACCGTTGCGCGATATATTGTTCGTCAAGACCTTTTTTCGTGCTATCGATCCAACCAAAGCATAGGGCTTCTTCTACCGCATCGATATATGTAAATTCGCTTTGTTTTCGTGGCAAAACTAGCCAGCAGTATTTTTCGGTTTCAGCATTTGATTCTAGCCATTTTCTCCATTCGTGGCGACTTGCCGCATGTACTTTGTTGTCTATTTCCATCTTGATCCCCTCCTGAGTTTATTATCGCATAGTTGTGTGTTTAGTTCAAAATGGATTAACAGCTCACTCTGTTCGCTCTTATATTGGGGGCGTAATTCTCTTCGTTCAAACAGTCTTCGATGGATTAACAGCTCACTCTGTTCGCTCTTATATTGGGGGCGTAATTCTCTTCGTTCAAACGCCCCCAACAAAAAGAACCAGCCGGGGAAGCTGGTCCAAAAAAGGGAGTTTGCTAAGGAATGTCGCAACTAGGAAAAAGGGGGTAAACCTAATTGCTGTCCTTGTTTACATTCTCTATATTACAGGGCTTTGATGAAATTATTGCGGGGGTTTCATGAGAGTTTTATTAGAAATTATTTTTTAGTGGAAATCCTATCGGAAATGGTTCGGCGCTCGTATGATGGCCTATTATGCCTGTCTTCAGCAGAAATTTATTATATTTTTCTACGTAGCTTCGTGTTAAATCTTCGACTGCTGGTACTAAATGCTTCGTTTGCATTTCTGTAAACTGACCTAAAATAACGCCATTCGCTACCTGAAAAACGCCTATTTGATCTAATTGGGCTAGATATGTTCTTATTTTAGCGACATCTCCACTAAGCGCCTCTAGTACAACTACTTTATCCTGAAAATTCGGCATGTATTCTGTGCCAGCAAGCTTTAACAAACAACGAATATTACCACCAATAATTTCACCACGAATATCTCCGTTATCAATCAGGATTTCATACGGGATTTCCTGTTTATTCGCCTCTATAAAACTATTTTTAAACTGCTCCAATTGACGCTTGGAATTATCGCTAGCCATGTGAAGCAGCTGATAGTTATAGCCTCCAATTCCCGTTTTGGCGTAAATGGCATTCTGGATAACGGTCAAATCACTGTATCCGATAAACGGTTTATTAGCCGACTGAATTTGCTTAAAATCTAAATATGGCAGAATTTCATTGGCCAAGTCTCCACCGGAAATATCAAATATTGCCTTGATTTCTGGATTTTGATACAGTTCCATCAACGCATCTGCGCGCTCTTTGGGATCGCCACTTGCAAGCTCGTTTTCTGTCCGAAATATCGTCGCTGCACGTTCACTTTTTATCGTAAAATTCGTGAAAAGCAGCTCCTCAATGTGCGCGATATCGCCCTCTCGCTCTGGATCGCGGCCATTAGAACAGCTGATCAAGCCGATTGTATCTCCACTTTGTAACACGGGCTCTCCTCCTTCGCTTTGTCTTTCTTAAATCTTACCTTAGCTTCGGAGGATTGTACATGAAAATCCTATCTTATTGATCTGCAAGCAAAAAACACCGACACCCAGTTAGTTGGGATCGGTGCTTTTCTAAGAGAGGTATGAAAAAAGGTGAGAAACAATGCAACTACTCTAAAAGGGAGTTAAAAAGTAATTGTTGTTGTCTACAAAATCTATATTACAGGACAGTCATGAATTTTCTAAGATGAAAATGTGAAATTTTTGTTAATAAAGTAGTTTCTTATATAGTGTCAGGATTTCTGCGGTGTTTGTTGGTCGTGATTTTTCGTATTGCACCAGTACCAAATAAGAAGTTTGATTCAGAATCATTCTGTTAACCATCTAATTGTTCCCCCTCGATTATGCTGTTTTCTTCCGGACCATAGCGCTCTTCCTCGATCTCCTTCAGTGTTTTACCACGCGTTTCCGGCGCCAAAATAAGACCAATAACCAAGTGAATCCCAAGGAAAATAATCATCACGACACCCGCGGCTTTGAATCCTAGGAAGGTAATCATCGCCGGCACGACTAGCGAAATCAAACCAACGCCGACCCGCACTAACCCAAACATCATCCCTTGCACTTTTGCCCGATATTGCGTTTTGAATAGCTCACCAGCCCATAATCCGTAGAAAGCTTGCGCGCCAAATCCTGCCGCAACACCCCACAAAATAATGAATAGTAACAATTCCGTCATTCCCATCGAGCCAAATGTAAGGATAATCCATGCCACAATTCCCATTGCAGCGCCAATACCGAATAACAATTTCCGATTCATCTTATCGCCCAATTTAATGAAAACAAAGTACGTCGAAAGGATTGTGAATACCCATAGTGTCCCTTGTAGAAGATTCGCATGCGCCGATGTCAACCCACCAACTACTTGATAAATATATGGCATGAAATAACCCATCACACCTGCGACCAAATTCCAGAAGAAATAGATTCCGAGCACAAGCATAATCGCTTTTCGGTTCGCCTTGATTGTAAATAACTCCTTAATCGATACTTTTTTACCCACATTCTCAGCTTTTGCATCTTCTTTTTTCTGATCTTCCCAAACCGTAGACTCATTGATTTGTTGTTGTAAAATCCACGTTATGAGAGCGATTACAAATAGCATTCCAAAAATAATTCGACTTCCCATCAAGCCAAGCGGTGCCATCAATACGGCCAAAAATAGCATTACCGCGGGACCCACAGACCAAGCTAACTGCCCGTAGCCAACATGTGCCGCCCTGTCTTTTGCCGGCGCTTCCTCCGCAATATACGTCCATGCCGCTGGTATCGCAGCTCCAACTGCTATCCCCGTAATAATGTAACCTGTCAAGAGCATCCCGAAGTTCATTGATAGCGCTATCAAAAGAACGCCAATCATATACACAATCAAATCATATTTGTAAATGAACTTCCGGCCGTACTTATCCACGAGCGCTCCGCCGATAAATGCACCGACTGCTGAACCAAATCCATTCGCACTGACTGCCCCGAGTAAGCCTACAGACGCATCCGACAGATTCAAATAACTCACCCACAATGTGAGCCCACCAGCTGCCGCTACGATCGATCCTGCCTCTAAAAAATTCGACATCGACACAGTTAGAGTGGCTTTTAAACTTCCTTTACCTGCATTCGCCATACTTTTTCCTCCTCTTTATATTACGCAAGATAAAAAACAGATGTTAAATCTTTCGAAACCGGGCTGTTATCACCGTTTGTTTCCATCAATGGCTCCATATACGCCCACCATTTTTTGCAAATTTCAGTCGATGCAATTTTGTTATAGTTTTCTTTATTTTCTACTTCTAAGTATGCGAACAATACTCCTGCGTTGTCATCTAGAAAAATCGAGTAGTTCTGCGCGCCGTGTTCCTTCAAAGCTTGCTTCATCTCAGGCCATAAATCATCATGTCTCGCTTTGTATTCCTCCGAAAAACCGTCTTTTAAGTACATAATTGATGCGATTCTTTCCATGTTGCCGATTCCTCCTATCAATGGGGAGAGCAATAGAATCGACCACTCCCCCACAAAATTTACTTGACTCCTACTTGTAAATATCCTGATTTAGCAGTCACACCAAAGGCATCTGCCAGATCTTGTAATTGTTGATCCGTAATCGTTTGCTGCGCGCCACCCTGTGCTTGAACTAATGTATAAACTTCTGCGGCTTTCTCTGCAGTTTCAATCAAACCAAAAACTTCGTCCATCGTGCTTCCTGCTCCAAAAATCCCGTGATGCGGCCAAATAACCAGGCGAAATTCACGCATTTTTGCGGCCGTCGCCATCCCAATCGCATCCGTTCCAGGAACCATCCATGGCAAAATCCCAACACCTTCTGGGAAAACGACGATGCATTCCGTACACATTTGCCATAAAGTCCGCGTGAAGTCGCGTTCTTCCAATGAATGCGTAAATGTCATCGCAATAATATTCGTGGCATGATTATGCATAATAATACGGTGATCTGAATCAATTTTCAGGCGTTCGATGTGGCTCATGAAATGCGCAGGTAACTCACTCGTTGGCACGCCACCATCTGTGAAGCCCCATAATAACTCCACGCTTTTGCCAGTGTCCGCAACCCGGATAATTCCAAGATTCACATCTGGCGCATCGATAACATTTTTAAAATACTTCCCTGAACCCGTCACGATAAAGTATCTCCCGGCAAGTTCCGTCGCGTCAAAAATCATGGGAATCGTGCGAATTACTTGGTTTGGGTTAAGATACGCGCCAACCTCCTCCTCACGAAGCAAATAACTAATATTCCCGCCGTTTCTTTCATCCCAACCTAGACGATACAAGTTCGCCGTCACTTTCATCATCTCTTGCACAAATGGTGCTGCTACTATATCTTTACTCAATTCCAATTGCCTCCTCAGACCGTTTTAACAATACTTTTTCCTCATATTCCTTCACGTCTTTTAACCAAGCCTCGCGAACAGGCACATTTTGCGTCTGACAATAATAATCCCAAACCGCCGTAAAAGGGAAGTCCTTCAGTTCTTCCGTCAACGCTAAACGAGTCGTGTAATCGCCATCCAATTCAATTTTGCGCAAATACTCGGTTGGCTCCAACATCGCTTTTAAAAGAGACTTCAACGTATTTCGCGTCCCAATAACCCAAGCCGCCACGCGGTTAATCGTTGCGTCGAAGAAATCCAGACCGATATGCGTTTTACCAAGCAGATCATTGCGAACGAGCTCGCGTCCAATTTCCTGTAACTCATCATCCATAATCACCACATGATCGCTGTCCCAACGCACCGGACGACTCACATGTAGCAGAATCCCATCACTAAACAGCGATAGCGACGACAACTTGTTCGAAATCACTTCCGTCGGGTGGAAATGCCCCGCGTCCATACAAATCAACTTATTCCGCGTAATCCCGTATCCCATGTAAAATTCGTGTGAGCCCACCGTATAAGCTTCCGCGCCAAGTCCAAACAACTTACTCTCCACCGCATCCAGCGTATATTTCCGGTCCAACTCCTCCGCAAAAATCGTATCAAGCGACTCCATCAAACGCTTACGCGGCGCCAACCGATCCACTGGATTATCCTTGAAACCATCCGGAACCCAAAAATTATTGATCGATGTTTGTCCGAGTTCCTCACCAAAGTGAGCCGCAACCGTCCTAGCTCGCTTACCATGCTCAATCCAGAAATCACGAATCCGCTTATCCGGATGACTAAGCGTGAAGCCATCTTCCGAGTTAGGATGCGAGAAAAATGTTGGATTAAAATCTAGTCCCAATCCCTGTTCCTTCGCCCAAGCAACCCATTTCGCGTAATGCTTCGGCTCAATCTCATCCAAATCAACCTTCTCATCCGTGTCCACATACATCGCGTGTAAGTTCACCTTATGCTTCCCAGGAATTAGCGAGAATGCCTTTTCCAAGTCTTGGCGCAACTGCTCCGGCGTATGCGCGGCACCAGGATAATTCCCCGTCACCGAAATACCTCCCGTCAGGTCCTGATCAGGATTCATGAAACCTTTCACATCATCGCCTTGCCAACAATGCATCGAAATTTTCACATCCGCCAAACGCTTCAAAACATCATCCACATTCACGCCATACTTCGCGTATTCCTCTTTTGCCCACTCATATTGCTGCTGTAATTTCTCGTTCCCCATTTAAAAAGCCTCCTGTTTTCCGGATATATTTTTGTACTTTTCTTGGATTTCCATAAAATGAACACCATCACTCGGCATGTACGTAGTCATCGGCGTCGACTTGCGAATCAACTCCCGAACCTCCGTTATGTCTTTGGCCTCCCCACTCGCAATCAACTGCACCGCCAAATTTCCAAGCCCGGTTGCCTCTGTTGGCCCCGCATGCACCGCAATCCCCGTCAAATCAGCCGTCAACTGGTTCAAAATCGCAATGTTCGCGCCACCGCCAATAATATGAAGATGCCTGATTTCCTGCCCAGTAAGCGTCTGCAACTGCTCAATCTGAATCGCATACTGAACCGCCAAACTATCATAAATAACCCGCGCTAATTTCCCCGGCGTTCGCGGAATTTCCTGTCCCGTCTCCGCACAATACGCCTGAATCTCCGCAATCATATCCGTCGGGTTCAAAAAGCGATGATCATCAACCCCAATCAAAACCGCAAACGCCTCTTCACGCGCCGCCAACTCCGCAAGCTCTGCATAACTATACGCATAGTCCTGCATCCGCGCCACCTCTTGAATCAGCCACAATCCCATAATATTTTTCAAGAAGCGAAACGTATCATAGGCACCCCATTCATTCGTGTAGTTCGCCGCAAACGCCTCCGCGCTATTAATCGGATTCGCCAACTCCGCTCCAAGCAACGACCAAGTCCCGCTCGACAAGAACGCCCAATCATCACCAACACCAGGCGCACCAAGCACAGCCGAAGCCGTATCATGCGTCGCAACCACAATGACATCACAATCCGGCAAATCATATCGATCATGCCACCCCGTAGCAATCTTGCCCAACATCTCTCCTGGTTTCGCAAACCTCGCAAACTGCCCCGCGTCCAATCCCACTAAATCCAACAAGTCCACATCAAATTGCTTCGTATGTAAATTCAACATTTGCGTAGAAGAAGCATTCGTCACTTCCGTCACCCGCTCATCAGTCAAAAGATATCCCAAATAATCAGGCACCATCATGACCGTTTCTGCACGTTTCTTAAACTCAGCATCCTCCACGTACAACTGATACAACGAATTAAACTGTAAAAACTGAATCCCTGTCTTATCATAGATATCCGTAGCCGAGAACTTCGCTAAAACAGCATCCATCGCCCTATCCGTACGCTTATCACGATAACTGACCACTTCTTGTAACCGCTTACCATTATAGCCCACTAAACAATAATCAACCGCCCACGTATCAATCCCTAGCGTACAATACGTTACACCAGATGCCTTCAACTTCTCCAACCCAATCATTATATTTGTGAGAATATGATCAATGTTCCATATACAGCAATCATCAACTTTCGTAAAACCATTCTGGAAACGGTGAATTTCAGTCAGCGCCATTTTCCCATCCACCAGTTCGCCCAACAATAAGCGACCACTAGATGCTCCAACATCCACAGCAACATGTTTCATCGCCATCCTCCTTCACACTTTTAATTTATAAACCAAGAATAAACTAAATCCGTCATTAAGTCAACAATTAAATTTGTAATTATGTAGTTTTATGTTGTTTTCAATTAATACTTGCTTGTAAATGTGCCATTGTTTACAATGAAGTAGACAAGGATGTGATGAAAATGCTTGCTTTCGAGCGAAAAGACAAAATACTATCAGAAATAAAGAAAAACAAAAAAGTCCACGTATCCCAGCTAGCCAAAATTTTCAACGTCTCCGAAGAAACCATTCGGCGTGACCTAGATAAATTGGAGAAAGAAGGAATCGTGGATCGCAGTTACGGCGGCGCCACACTCAGCCAACACACAAACGAAGATTTACCGTATGCAACAAGAAACGTCATCAACGTCGAAGAAAAGAAGAAAATCGCAACAAAAACAACATCACTCATCAAGACCGGCGATTCTCTCATTGCAGACACGAGTTCCACCGTTTTCGAGGCGCTGAACCTACTCGTCCGCGAGAAAGAGAATCTCACCATCATTACCAACTCAATCACAGCTGTAGACTTACTTTCCAAGTTCAAAGTCCACCTCATTCTAACCGGCGGAACCCTGCGCACTAAGTCCAACTCCCTTATCGGTTCTGACGCAGCCAACACGATCAGCCGCTATTTCGTAGATTACGCGATTATCAGCTGCAAAGGCCTCTCCATGGAAAACGGCATTACCGATTCCAACGAGCCTGAAGCCGAAATCAAAAACCACATGCTAAAACGCGCCAATAAAGTCATTTTAGTCGCCGATTCATCCAAATTCGACAAAAATGCCTTCATCAAGATCGTCGACATCTCAGAAATCGACTACCTCATCACCGACCAAGAACCCACACACGATTGGCAACAATTCCTAAAAGAAAAAAATGTGACCTTGATTTATTAACTAGGAGTGAACAACAATGAAAAAAATGACAGACGAAGCCTTCTACCTGTTCGGCATGATATTTTTAGCTTTAATAATATGGTCCTATTTTACTCAAAATAGCGACTTCTTTTATTCGAGCAGAATTTATGTACTGATACTATTTGTAGCCACTATTCTAGGTAAGTATCTATTAAGCAAAACCCGTCAAAAAACAAGTCACACATCAAGAGAAACCGCCCTAAAAGAATCTATAGACAACGGTCTCATTGTTTTTGGCATGATCTTCTTGACGATGACGATCATATCATTTTTCACTCAAAATAGTACCCTGATCTATGAAGGGCGATTTTTCTTAATCCTCTTTCTCTTAGCGAACATCACAGGGAGATACTTTTCAAATCGAAAAAAAATGAAAACTAGCTAAAAAAACCTCCAGAGTAGCGAAAAACCGCCACCCCAAAGGTCTAAAAATCTATAAGAAAGCCCAGAGTAGTCCACCAAACCCTCAGCGGGCCGACAAATGCTTAGATGCTAGGCAAAGACGAGTACCGGAGCGGAGCGTAATTTATACGTGAGCACCGGAACGGAGTCTTTAACGACGTAGCTGAGCGTTTGTCGGCCCGCTGAATTTTATAGGAGGTGGTTCATGTGACCTATTTCCATAACCCAGTAAGATCCCATTACAACAACAATCGCAATGAAAGCTGCAAACAGAATATTACCGACTTGGATACGTCCATTTTGACCTTCCGTCATGTGCATGAACATGAGTAGTTGCAAAGCTGCTTGAATGAACGCGAAGATAAAGATAACCGTAATGATTACAGATTTACTTAGCGTAGATTCGAAAACAACCCAGACAGCTAGCAATGTTAACGCGATCGATAGGGCAAAACCAACGATATGTTTCCACGGAATGCCTTCTTCAGCGTGTGCCGTGTTCGCTTTATTTTTCGCCATATTAATTCACCATCCCTAACAGATAGACACCTGTGAAGATGAAAATCCACACAACGTCTAGGAAATGCCAATAAAGGCTTGAAATGAATACTTTTGATGCTGCTTGTGGTGTTAAGCCGCGCATTTTTATTTGAATCAGGATAAACGCGATCCAGAATAAACCAATCGTTACGTGGAGACCATGGGTGCCCAGTAATACGAAGAATGCAGACCAATAAGAACCGACTTTTAGCGTAACACCTTCTGATACGTAATGCGCGAACTCATAGATTTCAAAGCCTACGAATCCTGCACCGAGAAGTAGCGTAATAATCGAATAAATCATCAGACGCTTCACGTTACCTTTGCGCATCTCACCGATAGCAAGACCACACGTAAAACTACTCGTTAAAAGTAGGAATGTCATAATCAGAACGAGCGGTAACTCGAACATTTCGGACGGTGGGTGACCCGCATTAGAGCCACCACTATACATAACAAAATACGTTGCGAACAATGTACCGAATAACGCAATCTCGGCGCCTAGGAAAATCCAGAAGCCTAAAATGTTTAAACGACCTTGCTCCGATTGATATTCTAACGGAAGGCTGGAATTTTCTTTTATAGGTTCCATGGGTTACCCTCCTTTATGCCAGTTTTAAATTCACGTGCTGCTTGTTCCTCGGTAGCCACAATTTCAGGTACTTCCACATGGTAACCGTCGTCTTTCTTGAACGAACGGTACGCAAGACATGCAAGCACACCAAGGCCTCCAAGTAGACCAAGCCAGTACCAATAGAAGACCAGTCCGAAGCCAGCGATAAAGAAGAACACCGACATCACAAAACCTAGTAATGTATTGTTTGGCATGTGAATATGTTTGTACTCTTTGTCATCATTATACGTTTCGCCGCGTTGTTTTTTCTCCCAGAAATCGTCCAAATCGTTCCATTCTGGCAATTTAGCGAAGTTATATTTTGGTGGTACGGCAGAAGAAGTTGCCCACTCAAGCGTACGCGCATCCCACGGATCACCAGTTGTTTCACGTTTAGAGTGTTTATGACTGTAAACGATATTCCAACATAGAATTAGGAATGCTGCTCCCATTAGGAACGCACCAACAGATGAGATAAAGTTAAGTGTAGTCCAGCCGTCGCCTTCCACATATGTGCTGATACGACGTGGCATACCATCAAGTCCTAGGAAATATTGTGGGAAGAAACATACGTTAAATCCAATCACAAATATCCAGAAGAACCACTTACCAATTTTTTCATTCAAACGATAACCGACCATTTTTGGATACCAGTAAATCAAACCTGCAAAACAGGAGAATACGGTTCCGGCGATTAGTACGTAATGGAAATGCGATACTAGGAAATACGTGTTGTGATATTGATAATCGGCTGCTGCCATCGCAAGCATAACCCCTGTAACCCCACCAATAACAAAGTTCGGTATGAATGCCAGTGACCAAAGCATCGGTGTGGTGAAGGATATTCGCCCTTTATACATGGTAAAGAGCCAGTTGAATATCTTGATTCCGGTCGGTATCGCAATCATCATCGTCGTAATCGAGAAGAACGAGTTAACTGCTGCCCCGGAGCCCATTGTAAAGAAGTGATGGACCCAAACTAGGAAACTTAGCAAGGAAATAACAACAACCGCTGCTACCATTGCTGGGTAACCGAATAGCTTTTTCTTCGAGAAGGTTGAAATAATCTCGGAGAAAATACCGAATGCCGGCAAAATAACGATATATACTTCCGGATGTCCCCAAACCCAGAACAAGTTGGCCCACATCATCGGAATCCCGCCATTTGCGAGTGTGAAGAATGCCGTCCCGAATAGGCGGTCAAACGTCATTAAAGCTAGCGCCACAGTAAGTACTGGGAACGCGAATACGATAATTAAACACGTAATCAGCGACGTCCACGTGAACATTGGCATTTTCATCAGCGTCATGCCTTTCGTTCGCATACGTAGAATCGTGACCATGAAGTTGATCCCGGTCATCAGCGTACCAATACCGGCAATCTGGACTCCGAGTAAGTAGAAGTTAATCCCATAACCTGGACTAAATTCCTCGGCGAGCGGTGCGTAGTTTGTCCAACCAGCTGCTGGGCTACCACCGATTACGAAGGAAATATTGAATAGCATTGCCCCCATAAAGAATGTCCAGAAACTTAAGTTGTTCAAAAATGGGAATGCAACGTCACGCGCCCCGATTTGGAGCGGCACAACGATGTTCATTAAACCAATAACGAACGGCATCGCCATAAATAAAATCATAATAGTTCCGTGAGTCGTAAATACTTCATTGTAATGCTGGGCGTCTAGAAACTCCATCCCTGGCATTGCAAGTTGGGTACGAATCATGAGTGCATCGACCCCACCACGGAAAAACATTAGTACTGCTGCCAAAAGATACATGATCCCAAGGCGTTTGTGGTCAACAGAAGCGATCCATTCCGTGAATAGCCACTTCCATTTTTTTGTATAAGTTAGTAACACGACGATACCAATACTGACAAGAGCGATCGAAATTTGGGCTCCTAAAATCAGCGGGTCGCCGGTGATGATAAATTCATCTAAACTCATGTTGAAATACCCCCCTTTTTAGTGTCCCGATTGATCGTGATCTGTTGCTTCATCGGTTTTGATTTCTTTACCCATTTTTTCCATTTCTTCATCGTAATGCTTGTCTTGCTTGTAACCAGTACCATTTTTGATGATCATTGGTTCCATGTCCATTTGCTCAAAACGCGGATTCGTAATCGTCACCGGACGTGCTGGCAAAATTGGTTCTTTCGTTCTTGTATCTTTTGCATTTGGATCATGTGGGTTTGTCAGTTCAAAGCCGAAACGTTTATACGCATAGAAAACGTACTCTGGATCTGCGGCTGGATCAACAAACGCCATATGTGTCCCTGCATAAGATTGTGGTTTCACGTTGCCTGGTAATAATAATTTATCATAGCGGTCTTGCGATAAAGTCGGCGAATCAGCTTTCGTCTTCAACGCCCATTTTTCGAAATCGGCTGGTTTTTGTGCGACAACATCAAATACTTGTCCGGCAAAACCTTCTCCGTTAAAGTTCGAGTTACGTCCTTTAAACGTTCCTGTTTCGTCCGCTTGCAAGTACAAATCCATCGTCATGCCACTCATCGCGTACTTCTGTCCACCAAGTTGTGGCACCCAGAAACTCGTCATCGAGTCTGCCGCGGTAAGCTTGAATAATACCGGTCGATCAGTTGGAATATGTACATAGTTTACAGTTTCAATCGACTGATCTGGATAACTAAAGAACCATTTCCAGTTTGCGCTAGTCGCATAAATAATAATTGGATCCTTGTGTGACGTAACCTCTGGCGCTTTTTCATTCGCGTAAATCGTTTGCACTGTTGGAATAGCTAATGCAATAACGATCGCAACTGGAATCAACGTCCATAAAATTTCTAATTTCGTACTACCGTGCATGTTTGGTTCGTAGTTGGAATGATCTTTTCTCTCGCGGTATTTCGTAATCATAATAACGAATAACACGAAGATCGTGAGTACAATGATAAGCATGAAAATAATCGAATAAATGATTAGATCGCTTTGACTTTGCGCTACTGGACCTTTTGGATCTAGTACCGTCAAATCACCACAGCCGCTTAGAAGTCCAACAAAGACCAGCGATACTGTAAGTAGCAATGACTTGAGCATTTTTGACACCCGAATCCCCTTCTTTCCTTTTGATGTTTGTTGCTGTGTATTTTTGCGCAAAAATACAACCCTACTCCCTGATTTCTCCTCAGAAAAGTACCCCCCTAATTGATAATATATCGAAATATGTATCGTTATACGGCCAACTAGATTGTTTAGATTTCTCACAATATCACAAACTTTTAACTCGTGAAATTATGAATTTGAAACTGCATGTGCATACTCGTATACTATTATAGCTTATTTGACATCTATATTCAAAACATCGACACAAGTTATTTTTTTCACAATCTAAAACGTTACTATATGAGCATGTCTCTCTCTTAAAAATAATTCCTTATTAGTAATATGCCTTAAAAAAGACATGAGGAGGACGCCCATTTCGGTTTGTTTGGAATGTCACGATTAGAACCAAATTACCCAGTGAAATTATCCAGAAAAGCGCTTTCTTATCTGCGTGTCAGCTCTTTATATCTACTACCAAAAACAATAATTGGTCTAGTCCATATGCACATTGCTTCATTTTCACATATTCGCGGTTAGTTTCTAAATCCGATGGGTAAACAAGATAGCGAGCGTGGAGGGACAAATTGTGAGATGAACCGCTCACTTTGTTCACGCTTATATTGGGGCTGTAACTCTATTACATGTCGAACAGCCACAACAAAAAATCGAGGGGTGTTAGTTGGATGAAGAAGTTTTTGGGTAAATCAGTTTTATTTTTGGTAGCGTTTGCGTTGTTGTTCGCGACATTTGCACCGGGGGCATCGGCACATGGCTATATTTCAAAACCAGAAAGTCGCGCTTATTTGGCGAAATTGGGGATTAACCAAAATACTGGCGCGATTCAATGGGAACCGCAAAGTGTTGAAGCAACGGGAAATTTCCCACTTGGCGGACCTTCTGACGGTACTATCGCGGGTGGAGGTAAGTTTCCAGAAATGGACGCTCAAACTCCTGATCGCTGGCATCATGTAGACCTTTTAGGTGGACAAAACAACTTCACTTGGACGCTCACTGCGCTTCATAGAACGAAGGAATACAAGTATTACATTACGAAAAAAGGTTGGAATCCAAATAGTCCACTAACTCGTGGTGACCTGGAGTTGCTGACTACGATTGATGCGCATAATGAAGTTCCGACTTCCACTACCGTGAACCACAAAGTGCCGCTTCCAACTGACCGCAACGGCTATTATGTTGTGCTTGGCGTTTGGGAAATCGCGGATACTGGGAATGCTTTTTATCAAGCTGTTGATGTTAACTTGATTAATAATGGGACAATGACGTTGCAATAAACTACATTAAATCCGGCCTCAAACCGGAAGCTAGTGGTGTTTAGCAAGAATTTTGCTATCCGCTGTGCTTCTCGTTTGGGGCTTTTTGTTATGCAATTTCGTAAAAGGAATCTCATAAAATATATAGTAATCATTATATAAACATGCTAATATATAGTTATCATTATATAAAAGGAGGTCTTTTTAGTGGAATCGTTAAAATTCGAGGCTATCTATATGTATATCGATATCAGTCGCAGTCGGCACGTCTTTTCTACACTACATGACGGGACAAAAATCCTCACATATATCGCGGACAGCATTAATACCGCTTATCAAGACCAGTTGTTGACGCCGTTTACAATTAAAGATGGTGATGCAATTGTTGGGGGCGTCTCTGATTTTCAACTGTTACCGGATATTTATAGTCATTGCTTAACGTTGTATTATTCACCTCATTTCAAGGCTCATTTTAGCGCGATTCCAGCCGTCGTGGATGAAACGCTTAATTTCTACTTTGGAGTTGGGATTGGCTATATTGATACACCCGCTACCGAAGATCTGAAGAACATCAATATCGTCAATGGAACCAGCATCATTAATGCGATTGAAGCTTCTGAAAGAGCCAAGCAAATCATGAAATCACAGCAAGGTCAAAGGCCTAGCGCAATTGACAGTGATGAGGACTATTTTTTCGATAAGCAGCCGTTTAAATTCTACTGTATCGCAGAGCCCAAGTCGTTTGGTAATGCGGTTAACGCGATGTTCTTTCTTGCTTTTGAGAAGCTGATTAAAAGTGACAAACAGCGTGACCTTTTTCGTATGAAAGATAGTTATCCTGATTATAGCAACATTAAAATCGGCACAGCGCTCGGTTATGGCGCACTCAGTAAAGCCGATATTTCCTCCCGAATCAGCGTTCTTATTGCGAATTCCGACTACTTTCTATACAAAAAAATTCGATTGGACATCGTAGCCTATTTAGCCGATCTGCAAAAAATGATGGGAGGCGCTAGTCATGGCTAGTCTACTTTCCCACTACTCCTGTGCCACTTTCTAGCCGATTTTGTGCTACAAACGGACAAAATGGCTAGCATCAAAAAAGAGCGCTTCTCTTATCATAAATTGCAGCAGTTGGGATGGCACATCTTCGCGCATTTCTGTCTGTATTTACTTGCGATTATTGTGTATTTTTGTTGGTTTGATAGCAAAATCAGTTTTTGGGCGCTACTACTCATGATTTTAGGACTCACAATCGTTCATTTCATCATTGATTTAGCAAAAGCACCCATAGAAAAGCTGTTTCGCGATACCAAAATGGTTCACTTATTCACCTACATTTCCGACCAAATCCTGCACATTACCACAATTTATATCGCAGTATGGCTAGTTTTCAACGAACAGATCACACTGATTCCCGCACAGTTAAACAACTATCCAAAATTCTGCGCACTGGCTTCACTTGCCATCATCATTGTTTATTTGATCGGCTATTTGATTCCGTACGTACTCGAAGTGCTAATGCCTGGGTTCAATTTGGAAAAGAAGTCGATATCGTTCACGAAACAAAGTGGAAAAATAATCTTGACAAAAAATCAGGAAATACCAATCGTATCTAATAAAGAATTGAAAGCTGGGCGATATATCGGTGGATTGGAACGCTTGCTGCTACTCATTTTCATGGTATTACAAATCTATTCAGCAATTCCAATCATCATTGCCTTGAAAACGTTAGCGCGATTCAAAGAACTAGAAAACAATCGAACTTTTGCAGAATATTATTTGATTGGTAACTTCCTGAGCATGATATTCGGAGTGTTAATTTCTCTCGTCTTTATTTATATTTTAAAGTTGTAAGCGTTATATTTGCTTGTTTTTGTTTGTTTCCTTATAATAATACACATAAAACAACATAAATAAAGGAGGAAATCACATGATTCAACATGAAATGTATATCAATGGGGAATTTGTTTTATCTAGCAACGGAGAATTTTTTGACGTTATCAATCCTGCTACCGAGAAAATTATTTCGCAAGTACCAAAAGCTACAAAAGCGGATGCAAAACGGGCGATTGATGCTGCCGAGGATGCGCAAATTGCGTGGGAAGCCCTGCCTGCTGTAGAGCGTGGCGTTTACCTACATAAAATCGCTACAAAAATCCGGGAACAAGTGCCTAAAATCGCCAAACTTATTTCAGAGGAAGTCGGGAAAACGCTAGCATTATCCGAGGTCGAGGTGAATTTTACCGCTGATTATTTAGACTATATGGCCGAATGGGCGCGCAGATATGAAGGTGAAATTTTACAAAGTGACCGGCCAAATGAGCATATTTTCGTATTCAAGAAAGCGATCGGGGTCACGACTGGAATTTTACCATGGAACTTCCCGTTCTTCTTAATTGCTCGAAAAATGGCTCCAGCGCTCATTACCGGGAATACGATTGTGGTGAAACCAAGCGCGGAATCACCCAATAATGCGGTCGCTTTCACGAAAATTGTGGATCAAATCGGATTACCGAAAGGCGTTTACAACATGATAACTGGGCGTGGCGGTGAAATCGGTGATGAACTTGCGGGAAATCCTAAAGTCGGCCTCGTTTCCTTGACTGGTAGCGAACCTGCTGGCCAAAAAGTGATGCAAGCGGCGAGTGAGAATATCACCAAAGTAAACCTAGAACTCGGCGGGAAAGCACCGGCAATTGTTCTAAACGACGCCGATTTAGATTTAGCCGTCAAGGCGATTGTTGATTCTCGTGTGATTAACAGCGGTCAAGTTTGTAACTGTGTGGAGCGTGTTTACGTGCAAGAAGATGTGAAGGATGCTTTCACTGCGAAGTTTGTAAAAGCAATGGAAGCCGTTCAATATGGTGATCCGCTAGCATCCGCCGACCTCGACATGGGACCACTCGTGAACAAAAGCGCCCAACAGTCCGTTCAAGCGAAAGTAGATCGTGCCGTTGCGCAAGGTGCAAAAATTTTGACTGGTGGGAAAGCTGTTGAGGGAACCGGATTCTTCTTCCAGCCAACCGTTATTGGCGATGCGACCAACGATATGGAAATTATGCACGATGAAGTATTTGGCCCAGTCGCGCCGATTGGGACATTCAAAACGCTGGATGAAGCGATCAAACTCGCCAATGATTGCGATTACGGCTTAACTTCTTCCGTTTATACAACGAATCTAGACCGCGCGATGAAGGTCATTCGTCAACTGAAGTTCGGTGAAACGTATGTAAACCGGGAGAACTTCGAGGCGATGCAAGGCTTCCACGCTGGATTCCGCAAATCAGGAATCGGTGGTGCAGACGGAAAACACGGCCTCGAAGAATATCTGCAAACACACGTCGTATACTTACAATTCGACCAAAATATCCAATAAAAATAGAGCACTCGCAAGGCCTTTTGTTCAGGCTTTTCGAGTGCTCTATTTTTTATTATTTGGCTACAACTGGGATGTATAATGTGAAATCTACTTCACGCAAATCCTCTAAATTAAAACTACCTGCAACGCCAACTGTGTCGCTACCCATGACTTCACCGTAAGATTGACCAATGAATCCATCGATTGCTGTCCGTTCTTTTTCCGTTGTTACGAATTTAGCATACTGGCCTTCCGGAATTTCGAACGATGTATCGCCGTTATCCGTGCCAGCTTTGGCCACTAGGTACGTTTGCACGCCATCGATATTGGCATTAATACCGACAAAATCTTCCGCTGTTTTCGCGAAATCTGCTACGGCCGACTCTTTGATACCGCTCATAACCGCGAAACCTTCTTGTGGATTAAATGCTGGAATTTCAACTCTGCTTCCAGAAAAAACTTCTTTGTTTAATTGTACAATTTCAAATGACATACTTTTTCCCTCCAAAAGTTACTGTAAATTTGTTATGATGTAACTATAACATGGGAATGTTGACAAATGTATGTCATCATTTGAATTAGAAGGAGCAATTAAAATGAAAATTGAGCGGCTCATTGGAATTATTATGTTACTTCTTCAACGTGAACTTGTCAGCGCTTCGGAAATGGCAACGATGTTCGAAGTGACAAAACGGACGATTTATCGCGATATCGACACGCTTTCCATGGCAAATATTCCGATTTATACGCTACCCGGAGTCAAGGGCGGCATCGGAATTATGCCAACCTATAAAGTCGATAAGAAACTGCTCACCGTCGAAGATTTAACAGCGATTATCACTGGTTTGAGCGGCTTTGAACAACTTTTGTCCTCCGCTGACATCAAAAAAGCACTGCTAAAAATGAAAAATATGCTTGGCCATGAAAATCAGCTCCCCGCGGCATCTATTTCACTAGATTTTTCGAATTTAGCGATGAAACAGGAGTTTAACGAGAACGTGGAGCAGCTCCATTTAGCAATTAAGAAGCAACAGTTGGTAGCCCTGACCTATATTGATCGCGATGGCAACCAAACCACAAGGAAAGTGGAACCGTACCATTTACTTTTTCGCAATCGGTCTTGGTATTTGCAGGGATACAGCTTGGAGCGCCAGGATTTTCGCACGTTTAAATTATCGCGCGTCCTCGAATTAGAAGTCTCTGCTGAGTCGTTTGAGGCACGTCCATTTATACTGAAACCGTTCCAATCGCAAGCCTCGCAGCCGCCATTTGAGATGACAGAAGTGCACCTTATTGTCGACAAAATAGCTCGAGAACAAATCGCCATGCGGTTCGGGATGACGACGATAGAACCATTGGATGCATCACATTTTTCAGCAAAAGTAATGCTACCAAATCACGAAGCTGGCTATCGATTTCTGCTCCATTTAGGTGCGCATGTGACCGTCCGCAAGTCTGGTGATTTTTATGAAGATTTCGTCGCATATTTGAAGGAAATTCAAAGTAAGTATGACTAGAAGCTATTTTTTCCGAGCCGCGACGAGTAACATCATTGGTCGGCGCAACTCATCAGGCATATCCGGATGGCTGGCTAACATCGCCGCATCAGGTTCAGGCTCCACCAATTTCACCAATTCAAAACCAGTCTCAAGAAGCGTGTTCACATAAGTCGTCATCGTTTTGTGATACTTCGTCACAGCCTCACCTAAGAAATTCGCCGTCCGCAGACCTTCCGTGAAATACTTATCGACCGGCCAATGCAGTTTATTTCCATCCTCATCATAGTACCAATCCTGCGTTCCTTGCGCTGTAAAAACAGGATGTTCCACAGAAAAAAGGAATGCCCCACCTGGCGCCAGGCTCTCGTTTACTTTCTCGCAGATCGCTTGAAACGACGCAATATAATGGAACGTAAGCGAGCTAATCACTATGTCAAAACTTGCATCCGGGAAATCGATATCCTCAAGCGCCTGATGGATGTAAGTGATTTTCGGTGAATCTGTTTTCTTGCGGGCTTCGGCGAGCATATTTTCTGAAATATCCACGCCTACCGCTGAATCCGCGCCATTTTCGATCGCATATAGACAATGCCAACCAAATCCACAACCGAGATCAAGCACTCGTTTCCCCGCGAAATCAGGCATCATTTTCTGAAACTCATGCCATTCTCCAGCACCTTTCAAACCCTCCACCGAGCGATTCATTTTGCTGTACTGCTCGAAAAAAGCAGGATTATCATATTTATTTTCTTTCATCTTGGTACACCTCTTTCTTTTATGTAAACATTATAACAAAAAACCGCTATCCATGAAAATCTTGAGGCGGATAGCGGTTATCATTAAACAAATAGCGGGATTACGTGAACGATAATTTTCACCCCTCAACAAGCGCATAATATTTCTTTGTCTTACCGTCGATCTCTACAATTAAGACATCACCACGCTCTTTAACACGGAAGATTTTAGTACCTGATGTTAATTGCGTCGCATCACCATTTTCAAACTCTTTCAAAGGATGCTTCATTGAAAAAGTCTTTTTAATTTCACCAATTTGATTGTTTTTCGTCACTTCTAAGTCATCAACCCAATCGATATTTGTTTCATAGACAACATCATCTAGTTGAAAAATGTCAGCATTCGGATTTTCACTTAAAATTTCTGTTGCTGTCGGATTTGTTGAGACCGAATGCGTTATTTCTTGCTGACAACCAAGCATCCAAAAAAGGGATAACCCTATTAGAACGATAACAATATTTCTCATAACCCATCTCCTAAAATCGCGTTACTAAGCAACCTTAATGACGTTTTCTTAAATAAAATACAGATGTTCCAGCAAGCAAACATCCCAATAAAACTAAACCAATTGGAGAAGTGTCGCCTGTTTCTGGTAAGTTACTTGTTGCCGTTGATTTCGCTGGTGTTTTTGTATCAGAGACTACGCCAACTGGATCAGCGTTCGGGGCTTTGCTTGGCGCTTTATTCACTGGTATTTTCGCTGTGACTTTATTGCTGTCTTTCGAGATGTTTCCTGCTACATCGAACGCCTTAACCGTATAGCTATATGACTTTCCTGACGCGATTTTACTATCCGTATAGGTCGGCTTTGTCACCGTGGCGATCTCTTTGCCATCACGGTAAACTTTGTAGCCAGTCACCGCAACGTTGTCCCGAGAGGCATCCCAATTTAGAACCACTCCGTCGCTAGCCACTTTGGTCACACGCAAATGACTTGGGACACTTGGCGAGGCGATATCCACTACTTTCGGAGGCGCCTCCGTACCTTCATAAATCAACTGCTGACCGAGCTCCTGTCCTGATGCCGTCATTCGCTGTGCTAAAGTTACTGTTTTCAAGTCAGTTGGCGCCACACTTGATTTCAATCGGAAAGTATAGCTGTCTCCTGGTTTTATAAGTCGTGCGTCAGATGAAGCAAGATCGATGACTGTATAGCCATTTTCCGATTTCACAATACCCGCTTTATGATCCGTTGCGATCAGCTTTTCTCCATCGCGAATCGGGATATAGAGGCGCGGTAATTTTACTGTTTTCGCCGCCGCTTCGACTGGTTTTAAAACATCACTCGTCTCACTGACCACTTCTTTGTTCGTAATCGTGATTTCGTAACCTGTACCATCATTTGAATACGGCGTCACTTTCATATCCATCACTAATGCCTGATACGGCAGCGTATTCCCGACCAATTTCCCAGCTCCAAACATGCCGTTTTTAATCGCCGTTGTCAGTTCATCGCGTTTCGTCGTAGTTGTTGGCTTATCCTGTGATTGCATCCATGAAATCATTCCGCCCAAACCATTGTCCTTCACATAGTTCGCCTTAGCCGTTACCGAACGCACATTATCGTATGTGAAAAATGCACCCGTTTCGCGACTATACAAATACGGTGCCTTCGCGATATTATCCCAGTATTCCGTCAAGCCCGGCGTCACCGCTTTCAATGTATCGATACTGCGATATGCCCAAATCCCGCCAACTGTTCCGCCGTCACCAGCGACAAGCGGTTTCTCATTATCCGCACCATTACTCGAGGAGCCATCCGCGTTTTTATTCGTGCGCTCAACTGGCTGAAATAGGCCCGGCTGACTCGCATTCGTGCCTTCTGCAACCGTATCCCATCCACGCGTATAAAACGCCGCACCAACAACAATTTTCTCAGGCGTAACTCCCTTACTCAACAAGTATTTCGTCACACCATCAATCGATAAACCATAATTCGCATATGGGTCTGCCGGATTATCATAAAGCGCTGTCTGATGACCCGTCACGCCATCCCAAGCCCCATGCATGTCATACGTCATCATATTCCCAAAATCGATAATCTCAAAAACTCGCGCCACATCGATTCCCTGACTCATCGTCCATTGCGACGCCGGCAAAGCTACCGACAACTCGTACGCCCGATTCAGCGTCTTGCCCTGTGCATCAAGCCCCGTCCGCAAATCCTGCAGCAACTTCACGTAATTCTCCTTATCCGCCGGCCCCGCATTTGGCGTCCCTTCATCTTCCTTATTATCAAGCAAATCCCCATCCCGCGGCGAATTCGGATACTCCCAATCCACATCCACGAAATCCATATTCGTGTATTTCACAAACTTCAACACATTGCGTACAAAATTGGCACGCGACGCATCATTTGCCGCCATCACCGAAAAATCTCCCGACTTCGACCAGCCTCCTAGCGAGACCCCTATTTTCAAGTTCGGATTCGCCGCACGCAGATCCTGAAGCGCGTTCAAAATACCGCCCATCGCAGCCTTCTGCCCAACAGCGGCACTCACCGCCGCATCCCTATCCGTAAACTCCAAATTCCCCGCACTATCAAAATCCATAAACGCGAAATTCAGATGCGTTAACTTGTCCGCAGGAATATCTTTCGGATAAAATTTCCCTTCCGATTCCGTAATCGACCAATCCCCATAATACATCACGTTCCGGTAAGGCGACTTTGACTCTGCTGCAACCAATTTCGGCACGCCTATCAGCCCCGATAAAACAAGTGATAAACCGAGCAATACTACTATCAAACTCCCAAAAACCTGCTTTGTTCCCTTTTCCATTCTTGTTTCCTCCCACTTTGCTTGTAATTATCCCAAGTAAACACCATTTTTTATGTGGTTAGCCAAGTTATAAAACGCTTACAAAAACGACTAAAATCACATCCCCAATCTTTCCCATCATACCATATTTAATCCGAAAATTACATCTAAAACAAAAAAAAGGACAAACAAGAGCACTCGTACCACTCTTTTTTGTCCCTATTCCTTAAACTTCTTGGAGGTCCGTCAACGTACCACAAATATTCTTCGTAGCTGGATAAACTTGCGTATAAACCTCATACAGTTTTTCGTATTTTTTCACATTTTCCGCTCGAGGTGTAAAGGTCGCGTCCTTATATTGCACGAACACATCGCGACAAGCCTCAAAATCCGCAAACCAGCCACTGCCGACAGCCGCGAGCATACACGCACCAACGCCCGGCCCTTGCTCCACCTCTAAACGAATGATTTCCGCATTGAAAATATCCGCCTGCATTTGCATCCAATCCGCATTCTTAGCACCACCGCCAACACTGATGATCTGCTTAAACTTCTTATTTTTAGCCTCTTCCATCAATATCTGCGCATCTTTCAAACTAAAAGTAATCCCCTCAAGCACCGCACGCGCGAAATGTTTCAGCTCATGCCTCGTATCGATACCGATAAAACTACCACGAATTTTCGAATCCACATGCGGCGTCCGCTCACCGACAATATACGGCGTGAAAAGCAAGCCCTCACTGCCCGGTGCAACGGTATAAACATCCGCCAATAACTCTGCGAAACTCAAACCCTTGCCGAATGTATTTTTAAACCAGTTCAGCGAATTTCCCGCGGCAAGCGTCACACCCATCGAATAATTAGCGTCCGGAATTACATGGTTGAAGAAATGCAATTTTCCTTTATAGTTTGATATATCCGCTTCAAAAGAACTGAAAACACCACTGGTACCAAGCGAAACAAGCGCGTAATCCTCACTCACAACACCCGCTCCGAGTGCCGCACACGCATTATCCGCGCCCCCAGCAAACACCTTCACTTCTCGTTTCAAGCCAAAGCGCTTCGCATAGCCCGCATTCACCACTCCGACCTGCTCCATCGAAGAAACAACCGGTGGCAAAATGGACATCGCGATCCCGAACTTCTCGCAAATTTCCGCTGACCAATCACACTTTTCAATATCAAATAGCGACGTGCCCGCAGCATCCGAGTACTCACAATGCATATTCCCCGTCAGAACAAACGCCAAATAATCTTTCGGCAACATAATTTTCCGAACCTCAGCCCAAACTTCCGGCTTATTTTGCTGCAACCATAAAATTTTAGGTAGCGTGAAGCCTTCCAGCACAATGTTTTTCGTGATTTCAATCATCGAATCGCCGAACTCCGCCATGATTTGCTCACATTGCTTCGTCGTCCGCACATCGTTCCATAAAATCGCCGGATGCACAATCTTACCCTCCTCGCCAAGCGTTACCAGCGAATGCATCTGCCCAGAAAAACTGATAGCCTCAAGCTCTGCGCCAAAATCAGCCACTTCAATGCTGAGTCGCGTCAAAACCTCTTCACAAGCAACCACCCAATATTCCGGATGCTGCTCAGAAAACCCCGGCGCCGGCGAATCAATCTCATACTCCGCCGAAGCCTCACCAACCACTTGCCCCGCTTTATTCATGACGATTCCTTTTAGAGAACTCGTTCCAAGATCAATGCCCAGTACATAACTCATCAGCTAAAACTCCCTCAAAATAAATAATCATTCAAAACAGATTTCACATATTCGATATGACTCGATTCTAGTTTAATATCGTCGCCATTTTTATAAGCATAGTCAGAAAGCGACTCCAAGTCCTCTTTCCCAGCCAAAATCGACTTCCCGATCTCCGTACCTGACCATTTACCATAACGCTCCGCAAGCAAGTTCTCGATAAACTTGTCCTCGATCAATTTCGCAGCTACTTTCAGCCCGCGAGCAAACGTATCCATCCCAGCAATGTGTGCTAGCAACAAGTCTTCCATCGCAAATGAAGAACGTCTAACCTTCGCATCAAAGTTAACGCCACCTGGAGCAATACCACCATTTTGCAAAATTTCATACATCGCCAGCGTCACATCCATCACGTTCGTTGGAAACTCATCCGTATCCCAGCCTAGCAACATATCGCCTTGGTTCGCATCAATCGAACCCAACGCGCCAAATTCGCGTGCCACACGTAACTCATGCTCAAAAGTATGACCAGCAAGCGTCGCATGGTTCGCCTCCAAGTTCAGCTTAAAGTCACCCTCTAAACCATAATTCTTAATGAACGCCATCGTTGTCGCTGCATCAAAATCATATTGATGTTTTGACGGCTCTTTCGGTTTCGGCTCAATAAGGAATTGCGGTTTGTGACCAATTTTCTCACCATACGCAATCGCCATTTTGAATAAACGCGCAATATTATCCTGCTCGAATTTCATATCCGTATTTAAAAGCGTCTCATAACCCTCACGGCCGCCCCAGAATACATAGTTCGCGCCGCCAAGTTTCTTAGAAATATCCAAACCCTTCTTCACTTGCGCCGCCGCATAAGCGAACACTTCCGGGTCATTCGTCGAACCCGCACCATTATTAAAACGAGGATGCGAGAACATATTTGCTGTATTCCAAAGCAATTTGATACCCGTTTGATCCATTTTCACTTTAATCAAGTCCGTAATTTCATCCAAATTATTCATGAATTCTTCAATCGAATTACCCGCTGGCGCCACATCGATATCGTGGAAACAGAAATACTCCACACCCAGTTTTTCAAGGATTTCAAAAAACGCCTCGACGCGGTTTTTCGCCGTATCCATCTCTGTTGCCCCGATCCAAGTGCGCTCATTCGTAGGCATTCCAAACGGATCACTACCATCTTGAGTCATCGTGTGCCAATACGCTACAGCAAAACGCAGATGCTCCTTCATCGGCTTCCCTAAAACAACCTCATCCGCCTTATAATGACGAAATGCAAACCGATTTTTCGTTGCCTTACCTTCAAATTGAATCTTCTCTACTTGTGGAAAATAACTCATAATATATAGCCTCCTCATAAATTTAACACACTGATTCCAATTGGTTTGTGCGTCGAACTAACTATAAAAATATCATACCTTTTTTAGCTTCGTTTGTAAAGCGGTTTCATTTAGTTTTTTCATAAATAAAAACCACGAACGTGTTTGCTCGCAGTTTCAGTTGCATCTGCATTCCTGAGGAGAAATATCATCTTTTATCGAATATTACATAATACAACTATAGAATATGTTATGCTCTATTCAAAAAGCCGAAAGAAAAAAGAAAGGACAAAAAATCATTTTCTCTCTTACGCGCCCAATGTGTTGGTCGATTTCCGCTAGTATCACACAATGAAATTAAGTAATACTCAACTTTCAAAGTCTCCCCCTCACATACTACATCCTAATCATACACCCCTATTAAGTTTATTCGGATATAGTTTCACGTTCGTTTGGGGCATACCCTTATCAAACATTATTTAGCGCACAAAAAAACCACCGCGGAAAAGGGAGTAACCGCGACGGTCTAAAAGGGAGTTAACATTTCCAATCATCTTCTAATTCGGAAATAATCAATGAAGGAACCGGTTCGTCATTATCATCAATAGACTGTTGTTCATTGATATGAACACTTAGTGACAGATATATTAAAAGTTCTCTGATCATATTTAAAAGTTGATACGTAAATTTTTCAAGAGATTCCTCCGATATATTGATTGAGTCAGTTTCAACACTTTCATAGTCTTTATCATAAAGACTATCTAAATAAACATTTACAAATTTATGTTCAAGTCCATTTCTAAGTGTGTTAAGTTCTTTTGCATGTGGGCTTGGAGATTCGTAAAGCTTGATAAATAAATCTTTAAACAACCAGTAAATACCTCTTAGCGCACGATTCTTTTCGAGAGGCAATATATTTCTATAATCATATCCATTTCGTCCTGTTTTTTTCTCTTTCCAAATGCTTCGGAAATTAATATCTCTTTCTTTTATACCCAAATCAAAGTATTCATTTAAAAAATAAGCGACTTTATCAAAAAGAGAATATAAAGAACGGTAAGATAGTTTTAGTTTTTCTTGTCGTATTGAAAATGAAGTATAGTCTAATGTATTTAGTATATGAGTTTCCTTGTCTGCATAGTGTGTATCATTTTCTAATTGAGTGCACTCAAAGAAATTAAATCTTGCTGAAATAAATTCTTGCTTCAAATTGTTGAACATAGAGTGAAATTTATAGTTTACTCCACCACTAATCTTCATTCTCATACTTGGTAAATGTAAAATGTCCGTAGCAACAAAGCTGTCAATAAACGGCAAATCATTCATTGGATTTAAGTAGAGGTGATTGTGAAGTATCCATGTCCGATAATCAACTTCATCCTCTGTTTCTCCAAGAGAGAACGAATCAAAATTGAGTTCAGTTTCCAAAAATTTTTCCTTGAAATCATCATCATATAAAGATAGATAATATGCAAAATATTGTTTCGCTTGAGAGTGTAGATTTGCTTCATTGCTTAAAGTGTTTTTAAGCAATTTATAGGCTACATGGTGAAAAATATTCGCGTGATTAGTATCACTCATAATATTGGCATAAGATATATATGCTATCCCACTATTTCCAAGTGCCATTCCAAATTTCGGGTTAATATCTAAAGCTTTTTGAAAGTATTTAATGGCTTCGATTGTTCTACCAATACGACTCAAGGAGTTTGCGTAATTAGTATATAGATTTAATTTGAATCCTAAATAATAAGGATTTTTGGGATCAGAAATACCGAATTCATTAATAGAATCCAAACTTTTTCTAAAGTAAAAAATTTGCTTTTCCTGATTTTCTTCGGTTTGATACTTTTTAGAATACATCTCTAAATCTCCATGGGTTGTTGCAATTGAATAATATAGTGAAGCCTTAGAAATACTATTTAGATTTACGGAAGAAAGTGTTTGTAGTGTTTCTTCTAATATAATTTCTAAATTTTCAATGTCCTGTAAATCTAACGCATTATCAAATTTTGTTTGTAATTCTAATACTTTTTTATCTAAAGGGTTATGCAGGTCTATATGCTTATCTTCGATATTTTTTTTCATTTATTCTCCAATCTTATTTTATCAAATTGATGCTGCATTTTTTTTAGCACTATTCCAACTCTCAAACGTCTAATAACTTGTTCTTTTTCAGGGGAGTTGAGTGGAAGGTAATCATAACAATCTCCCAAAATAGCAATGTTATTTTTAAGTGATTCTAAATTACTTTCAATATAACAAATGAAATCATCTTTTTCTTTCTTGTTTTCAAAAAGAAGAACTATTTCCATGAATGATTTGTATGCACAAAGTGCTTCTTCACTTTTTTCATTCAACAAAAATAAATGTAAATCATATGATATACTGTCTTTGATAAAATATTTGAAAGGATCAAAAGTTTGATGATATTTATCGTAGTGAATAAATCCCCATTCAGGAACCACAGTAGTATACCTACCACTGTCTAAAGAAACTGTTTGCCTACTATAAAGAGTTGTTCCAAAATAATTAGCACTAATCATTCCATAGGAAGTAGATTCATTTGTCATGGCATATGCGTAAAACTCAGCACGGTGGTTATCTTCGTCACCCATTTCTGAAAGTGTATATTCTGGATATAAATTATGGTAACAGATGCTCTCAGAACCTGACCAACTATCTTTTTCCTGTAAGTGATACCTTAGTTTCTCGAAAGGAGACAAGTGAAGTCCAAATCTTTTTTTCCAAAGGTACTCAACATGATTGCTATCAGCGCTTCTATTAATATCGGTATTAGTATCGCCTACTCGTGTGTAGATGTAATTTGCTCTTACATTCCTGCTTTGCTCTTTATAATCATTAACTAAATAATATGGGGTATCAGTTGTATTGTGTACAATGAGAACATCAATTTCATTCTTTTCAATCTCAAATGTGACTAATTGTATTTTAGGCCGAATATTCATTGAAAAAGGCTTCTCTTTTAGAAAATCGATAATATTTTGCTGATTTTTTCTATTAATATCTTCTTTTACGCCTAAAACATTAAATGTTTTATCCTCAACACCAAAAATAATATATCCATCATGATTACTTCTGTTGTTTGCCATACAAATAATATCATGCAACAAATCAGCTTTGTTATCATGAAAACATTGTTTAAAATCCCAATAATCATCTTCACGTTTGCTATTGATAAGAGAAATTACCTCATCTTTTATTTTTATCAAATTAATTTCAGCCTTTCCTAATGTAATAGATACTATTAGTATAACCTCCACAATAAGGGCATATTATTTCATTCATGATTAAAACCACTTCTCCCCTATAATGTATCCGCTTTATTCAATAATCTAGCTACATTATAACATAAACCTCCTCTATATCCATATATCTCCTATGTCAAAAAGTGTCTCTTACTATTACATGTTTCAAAATCCATTTTCAGATACTTTGACACTAGATTTTCGTTCCTTTTCACATGTGTCAAAAAGCATGCTTTTTGACACTACATATACAAAGAATGAGCGTCTCTTTTTCAGCACGCTCTCTTTCTTTACATTTACTTTGATCGTTTCACCAACTTTTCTTTATTTTTTTTTACTCTTCTCTTAGCACTTAACAACATCAAAATGTTATAAAATAATATTCCATAAATCGCCGTTTCCATAAAGTCACCATTTACAATAGCTATTATCAAGACACTCCAATAAGGATGCTCATTTTCTAGCCATTTGTTCCACTCCCTTTTTTCGAACTCTAAAAATTAAAAATGGTGCCAAAACCCGTAAGTTTTAACACCATTATCTAAAATATACAAGCTTTTTCTACTACTTACTCAACTTCACAAGCTCAGTACCCGCTCGGTCCCACATTTCATTCATCATGTCATAATATTTATCATCCATTGCAACATCCACAAGCATCCTTGTCTGGCTATCTACTGGTTCAAATATATAGTGTTCTAGCATATCTGCAAATGCAGCAACCTCAACATATTTCCCATCATTGATTTCACCTAAAAATGCGAATTTGATTTCTTTTTCTGGTTCAAACACGACTACTTTAGAAACCAAACCATTTCCCTCCGCATCAACAAAGTTAACGGTTTTATTAAGTCCCATATCACCAGTGTAGGTCGATCCTTCATGGAAAGCAGCTGCCCATTTTTCATACTTACTGCGATCAACAACTAATTGCCAAGCCTCTTCAGGTCCGCAATCAAGCATAAACTCTTTTTTAATGTGTTTCATTATAAACCTCCTTCTAGATATCTTTTTAATGGAAATATATATTTATATTGTAGTACATCCGACATCTACTAACAAGCAATATGTGCTCTGGTAGACTAAAGTTGAAATGGTACCCCTTTTTCATACAGAATTTTCAAGGTGTCTCCAGCATGTTGAAAATTGATTAGTAATCGAAGCATCCGTTTAAAACATTGTCCAGAGATAATCTTATCTGAAAAAACAAGAGCAAGCGCTTTCTACACGGCTGTAAGTAATGAAAAATTTGCTTTTATGTCACGGACTCCCTAGACACACCTATGCTATAATAAAGGTGTGTTTAAAGAACACATGTGAGTTTGGCTAATAGAATGAGATGTTCTACGCGAGTCATCGATCTAGTGGGACTAGATTGTGGATGCGCGCTCCCCTTCATCTCCTTCTACATGCAGAAGAGGTGCAGATTCCCTTCCATGTTCTGGGGTCTATGCCTCTTTTTTAGTCTGTAGCATCCTTTGCGCTTTCTATCAAATACGCCACAATTGAGCCAGACAAATACCTGGGAATCCTTCCTTTTCGTTCGGTGGAATCGTATTCGTCTCCATCGTGCATTGAATTACCAAAGTCCGACTAGTTTTCGTATCACGAGATCTCTCGAAAACAAAAGTGTTACAGGCTAAATCCCGCAACACCTTATAAATTTTATCTGACAAAAGTTTGCCATTGCACTATGTCAACTATTGGAGCGAAAAATCAAGGTACAAGCTAGGGAGAATTCATAGCTTATACCTCTTTTAATCTATAGGAATGCTGAAGTTTTTTATATAGAGCTGAGTATTTTGGAATGGATTCTATATAAGCCATAAATAGCGAGAAACGAAATGAGCATTAAAAAGTCGTCAATATTCCAAAAAGATCGTGGGAAGGAAGGATAATTTACATAGAATAAATGCTTTTAAAGGAAAATGTTAATAATTTAGACACAAATTAACCAGCGCTTACATGTTATAATTAATACTAATGAAAAGGAGGGATCACAAATAAAAAAATTACTAGTAGCTTTTAGCGCCATATGCGCTCTTACATTTAGTTTCACAGGAGCGGGTGTAATTGGAAATACTCCTAACGTTATGGTGGCTGTGGCAACATCAATAAAGCATACGCAGTCCTTTAAGTTTAGTTCAGGATCTGGGCCAGGGAGAATGTATGCAACGATTACGCAGAATGGGTATGTGTACAAAGGGTATGTCTATAAGACAGGCTACATGTATCGTGCAGCTAGCGGAAATTTATCAGATTATTCGGGGTACTTATATCGATAGAAATTTAAGTATATTATCTTAGTAGAAGAGGAACGCTAACACATAGCGAACGATTATTAATTTTATCAGTCCAGGATACTCACACATTTGGTAATTTGGAAAGGACGCGATGAATAATGGAAAAATTAAGTATGAAGCTCGGTTTAGTATTTGTTTTGTCACTTGGCTTTTTTGGATTTTTAGGTAAGGTGTCACCATCACCGCAGGCATCAACAGGTTCAAGTAGTATGACGATGACGATTTCCCAAAGCTATACGGGGGGTACTGGTCCAACAATGAGACATTTCACAACCACTAGTTATGGGAACCGCTATACTGGGTATCTTAAACTGGTAAGAATAAATTACACAAGGGCAGGGACCATTTGCTACTACTCAGGAACTGTGACGAGCTCATGGAGATAATATTATTTTACAACAATAGATTAAAAGAAAATTTGAAGAAGATCTATTGTTCTAAAATAACTTAATCTTCAGAAGGAAGGGTACAATGATAGGCTAGTAATCACAAGGATGGAACATAAGTGGAGTTAAAGATCCCCAAGTGTTCCATCCTATTCAACATGTATCACTTTTTAAAAATGAGGTCTTGCGATTCTAGTCCTAAAACTTGTCGCGAAATAAGGGCGACACCGCCGAGCAGGGAGGAGTCGTAAATATCATGTGGTGTGAATTCAATCCGCGTTTCTCCTAACGGATCGAGCGCCTGATACTCCTCGGAAATGCGGTCTAACAAATCTGGAAATTGCGATAAGGACCGCGATGAAAGAAAGACAGCTTCTGGCGCGCTGTATTGCACCAAATTATAAGTAATTTGCGCAATCGCCGTGATCCATTCATCGACAACCTCCAAAACAAAGACATCTTTCTTTTTTATCAATGCGGCAAATTCGTCTACCGTCAATTCTGGCTTATTTTCATGCTTTGCGATTTTTTCCATAATTGCTTTTTCGGAGTATAACTCTTCCAATCGATATACTTGTTTATCCTTGCAGATGACCGAACGACCGATTTCGCCAGCTAGCCCCTGCACGCCGTAGTAAAGCTGCTCGTTAATGATCGTGCCAACGCCGATACCGTTATGAATATTCAGCGCCAACAAGTTCTGAAGCGGCTCCTCACCGGAATAATACCAAAAATCGCGAATCGAAATTGCGGTTAAATTGGCCTCATTCTCAAACTCGATCGGTACATCAACAATTTCTTCCAATGCAGTTAACAATGAAAAAGAATCGAGCTCTAAAAATGGACTATATCGAATCTCATTCTTGTGAACAGGAGCATGTGTCGATACCGCAATACCTAGCAGCCCTTTCATCGTATCGAACGCCTTTAAACCAGAAATAACTTCCCGCATCATCTGAAAAACGTCTTTTATATTGCGGCCGGTTAAGCGAAGCGACTCTTTTTGAATCACCTCACCATTCAAATAATTCACCGAATACCTTAAATGCCTCGCTCCCATATCGAAAGCCAAGACATAACCATACCGATAATTAAATTGAATCAAATTCGGTCTACGTCCGCCTGTGTGGGAAGACTCACCGATGCCAAGCTCTTCAATCAGACCTTCCTCATGTAATTCGCGAACGATAGAAGATACCGTGGATTTTTGCAAATGAATCGCACTGGCAATCGAACTTCTTGATGTCTGACCAGCATTAAATAGAGTTTTTAATACTAATTTCTTATTGTTTTCTCTCATAACATCCTGATCAGTTTTTTTAGTCATACATATACGTCCCTTTCTAGCTACCCGTTTTTAAAAAGTATAACACACAACCCTAACACCGTAAAAGTTGAAATAAAGGTTCTTGGATGCTATTCTATTTTTGAGGTTGCCAGTATACATCTGCAGGTTTGAACACTGAGCGGCGCCGAAGTTTCGATTTCCAGCGTAATGTTTCACGTGAAACATCAAAAAACTGGTTCCATTGCACACCTGAAATGTGATGGAACCAGTTTTTATCTATTTACTCTCCAAATCATGTACAAACAATCCACTCAACAGCTTCGGCTCAAACCACGTCGACTTTGGAGGCATGATCTCACCAGCATCCGCTACATCCAGCAAATTATCCATCGTTGGCGGATACATCGAGAACGCTACAGTGTATTTTCCTGCATCGACTAACTGCTCTAATTCCGCCAACCCACGAATCCCACCGACAAAATTAATCCGGTCATCGCGACGAATATCCTCGATTCCAAACAGTGGCGTGAGCACCTGATCGGCCAAAATAGACACGTCAAGACTCGCAATCACACCGTCACCAGCGAACTCTCGTTTCACTTTCAAACCGTACCACGAACCATCTAGATACATACCAAACGTATTCGGTTTCGCTGGTTTATACGCTTCCTTCCCGACCTTTTCAACATCAAATTTTATAGCAATTTGGTCTAGAAAATCAGCTGCGATCGGTACGTCGACAACACGGTTATAATCGAGAATCTCCAGCTGGTCTTGCGGGAATAGCACGGATAGGAAGAAATTGAACTCTGCGTCTGCACTAGCATCAGGGAACTCCTCGCGACGCTTCAGGCCGACCTTAACCGCCGATTCCGTACGATGATGCCCATCCGCGATATAAAGCGCAGGGATCGTCTCAAACGCCTTCGTAAGCACGCGAACCACATCCGCATCGTCCACCGCCCAAATCCGATGCGTCACATCATGAAAACTCTTGAAATTGTAAACTGGCTTATGACTACCAATCCACGCATCCACGACATCGTTCACCAGCTCATCCGACCGATACGTCAAGAAAATCGGGCTCGTATTCGCGTCCGTCACATCCACATGGCGAATCCGATCCAGCTCCTTCTCCTCACGCGTCAATTCATGCTTTTTAATCGCGCCACTGACATAATCATCAATCGCTGTACACGTCACAAGCCCCGTCTGCGGTCGCCCGTTCATTACTAACTGATACAAATAAAGTTCCGGTTTCGCATCTTTCGCAAGCCATCCCTTTTCCTGGAACTCTGCCAGATTCGACGCGGCCTGCTCGTAAACCGACGCATCATACGGTGACACATCTGGCGCCAAATCAATCTCCGCCTTATCAATATGTAAAAACGACATCGGATTTGCATCCCCGAGTTTCCGCGCCTCCTCCGTATTCAACACATCATACGGCAACGAAGCCACATAAACCGCTTCCTTCGCACTTGGTCTAATCGCCTTAAAAGCCCTAATTTTAACCACAAAAAATCCCTCCTTATTTTATAAAAATAGCCACGACAGAAATCCCATCGCAGCTATTCATTTTATCTTAGTAAGCCGTAACTCCAGCAGGTTCAATCGCACGCACACGAATCACACCAGGAATCGCGTTCAGACGCTCCTCAACCAACGATAAGTTCCCTTGCGCCGCTTTTTCCATGTCAATCAGTGTATAAGCGTAATCGCCCTTACTGCGATTGGTCATATCCAAAATATTGATCGAACCATTCGCGAGTTCCGTCGTAACCTGCCCAACCATATTCGGCACATTGTGATGGAAAACCGCCAAGCGTGGATGGCCATTATAAGGCATCTCCACATTTGGAAAGTTCACCGAATTCTTAATACTACCTGTTTCTAAAAAAGACGCCAGTTCCTTCGCTGCCATTTTGGCACAGTTGGTTTCGGCTTCTTCCGTCGAAGCTCCTAGATGAGGTAACACTTCAACATTGGGATGTTTCACAAAAGCTTCCGTCGCAAAATCAGTAATGTACATGCGCAACTGCCCAGCATTCAGCCCTTCAATCATCGCATTCTCGTCCACCAATTCCCCACGCGAAAAATTAAGTAAGACCGCGTCAGGTTTCAGCAATTGCAACGTTTCCCGATTGAACATGCCCGCCGTATTATCCTTTAGCGGCACATGAACCGTCAAATAATCACATGTCGCCAATACTTCTTCGAGCGTCATCGCACGCTCCACCTCTTTCGAAATCCGCCACGCCGTATCCACCGAAACGTAAGGATCGTAACCGACAACTTCCATGCCGAGCGCCGAAGCGTCATTCGCAACAAGCGCACCAATCGCGCCCAAACCGATGATACCTAAACGCTTCCCAGCAAGTTCCGTCCCAGCAAACCGCTTCTTCCCAGCTTCGACTTTCTTCTCAATATCAGAACCATCAAGTGTCTTCACCCACTCTGAGCCTTCCAAAATCGGCCGTGCACCCATAAATAGACTCGCCAATACCAGCTCTTTCACCGCGTTTGCATTCGCACCAGGTGTATTAAAAACCACGATTCCCTTATCCGCACAAGCCTCAACAGGGATATTATTCACTCCCGCACCCGCTCTTGCCACAGCTTTCACACTATCAGGAAACTCAAAATCATGTAGATCATAACTTCGCAGTAAAATACCATCTGGCGCTTGATTCCCATCAATTAAGTATTTTTCCACATCGAACTTACGTAATCCTTCTTTCGCAATCGCATTGAAAGTCTGAATATTAAACATGGATCTCTCCCCCTTTATGAGTCGCAACAAATTTTTCCATCAGAGCAGTCAGCGCTTCGACACCCGCATATGGAAAAGCATTGTAAATACTGGCACGCATACCACCAACCGAGCGGTGTCCCTTCAAATTTTCAAAATGAAGTCCTTCCGCTTCTTTAATAAATAATTTATCTAAATCAGGTGACCCCGTCATAAACGGTACATTCGTTAGCGAACGATCCGCCTTATTTACAGGAGATGAAAACATCGAAGACGCGTCCAAATAATCATATAAAAGAGCCGCTTTCTTCCTATTAAGCGCTTCGATTCCCGCCACGCCACCTTGCTCCTTAATCCATTCAAAAACCAACTTTGCCACATAAATCGCAAATGTCGCTGGTGTATTATACATTGAACCATTCTTCGCTTGTACCGCATAATCAAGCATCGCCGGCAAACCAGCTACGTTCCCGATCAGATCCTCACGAACAATAACGATCGTAAGCCCTGCAGGACCAATGTTCTTCTGTGCACCCGCATAAATCAGGCCAAACTTGTTCACATCATACACACTCGACAAAATATTGGAAGACATGTCCGCAACAAGTGGCACATCACCAGTTTCAGGAGGCGTAAAAATAGCAGTACCTTCGATGGTGTTATTCGTTGTGATGTGCAAATAAGCCGCGTCGGATGGCACGCGCGGTATCTCGGGAATATAGCTGAAATTCTTGTCTTTAGATGACGCCAGCACTTCAATATCACCAATCTTAGCCGCTTCTTCCATCGCTTTTTCAGACCACGAGCCAGTGTTGACAAAATAAGCCTTCTTACCAGCCATCAAATTCATCGGTATCATGGTGAATTGTAGACTGGCCCCACCTTGTAAGAATAAAATTTTGTAATTTTCGGGAATGTGCATTAATTCACGCAATAGTGACTCTGCGTCCCCAAGGATTTCCTCAAATAAATCTGACCGATGACTTAATTCCATTACTGACATTCCTGAACCTTTGTACGATAATAGCTCCTTCTGCACCTTTTCTAAAACCGGTACGGGCAAAATCGCAGGCCCTGCTGAAAAATTATACGCTCTTTCCACACAACATCTCTCCTGTTCCAATCGTATTTCCAACCTACAACTTCGATTTCTCACATCTGGTCTTAATACAAAAACTGTGACAAGCATTACAAGTATTGCGAAAAGCCTATTTTGGAGTTCACATATGTATCTCATTCCCATTTCCAGTCTAATCAAACCCAAGAAAGAATACTTACTCCTAACACTTGGATATATTATATCAGAAAATACGAATATTTTCAGACAAATTTAACTTATTCTGCGGGTTTTTATTAAAAAACACCAAGAAAGCGTCCCCATTTGGCTAAAAACCTTGAGACTGACTTTCTAGTATTCTTTTAAAAACTTTTCCCGAAAAAATAAATCCTCGCATTATTTCCCGGGTAATAATCGCTTCGTCCGAAAAACAATCAAATAAATCACCAGAAAAATCACTAGCGTAACAATAGACCAACGATACATCATCGCATAATTATAATGCGTCGCGATAAAGCTAAGTCCAAAGCTCCCAAGCGCCATCCCAACATCCATCCCCGATAAAAATGTCCCATTCGCAATCCCCTTTTTATCAGGTGCCGCACGATCCACTGCTAAAGCTTGCAACGACGGCTGAACCATTCCGTAGCCAAGACCGAAAAACAATGAAGATCCAAATAAACTCCAAGCTCCCGTTGCTAGCGACAACCACCACAATCCAAGGCCCATCAACACGACTCCTGGAAGAATAACCACCCGATGCCCCTTCAAATCATACAATCGTCCCGCAAAAAGCCTACTTACCAACACCATAATCGCCTGACCAACAAAGAAAATCCAGACCATCTGCACGTGTAATTCCAATCCATAAATCATCATAAATGTCTGAATACCACCTAATGGAAAAACCATCAGCATACAGAGCAGCGCTGGTAGCAATGCGCCCTTATCAAATAACTGCATCTTATGCTTCACGACTATCGCTTGTTTCGGCATTTTCAACCGTGTCACCAACAGAAAAACCAATACCATCAATACGATCGAAAACCCAATCAAAAAATTAAATGAAAACTGGTTCATCAAAATAATCGCAATAATCGGCGCTAGCGACATTCCAAGCGCCGTCGTCAATCCATAAAAACCAATACCTTCTCCCGTCCGATTCGGTGGCACTAACGTCGAAACCCCCGTCGCAATCGAGGTCGTCGTAATCCCCCAACCGACACCATGAAATAGCCGTAACACCAATAATGCCGAGACTACCGTTGACCAATAAAAATTCACCGTCACCGCAATCAACACAAAGAACCCGACCAAAATCATGATTTTCGCACCAAAACGATCATTTAGCCCTCCCGCAATCACTCGCATGAACAAAGCGACCAACGAAAATAAGCCCACCGCTAAACTCGCCTGGGTCTCCGTACCACCTAATTTAATAATTTGCGCAGGTAGCGTTGGCATAAAAATCTGAAATCCAATATATAAAAATAAGCTGGAGATCAATAATATCACATAATCTTTCGTCCATAATTTCGCCTTCAAAAAATCCCTTCTCACTCTAAATTATTTTCAATACGTGCCAAGATATCCAAGTAGACTTCTAGCTCCGTATCCGCTATCCCCCGATAGAAGTGGGTGCACGTCTCCTCCACCACATTCCGAATCAGTTGTACTTTTTGTTTACCTTCTGTCGATAAAGCTAGCGATGTAATTCGCCGATCCTGTGCATCTATTGCCTTTGTCATTAAATTTTTTCGAATGAGCACATCGATAATTCGATTAACAGTCGGAGCGTCCTTTTCTGTGAACGCTGCTATATGTCGTTGCGAAATTGGCGCCTTCTGATCCACCACATTCAAAACAGACCACTGTTCCGGTGTCACATCAAACCGCTCCAAACCGTGCTGCAAGTGAAGGCTTGTTTTCTTAGCCACTACATTCGTCCGAAACGCCACATCCTCATAAAATCCCCGCATCGCGATTCCCCTCCCTACATTTAATTGTCATGACAACTATATCATAAAAAAAGATATGATAACAGTTATAGCCATTACCATACCCTAAAATAAGATTTTATTTTTCACTATCCATTGCAAATTTACCAACAATCGCAGCCACTAAACCACCAACGATAGGCGCTACAATGAACACCCACAATTGAGATAAAGCTTCACCGCCAGCAAATAGAGCTGGACCGATACTACGAGCCGGGTTAACAGAAGTTCCTGTCAACGGAATGCCTAGTAAGTGAATTAAAACTAAAGTCAAGCCGATAACTAAACCAGCAAAAGCAGGATTTCCTTTTTTACCAGTAACGACGATAATAACTAATACAAATACGAAAGTTAAGATTGCTTCTACTAAGAATGCGCCGCCTGCACCGATATTTCCAAATCCATTTTGACCTAAGTTTTTAGTAGACATGTCAGAAAGATTTAAGAATGAAAGCAATGTAACGGAACCAACAATCGCACCAGCTACTTGCGCCACAATGTATCCAACTAACTCGCTACCTGAAATTCTCTTGTTTAAAAACATCGCAACGGAAACAGCTGGATTCACGTGACATCCAGAAATAGTTCCAATGCTGTACGCCATCGCAACGATTGACAAACCAAATGCCATCGCGATTCCAAGCGTCCCAATCCCTTCAATTCCACCGCCTAAAACTGCGGTACCTGTGCCGAATAAGACCAAAACAAAAGTTCCAATAAATTCAGCAAATAATTTCTTACTCATGTGTTCTCCTCCTTTTGAATTTTTTTCGCACTTACTATATATACCTCGAAATGGGTCATTTGTAAACCTTTATTTTTGTAATAAAATGCACAAATGATGCAAATTTAATGGTATTGACAAAAAGAAGCGCTTACCTTAACGTAGTAGCATAGAGATGTTCCACGTGAAACGTCAATACCTTGCGAAAAGGAGATTTAAAAATGGCAATTATCCAAGTAAAATCGACAAATCCTGATTTCTCCTTTCTAATAAAGAAGAATCCCGACTCAGGCATGATCTTAAGACAAATGCGTAAAGGCGTCGCACACGGCTGGTATTCCCCACAAGATACCTACAACGTTTATTTCAAAGACGCTGATAATGATATTTCCTATAAGAAGTACCGTGATGAAAATTTTGAATATCTCAATCTATCTCGCTATAATTCGAATATTTTCCCATTAAATGCTCTGAGTGAGTTTTTCTCTTTAAAAGAAAGAGATCCGCGCGATCAAGCAGGTTTCACACACGAGTTTCATATTAATATGCTCTACATTCGCCGTGTCCACTATATCGAGTTTTTCCAAAAATATATGCCAGACTACACATTCGAAGTAACGCACCTTTCCGATTCTAACTGGGCGGTGACGATCTCCACAAAATCTAGTCTCTACGATTTGATTCATATTTCCAATCTATTTTGCCTATTTTTCGCTGGTTTCAGTCGCGAATATTTGGATATTACGGACGATTTACTGAAGAAATACATCAAAAGTGTACAAATCACAGATCCACCGTTCTATATTCGTAACCTTTTTGCGCATCATTTCTTAACGACTCGCAAACTGTTCAGTCAATTCAAATCAGAACTGGAAGCTACCGACCGTTACGATATTCAGTTCGATTTTGGTGGTACGGCGGTTCAAAGACGGAATTTCATCGCGAGTCAGCTGAATTTTAATAAAATTATTGTCGATATTGGTTGCGGCGAAGGCTTTTATGCCATTCCATTTGCTGAAAAAACAAAACTTGATTATTACGCAATCGATATTGATCCCGAAATGCTCCTTTTGACCAATAAAAAAGCGGCGAAAAAAGAGCTTGATAACATTATCACCTACTCCTCCTTAGAAGCATTCTTGGAAAATGCCCCAACTGAAAAGGTCGATGTTATTTTGACGGAAGTCATTGAACACATGCCTACCAAAATGGCAAAAAAAATGATCCGTAAAATCATCGAAAATATCGATTTTGATACGTGTATTATCACGACGCCAAACAGTGAGTTTAATTCCTTTTATGGTTTGGAGGGCTTCCGTCACGATGACCACGATTGGGAAATGAGTACCGAGGAATTCCAAGAATGGCTTACCGAAACGATCGATAATAGTAAAGTCACAGTGGAATTTCAAGCAATTGGTGATGCAGTGAACGGTATTCATACTACGCAAAGCGCGCTTTTAAGGAAAAAGGAGGATTAATATGGAACTAAAAACACAACTCCACACAATTTTCATGCTCGTCGGCCCAACAGAATGCGGAAAAACCACTTTTGCAAATGAAATTCTGATACCACAACTCCAATTTTCTGAACCCGACAAAAATTTTCATGCGAACGTCCAATATCTATCTTCTGATGCAATTCGCCAAGAGATGCTAGGTAAAGACTACGATAAATATGCTCAAATCATGCTCGAAGCAAGTGATCAAACGTTCGAAATGCTGTTCAAAAAACTAGATTTGGTCACAAAATTCCCAATCAACGCCGAATTTGTTGTTTTAGATACAACTGGACTAACCGCTGATTTTCGTGAAAAAGTCCGCGAAACGGCGAAAAATAATAATTACAATGTCGAGATTATCCTTTTTGACTACCGAAATCGTGATGACTACTACACAAGCGAGCGTTCGAAAAAGCTTATCAGTAACCATGTCACACGTCTGAAAAAGGAAATTTTACCGAATATCGCGCGTGAAAACTACAAACACATCCATCGTATTCGCGCAAAGAATTTTACGACACAAACGGCGGACTATCAAATTCTGATCACAAACCAAGCCTCGTTTTTAAATACGCTTCTACCAACAAATGAGACCTACACAATGATTGGCGACGTTCATGAATGCACGAACGAACTACAAACACTCTTGCAAAAATTAGGATGCCAAATCGAAAACGGCAAAATCATACAGAGCCCTCATAAAATGGTTCTCGTTGGTGACTGGATCGATAAAGGGAAAAACACTCGCGAAATTACCGAATTTCTATACGAAAATCAACAATTCTTTCTATTCGTACTTGGAAATCATGAAAACTTTGTTCATAAATACATTTTGGGCGAGATTAAAGGGGCAAATCAAGAAATTGTCGATAATTACTTCGACTCCATTCCTGATTTAGTCGCTGATCCTGAACTTTTTGCGAAATTTGAACACCTTTTCCGATTAGCACAGCCCTTCTATCATTATATTGGTGATGAGACAGCATCCTTTTATGTCACCCACTCGCCGTGTCAGAATAAGTATATTGGCAAACTCGACGGGAACTCCATGCGTCATCAGCGCAATTTCCACCTTGATCGGACAAGACCTGTGCAGGAGCAGCTGACATTCTTGGAAAACGATGCTGTGAATAATTATCCATACCACATTTTCGGACATGTTGCTGCAAAACAAGCATTCCGCATCAAGAATAAGCTTCATCTGGACACTGGTTGTGCGCATGGGAATGAATTAACTGCGGTCACACTAAACTATCGCAAACCCCTTTTCAAATCCGTTCGCTCCGAAAATCAGCAACTCGCTGGCGAATTACCGACGCTTTTCAAACGCGAGCGGCATGTTTCCATCCGCGATCTAGACACAGAATCATTGCGTCGGCTTCATTTCATCGGCGAAAACAAAATCAATTTTATCTCAGGAACGATGTCTCCTGCACCTAAAGACCTAGAAACCAACTCGTTAGAATCGCTAGAAAAAGGACTACATTATTTCGCCGAAAAAGGCATATCCGAAGTTGTCCTACAACCAAAATACATGGGCTCCCGCTGCAACGTCTACCTGCATAAAAATACAAAATCTAGTTTTGCGGTCAGTCGAAATGGCTTCAAAATAACTCATATTGACTTAACGCCGATTTACGCATCACTGCACACACGATTTGGCGAATACATGGAGCAAAATCATATCCAAATGCTCATCTTAGACGGCGAACTACTTCCTTGGCAGGCGCTCGGCAAAGAACTCATCGAAAAACAATTCCAACCGATGGAAACCGCGTTGCACACCGAGCTCTCCTTTTTGCAAGCACACGGTTTTGATGAGGCTCTGTCGCAGCTAATCAGCGAATATGATGCCACTGATTTCGCGGTCGATCAAACCAAACTAACAAAAAAAGAACTCAACGACAAATACAGCTCGCGGCTCTACCAAAACTACAAACCACTAAACCAAATCAAACAAACCCGTGTGGTATTGGCACAACACCAAGAAGCTTTGCAGACATACAAACAACAACTAGAAATTCACGCGACAGACGCCGAACTAGATTACAAAGCCTTTGCCCTACTCAAAATCATTTACAACGACGGCACTGAACAAATCCCTGCTTGGTCAACTTCTGAGATGTATAGATTCCTTAACGATGACACATTTGTGCAACTAGATCTCACGCAACCCGACTACTTGTCGATCGCCGAAGCCTATTTCGCCAACCTCACCACAATTAATAAGATGGAAGGCGTCGTCATCAAACCAGAAAAAGTAACACCACACATCGCGCCATACATGAAAGTGCGCAACATGGACTACTTGTCCATCGTATACGGTTATGACTTCCAGTTCCCACATAAATTGGACAAACTAATAAAACAAAAAAGCATCAACAAAAAACTTCGAACCTCTATCAAAGAATCCCAACTTGCTTCCAAATTATTAGAAATAAATTGGTCAGAAATCACACCGAACAATCAGAAATTCAATGAAACTGCAGCAAACCTACTATTTGAAGTAGAACAAGAACGCGATATCGATCCTAGATTATAAAGTTTCACGTGAAACATATCAAAAAGAAGCTACCCTCGCCAAATCTATGCGGCAGTAGCTTCTTTTTGTTTACCCTTTTACAGGTTTAATTACAATATAACGATATGGTTCGCGACCTTCTGAATGTGTTTCCACACGCTTATCTTCGCTCAAAATCGCATGAATTGTTTTTCGTTCAAACGAAGGCATCGGCTCTAAATGAACAACTCGGCGCGTCTTCACTGTCTTATCGGCCATTTTCTTACCTAATAAGGTCAATGTTTCATAACGACGTTCCCGGTAATCCCCAACATTTACGACCACATTTTTATATTGGTCTGTATCCTTATTGGCGATCAGTTGCGTCAAATATTGTAGTGCATTTAACGTTTGACCATGTTTTCCAATCAACAATCCTAGATTATTTCCTGACACTTGGATGCTGACTTCTTTACCTTGTTCAGAGACATCAACGGATACTTCCGCACCCATTTTCGTAGCCACGTCAGTCACGTATTGGACAGCAGTCTCGATTTGGTTATGTTTTTCGATGACCTTGACCATCGCAAGCCTTGAACCAATCCCGAAAATACCTTTTTTACCCGGATCCATGATTTCCACGTCTACTTTTTCCCGCGTTGTGCCTAAGTCCTTCAACGCGTTTTGAATTGCTTCTTCAACGGTTTGGCCTTGCGCAGTTATATCTCTCACTTTCTCTTCTTACCTCCCTTTTTCGATGCAGGCATTGTCGCTGCTTTCTTTTTAAGTCTTTCTTCTTCCTTCTTAGCTTCTTCCAAAGCCGCAGCTTCGCGTTTTGCCTTGAATGGATTATTAATTAACATCGTTTGGAAAATCGTAAATATATTTCCGACAACCCAGTAAAGCGCTAGTGCTGACGGTAAACTGATACCTGCAAAAAGAATCATCAACGGCATGAGATAGATAATCATGTTCATTGATTTATTTTGCTGCGTTTGGCCCATCATCGACAATTTAGAAGATACAAACGTCGTCAACGCGGCTAAAATCGGCAAAACGAAATACGGATCTTTATCGCCAAGTGTCATCCATAGGAAATCTTGTGTTTTGATCTCTGCTGTCCGGCTAATCGCTTGATAGAAACCAAGCAAGATCGGCATTTGGATCAATAACGGCAAACAACCCATCATTGGATTTGCATTGTTTTCTTGATATAAACGCATAGTTTCTTGCTGTAATTTTTGTTTCGTTTCGTTATCTTTTGATTTGTATTTTTCTTGTAGTTCTTTAATTTGCGGTTGCATTGCTGTCATTGCTTTTTGGCTTTTCAGTTGTTTAATCATTAAAGGCATGATCAAAAGTCTGATGACAACGGTCGTCATGATGATCCCCATTGCATAGTTGCCACCAAATAGCTCCGCGAACCAGATGATTACTTGTGATAATGGATAGACAATGTAATGACTCCAAAATCCTGATGACTCCGATGTGATTGGATCAGTTGAAATACCACACCCAGCTAAAACTGCTAACAGCCCCGTCATCAACCCTACTAAGAGTAACTTCTTTTTCAATTGCATTTTCTTCTTCAAATAGTGCTACCTCCACTCTCCGCCTGTATTCTTCTCATAAAATTACTTTTTCTGACCCTGCTTCAAAACTCTAGATAATTTCAAAACATGCATCAAACTTTTTTTAATCTCATGAAAATCCATATTGGCCGCCGGTTTTCTGGCGATGATAATATAGTCATAACCTGGAGCAACTTGCTCATTCAGCTCATGAAAGGTTTGCCTGATGCAACGTTTAATACGATTTCGCACGACAGCGTTTCCAATTTTCTTACTCACAGAAAGCCCAATTCGAAAATGCGTCAAATCTTCCCTTTTAAATATGTAAACGACAAATTGACGATTCGCAAACGACTTCCCTTTCTTAAATACGCGTTGAAACTCATCATCTTTCTTGATACGATATGCTTTTTTCATAAAATCTCCATCTTCTAATCAGATTATCTTGTCCGCAAAATGCACCCCTGTTAAGAAGTTAGGACATCATCTTAACAAATCGGCGGCAAGCGTTCGATTTGTGTAAAGCCAAATATACGTCTTACTCCATGCTTCAGACTTATTTAGGCCTGTCCCAACCTCTTAACGGTTCACTCTGACGTAAAAAAAACCACTGAGTCTTTTTCAGTGGTCTACGCAGATAAAACTTTTCTTCCTTTACGACGACGACTAGCTAAAACTCTACGTCCGTTTTTAGAACTCATACGTTGACGGAAACCATGTACTTTTTTTCTTTTACGCTTGCTTGGTTGGTATGTTCTTTTCATTAATTACACCTCCTAAAAAGGGTCTATTACAAATTCATTCGTATAGACAGTCTTAGACATTGTACAGAAATATATCGAATTTGTCAATAATACCTCATAACAAAGTAGAATATAAAAACTCTATCTTCCATAATACCATATTTCGAAAGCGATATATACCTATATTTAAAAATTTTTTATCTAAAAACCTCCACTTCTTTATTTTTGTGGATAAGCACAGTAAGCGCAGATTCAACTGCTTAATGCTCCTTTTTTGTGGATAACTTCTGCTTTCCCTGAAAAGTTATGCACAATTTAGGGGTAGTTAACCACAGGTGCTTGTGGATAACTATTTTGCTCGTATTTTTTTATCCAGTCCTAGTTCACAAGTTATGCACAAGCTCATATCCTGTGGACATCTTTTTTCAACAACTGTATAATTTTGTGGATAGAATTTGAAATCCCTTGCGATTGTGTTGTTTTTCTGATAATATATCAATTGTCGAATAGAAAATTATTTGGGGATAACATTATTTATCCACAGTTAACTTTTGCTTTGTGGATAACTTCTAAACAACCCCTGTATAACTTTATCCACGGCTTTATATCACTGTGGATAACTTTTACGTCTAATAAAAAGGGGGGAATACTGTGCAAACAATGGAGGACATATGGAATGAAACCTTGCGAATCGTCAAACAAAATATGAGTAAGCCTAGCTACGATACGTGGATGAAATCAACAACCGCACATTCTCTTGAAGGAAGCACGTTTATCGTAACGGCACCTAATAATTTTGTTCGTGACTGGCTTGAAAAAAGTTATTCACAATTTATCGCTAATATCCTACAAGAAATCACAGGGGAAAATTTCGAAGTTCGATTTATCGATGGCGAGCAAGATGAAGTATTTGATAATTATATTCCACCAAAACCGCGTAATTTAGAGGACGAAATGGACGAAGAGAACTCTAAACATATGCTAAATCCACGTTATGTATTTGATACATTTGTTATTGGTTCAGGGAATCGTTTTGCCCACGCAGCCTCACTGGCAGTGGCCGAAGCACCAGCAAAAGCCTATAATCCACTCTTCATTTATGGTGGCGTTGGACTCGGAAAAACACATTTAATGCACGCGATTGGTCACTATGTTTTAGAACATAAAACCAATGCCAAAGTAATGTACCTTTCGAGTGAAAAATTTACAAATGAATTCATTAACTCTATTCGAGAAAATAAAGCCGAAGAATTTCGCAATAAATACCGTAATGTTGACGTTCTTCTAATCGATGACATTCAATTTTTAGCTGGGAAAGAAGGAACGCAGGAAGAATTTTTCCACACATTCAACACGCTTTATGATGAGCAAAAGCAGATTATTATTTCCAGTGATCGCCCACCAAAAGAAATTCCAACACTTGAAGATCGCTTACGCTCGCGCTTTGAATGGGGTCTGATTACGGATATTACACCGCCTGATTTGGAAACTCGGATCGCCATTTTACGCAAAAAAGCCAAAGCTGACGGACTAGATATTCCAAATGAAGTGATGCTCTACATTGCGAATCAAATTGACTCCAATATTCGAGAGCTAGAAGGCGCACTTATACGCGTTGTTGCCTATTCATCGCTTGTTAATAAAGATATCAACGCCAATCTTGCAGCCGAAGCCCTCAAAGATATCATTCCAAATTCGAAATCCCACGTGATCCGAATTCCGGATATCCAAGAAGCTGTCGGCGCCTATTACCACGTTCGCCTAGAAGATTTTAAAGCGAAAAAACGGACGAAAAGCATTGCCTATCCTAGACAAATCGCGATGTATCTTTCCCGTGAGTTAACAGACGCTTCCCTACCTAAAATTGGCGAAGAATTCGGTGGTCGCGACCACACAACCGTTATTCACGCCCACGAAAAAATCTCACAGCTACTGAAAATCGATCAAAACCTGAAAAATGATTTAGCAGAGATTGAAAAAAACTTGAATAAACCACAGAATCTATTTTAAGAACGAAAAGCTGAATGGGCTCGTTCAGCTCCGGAAATTTCGAGGAGCTAGCCCGTGAAGTGGGATCCAAAGGCGCAGAGCATGGATAGAACAAATCCAATCCACACCTCAAATCAGCTAAATGCTACTTAAAAGAGCCTCCACAATATCCACCACACCTGTGTATAATGTGGATAACTAGAACATACTTACTAACAAGTTATCAACATGTGGAAAACTTTATACGACCTAGGCTCAGATATACTTATCCACAAATCCACAGGCCCTATTACTATTACTACGATTTTTTATTAATTAATTAAACATATTTTGATATAATGCTATACTTAGAAAAAGAAACTAAAAAATGGGGGAATTCTCATGAAATTTGTCATTCAGCGCGATCGTCTTGTTCAAGCGGTAAACGAAGTAACGCGTGCTATTTCTTCAAGGACTACTATTCCAATTTTGACGGGGATTAAAATCACTGTAAATGATGAGGGTGTCACACTAACTGGTAGTGATTCTGATATCTCGATCGAAGCTTTTATACCTTTAATTGAAAATGATGAAATTCTAGTGGAAGTCGAGAATTTCGGTAGTATTGTTCTACAAGCTCGCTATTTTGGTGATATTGTTCGTCGTTTGCCTGATGAGAATGTTGAGCTTGAAGTAACAACTAACTATCAAACGAATATTCGCTCTGGACAAGCATCGTTTAACTTGATTGGACTTGATCCAGCGGAATATCCCAAATTGCCTGAGGTTACGGCGGGTAAAAGTATTCAAATTCCGATTTCTGTGCTTAAAAATATTATTAGACAAACTGTTTTTGCCGTGTCTGCGATTGAAGTTCGTCCTGTTTTAACGGGTGTTAACTGGATGATCAAAAATAATGTCCTTACTGCAGTTGCAACGGATAGTCATCGTTTGGCATTACGCGAAATTCCACTCACAACCGAGATCGACGAGGAATATAATATCGTTATTCCAGGGAAAAGTTTGTCTGAGTTAAATAAGATTCTGGATGAAGGTACGGACTCTATCGAAATGGTACTCGCGAATAATCAGATTTTATTTAAACTAAAAGATTTGTTATTTTACTCACGTCTTTTGGAAGGAAGTTATCCTGATACATCTCGACTTATCCCAACGGAAACAAAATCAGACTTAGTAATTAATGCTAAATCATTTTTACAAGCGATTGATCGTGCCTCGCTACTTGCGCGTGAAAATCGTAACAATGTGATTAAATTAATGACTTTAGAAAATGGACAAGTCGAAGTTTCCTCGAATTCTCCGGAAGTCGGGAATGTTTCGGAAAAAGTTTTCAGTCAAAGCTTCACTGGTGAGGAAATCAAAATTTCGTTTAACGGGAAGTACATGATGGATGCATTGCGGGCTTTTGACGGTGCTGATATTCAAATTTCTTTCTCTGGAACTATGCGTCCGTTCGTATTGCGACCAAAAGATGCAGAAAATCCAAACGAAATTTTACAGCTGATCACACCAGTTCGTACGTACTAAAATATTATTTTACCTGCTCAGTGAAAATTGGGCGGGTTTTGTTGTTGTGCCAAAAATACGCAGGGGGCCTTGGGGATATGATTAAAGATATGACCGCTGGAAATCCGACGAGAACGATTTTTTACTTTGCGATGCCGATGTTATTAGGAAATTTATTTCAGCAGTTTTATACGATGGTCGATGCGATGATTGTTGGAAAATTTGTTGGTGTGAACGCGCTGGCTGCTGTGGGCGCGACAAATGCGCTCAATTTTTTCTTTTTATCGCTAGTTATTGGATTGATGAGCGGGGTTTCGGTTGTTGTTGCGCAATATTTCGGTTTTCAGGATTTTCATAAATTAAAGCAAGTGATTGCAACGGCGAGTATTATGATCATTTCGGTGTCTGTTGTTCTGACCATCATCGGTATTTTATTGGCCAAACCATTGCTACTACTGATGGGAACGCCTACAGAAATATTGAGCGACTCGGTACTTTTTCTGACGACATTGTTTATTGGAATATTGCCAATGGGGCTTTATAACGGTGTTTCGGCGATTTTAAGGGCACTTGGAAACTCAATTACGCCACTTTATTTTCTTATTATTTCGTCGTTACTCAATATTGCGCTGAGTTTTCTTTTCGTCGTTGGATTTGGTATGGGTGTTGCTGGCGCTGCTTGGGCGACCGTTATTAGTCAGCTCGTTTCGGCAATCCTTTGTATTTTTTACGCCTATCGCAAAATTCCATACATGCGTCTGAAAAGGAAAGATATGCATTTTGATCGCGCTATTTTTAAAGAAATTTTCCGAATTGCGTTTCCTTCTGCGCTGCAAGGGTCGTTTATTTCTATCGGAAATATGGCGATTCAAGGCTTGATTAACAGTTTCGGGGCAACAGTTGTCGCAGCATACACGGCGGCGAGTCGGATTGATTCGCTAACGTATCAACCTGGTATCGCGTTCGGCGCAGCTTCCTCCATGTTCGCTGGCCAAAATATGGGTGCCGGAAAAATAGATCGTGTCAAACAAGGCTTTTGGTCCGGGATAAAAGTCGTAACCATCGTCAGTTTGGCGATCACTGTATTAGTACAGATTTTTGCGCATCAGTTTTTGACACTGTTTCTCGATAGTTCAGCGACGGAAGCTTTATCGATTGGTACCGGTTATTTGAAAATCGTGTCGCTTTTCTATGTTGTCGTTGGGATTTTGTTTGTCGTTCGGGAAACGTTGCGTGGAACTGGAGATGCGATTGTGCCTCTTTGGATGGGAATTTTTGAATTGGTATCGCGACTTGCTATCGGTTTTATTTTGTCCCAATTTTTAGGATATATGGGCTTGTGGTGGGCAACTCCAGTGGCTTGGGTAAGTGCGACGATGCTTGGTTTATGGCGCTATAAATCAGGGCGTTGGATGCGAAAAGCTGTTATCAAGAAAGAACTATAGTAGAATAAGAGATGCGGAAGTAAGAAAGTGAAGATAAAGGAGTAGAAAATAGATGATTATTAGAAAATTGCCTTTAGATAAGTGGGAAAAAGCCTCAGAGATTAGCGTTTTTCGGGAACAAAAAGTGTTTGTTGATTCTGTTGCGGATTCATTAATTCGAATCGATGACGAGCCAGATGACTCCAAGTTGGTCTACAATCCATATGGCATTTACGCAGAAAATGAGCTGGTTGGCTTTATTTTGTATACGTTTGAAGATGAGTCAAAAGATAATCATTGGATTTCTGGTTTTTTGATCGACAAAGATTACCAACATCAAGGTATCGGTCGCAGAGCTTTGGAGCAACTGGTGGACTTTGTTTTTGTGAAAAATCCGGAGAGCATCGAAGTGAAGCTTGCTGTATCTCCAGAAAATCTGGTCGCGAAGAAACTCTTTTTGTCGGTCGGTTTTAAAGATGCTGGATGGAAAAAGGAAAATAAAGAAGTTTTGTGCTTTAAGAACAAAAATCCACTGAGAAGCCCCATATTTATTTATAAGCCAAAATAATATCCCCCTATTAGTTTTGCTAAAATTGGCTAAAAAACGCATATATAAATAATTTCGTTGTATTCTGTCGGATTTTCTAGTAAAATAGAGGAATAGGGCTTATTAAGATTGGACGTGAAAAAATTGGCGGATAGTATTAAAATCAATACCGAATATATTACACTTGGGCAACTGCTTCAAATGATGGATGTCATTTCATCGGGCGGCATGGCGAAAGCATTTTTGAGTGAGAACATGGTGTATATAAACGGAGAAGAAGATAATCGTCGCGGTCGTAAGTTACGAAATGGCGATGTAGTCTTAGTTCCTGGTGAGGGTAAAATCCAGATCCAACAAGGCTGATCAAAGAAGGATAAGGGATTATATGCATTTAGAGAATTTAGTATTGCGACAATTTCGTAACTACAAAGAGCAAGAATTGACATTTGATAATAAGGTCAATCTTTTTCTAGGCGAGAATGCGCAGGGTAAGACTAATCTTTTGGAAGCTATTTTAATGCTCGCAGTTGCGAAATCGCACCGGACGACGAATGATAAGGATTTCATTAGTTGGGATGCTGAATCGGCCAAGATTGAAGGCCGAGTCGAGAAACATGGACATTCTGTGCCACTAGAACTTACGCTGACACAAAAAGGCAAGAAGGCTAAAGTAAACCATTTAGAACAGAAGAAGCTAAGCCAATATGTCGGTAATTTGAACGTGGTTATGTTCGCTCCTGAGGACTTATCACTCGTAAAAGGCGCGCCGGGCGTGAGAAGACGTTTTATCAATATGGAAATCGGTCAAATGCAACCGGTTTACCTGCATGATTTGAGTCAATATCAACGCATTTTGCAGCAACGCAATCATTTTTTAAAGCAAGCACAAATAAAGCGCAAATCAGATCCGACAATGTGGCAAATTTTGACGGAGCAATTCATTGAAGTTGCAGTGAAATTAACGAAGCGCCGAGCGGATTTTATCGAAAGGTTGGAACAATTCGCGGTTCCGATCCATTTTGAAATCTCGCGTGAACTCGAGAACTTGAAATTAGAATACAAGCCATCGGTGGAACTGGAAGGTTCGAATACGGAGGAATGGCAAGCGAATTTATATAAGAAAATGGAATCTATCGCTCAAAGAGAAATCGATCGGGGTGTCACGCTAATCGGACCACACCGAGATGATCTCTTCTTTTATGTCAATGATCAAAACGTGCAGGTGTTCGGCTCCCAAGGGCAGCAGCGCACGACGGCTCTTTCTGTGAAACTGGCAGAAATCGATTTGATTTTTGAGGAGACTGGCGAATACCCGGTTTTGTTGCTGGATGATGTGCTTAGTGAGCTCGATGATTTCAGGCAATCTCATTTGTTAGCGGCGATTCAAGGCAAGGTGCAGACATTTGTGACAACGACAAGCATTGATGGTATTGACCATGCGACGCTAAACGATGCAACAACATTTTGGGTGGAAAAAGGTACGGTAACTAGGAAATAATTTTTGTAAACGGATAAAGAAAGTGCGGTGGAATGTTAGATGACTGAGGAAAATATGACGAATGTGCAAGGGAATGCGAATGAATATAGTGATGATCAGATTCAAGTTTTAGAAGGTCTGGAAGCTGTTCGTAAAAGACCGGGTATGTATATTGGTTCTACTAGTCAACGTGGTCTACATCATTTGGTCTGGGAGATTGTCGATAATAGTATTGATGAGGCTCTCGCTGGATTTTGTACGGAAATTGAAATTACAATTGAGAAAGATAACAGCATCACTGTACGAGATAATGGTCGTGGAATTCCAACGGGGATTAACGAAAAAGTAGGACGTCCTACGGTAGAAGTTATTTTCACAGTGCTACATGCCGGCGGTAAATTTGGCGGTGGCGGTTACAAAGTTTCTGGTGGTTTGCACGGTGTTGGTGCTTCTGTCGTGAACGCTTTGTCGACGAATCTAGAGGTACAGGTTCATCGTGATGGCACTCAGTATTACCAACGTTTTGAGCGTGGGGATGTTGTAATGGACTTGGAGGAACGCGGTGATTCTGATTATCGCGGAACGATTGTTCATTTTACTCCGGATCCAGAAATTTTTAAAGAAACGACGGATTTTGAGTATGATACGCTTAGAACGCGTACGAGAGAGCTTGCTTTCTTAAACCGTGGTTTGCAAATTTCGATTGAGGATAAGCGTGAGGGTCAAGAGCAGCGCCAAGATTATCATTATGAAGGCGGAATTAAGTCTTATGTAGAGCATTTAAACCGTTCGAAAGAGGTTATTCATGAAGATCCTATTTACATTGAAGGTGAACGTGATGGCATCATGGTGGAAGTTTCGATGCAATACAATACGGGCTTTTCGAGCAATTTGATTTCATTCGCGAACAATATTCATACGTATGAAGGTGGGACACATGAATCAGGTTTTAAGACGGCTCTGACGCGTGTTATTAATGATTATGCGCGGCGTAATAAGCTGTTTAAAGAGAGTGATGATAACTTGTCTGGTGAAGATGTGCGGGAAGGCTTGACAGCGATCATTTCGATTAAACATCCTGATCCACAATTTGAAGGACAAACGAAAACGAAGTTAGGAAATTCCGAAGCGCGTACAATCACGGATAAGCTATTCTCTGCAGCTTTAGACAAGTTCTTGATGGAAAACCCTACCGTGGCTAGAAAAATCGTTGATAAGGGCGTTGTGGCGAGCCGGGCGCGTCTGGCAGCTAAACGGGCGCGTGAAGTAGCGCGTAAATCAAGTGGTTTAGAAATTTCGAGTCTTCCTGGTAAACTTGCCGATTGTTCTTCTAGGAACCCTGCGATCAGCGAACTTTACATCGTAGAGGGTGACTCTGCCGGTGGTTCGGCTAAGCAAGGACGTGATCGTTTATTCCAAGCGATACTTCCAATTCGTGGTAAAATTTTGAACGTAGAAAAAGCGCGTTTGGATAAAATTTTAGCGAATGAAGAGATTCGGACGATTTTTACAGCAATGGGAACTGGTTTTGGCGGTGATTTTGATGTTGCGAAATCACGTTATCATAAATTAATTATTATGACCGATGCGGATGTTGATGGTGCGCATATTCGGACATTATTGTTGACGCTTTTCTATCGTTATATGCGTCCATTGGTAGATGCTGGGTATATTTATATCGCGCAACCGCCACTTTATCAAATCAAGCATGGTAAAACGCAGGAGTATGTTTACAGTGATGGTCAGTTGGAAGACTATTTGGCGACATTGGACGCGGATACGAAATATGGTATTCAGCGCTACAAAGGTTTGGGTGAGATGAATCCTGAACAATTGTGGGACACGACAATGAACCCTGAACATCGTACATTACTTCAAGTGAATATTGATGATGCTATTGCGGCTGATGAAACGTTTGAAACGCTTATGGGTGATAATGTGGAACCGCGCCGTAAATTTATTGAAGAGAATGCGCAGTACGTTAAAAACCTCGACGTCTAACTGTCTTTCAGCGCACCAGCAAACGCTCGCGTCGTTAAAGGCTCCGTTCCAGTGCTCATGTACAAGTCGTACATTCCGCTCCGGTACTCGCCTTTGCCTAGCAGCTAAGCATTTGCTGACGCGCTGAGGTTTCCCGTTTCAAGTCGGGGGACAAGAACAAGGCAAGAGCTTAGAGATAAAAGAATATTAATATTTCCCGGGAAATACTGTGGGAAATACATATTATATGGGTTGTAATTTGAAGGAGGTTTCTTGAAAAATGTCAGAAACACCAGAGTCAAGAGTGACGGAAATCAATTTAAATAAAGAGATGCGTACTTCTTTTCTAGATTATGCAATGAGTGTTATTGTGGCTCGTGCTCTTCCAGATGTTAGAGATGGCTTGAAACCTGTGCATCGTCGGATTTTGTATGCGATGAATGATCTTGGTATGACGTCTGATAAGGCTTATAAGAAATCAGCGCGTATTGTCGGTGAAGTTATCGGTAAGTATCATCCGCATGGTGATACGGCGGTTTATTTCACGATGGTTCGGATGGCGCAAGATTTTAGTTATCGTAATATGCTTGTTGATGGGCACGGGAACTTCGGGTCTGTCGATGGAGATATGGCAGCTGCGATGCGTTATACGGAAGCTAGAATGTCCAAAATTTCGATGGAGCTTTTGCGTGATATTAATAAAGATACCATCGATTATGTTGATAACTATGATGGTTCGGAACGTGAACCTAATATTTTGCCAGCTCGTTTTCCTAACTTGCTTGTCAATGGTTCGTCAGGGATTGCGGTTGGGATGGCGACAAATATTCCAACGCATCATCTTGGTGAGGTTATCGATGGTGTGCTTGCGTTAAGTAATAATCCTGATATCGAGATCCGTGAGCTGATGGAGCACATTCCTGGTCCTGATTTCCCTACTGCTGGGATGATTATGGGACGTTCTGGGATTCGCCGTGCTTATGAAACTGGTCGTGGTTCGATCACGCTTCGGGCTCGTGTGGAGATTGAAACGAAGAGTAATGGTAAAGAGACTATCGTGATTACGGAGTTGCCATATCAAGTGAATAAAGCGCGTTTGCTAGAGCGTATTGCAGAACTTGCGCGTGAGAAGAAAATTGATGGTATTACATCTGCTAATGATGAGTCTGACCGTACAGGTATGCGTATGGTTATTGAGGTTCGTCGTGATGTCAGTGCCAGCGTTATTATTAATAATTTGTATAAAATGACAGCTCTCCAAACAACTTTTGGTATTAATATGTTGGCACTTGTTGCGAACCATCCAAAAGTGTTGAATTTAAAAGAGATTTTATATCATTACTTAGAGCATCAAAAAATCGTTATCCGTCGCCGTACGGAGTTTGAACTGCGTAAAGCCGAGGCTCGTGCGCATATTCTAGAAGGTTTGCGGATCGCGCTTGATAATATCGATGCGGTTATAAAATTAATTCGGGCTTCGAAAACGGCAGATATTGCCAAAGAAGGTTTGATGACGCAATTTAGCCTTTCTGATAAACAAGCGCAAGCGATTCTGGATATGCGTTTGCAACGTTTAACTGGTTTGGAACGCGATAAAATCGAGGATGAGTTTAATAGTTTGATGGCTCTTATTACAGATCTAAAAGCCATTTTAGGTGACGATGAGCGTATTTTGGAGATTATTCGTGAGGAATTGACGGAGATCAAAGAGAAGTATGCGGACAAACGTCGTACGGAAATTTTGGCGGGTGATTTGGTCAGTTTGGAGGATGAGGATTTAATTCCTGAAGAGGAAGTCGCGATTACGCTTACGAATAAGGGCTATATTAAGCGTCTGCCGCTTTCGACTTATCGTAGTCAGCGCCGTGGTGGTCGTGGTGTGCAAGGAATGGGCACGCATGAAGATGATTTTGTGGAGCACCTTGTAGCTACGAGTACGCATGATACGTTGCTATTCTTTACGAATACGGGGAAAGTTTATCGTGCAAAAGGGTATGAAATTCCGGAATACAGCCGTACTGCAAAAGGAATTCCGATTATCAACTTGCTTGGCATCGAGAGCCAGGAGAAAGTGAATGCCGTGATTAATCTGCGCGACTTCACGGATGATCAATATTTGTTCTTTACAACGAAACTCGGCGTCGTGAAACGTAGTACGTTGACGCAATTCGCGAAGATTCGTCAAAGTGGTTTACGTGCTGTGGAACTTCGTGAAAATGATGAATTGATTTCGGTTCAAATGACAGACGGTAGCAAGAAGATCATCATTGGAACGAAATTTGGTCAATCGATCTACTTTGAGGAGACTGACATTCGCGTTATGGGTCGTACAGCGGCTGGTGTGCGCGGTATTCGTCTTCGTGAAGATGATGAGGTTGTCGGGATGGAAATCTTGGAAGATGACGAGAAAGTGCTTGTCGTGACGGAGAATGGCTATGGTAAGCAAACATTGGCGAGCCAGTACCCACTTCGTAATCGTGGTGGTATGGGTGTTAAAACCATCAACATCACGGAGAAGAACGGAAATCTTGTCGCTCTGAAAACTGTAACTGGTGAGGAAGACTTGATGCTGATGACTATCGGTGGCGTTTTGATCAGGTTCTCGGTTGGTGACATTTCTCAAACTGGCCGTAGCGCGATGGGTGTGAAACTGATTCGTCTGGACGGTGACGAATTTGTAGCGACAGTTGCAAAAGTGCCGAAAGAAGAAGAGGACGAGTTTGTGGATGAGGAAGCTTCTGATGGTGAAGTGCCTGGCATAGAAGAAACATCTGCAGAAAATGAAACAACAGAGGAATAATAATCAGAGCAATAAGTTTGATTCTAAGCTTATTGCTTTTTTTTGTATGTTATTTTATGGGGATAACTAAATTAATTAACCCGAAACTATTGTTATTCACATGTGGATAAGTTAAAATAAAGGGTAGGATATTTTTAAAATCATTGAAAATCTGGAGATGTGGATAACTATTTTCGGATAATTATATAAAACCAATCATTATTAGCTTTGGTGAAAGCGGAGCAAATGTTGATGATATGCACAGGTCATGTGCCAAAATTTATTCGATTAGGAAATCAGGCTTCTTTGTGAGCATTTTTTCTAGGAAGGTGAGGGTAAAGAATGGAATTTGATACAATTGCTGCGATCTCAACACCGCCGGGCGAGGGAGCCATTGCTATTATTCGTTTGAGTGGTGATGAGGCGATTCAGATAGCGGATCGCATTTTTTGTGCGCAAAAACCGCTTGGCGAGGTAGAGAGTCATACGATACATTATGGACATGTCGTCGATCCTAGTACGAAGGAGACGATCGAGGAGGTCATGGCGACGGTAATGCGTGCCCCGCGGACGTTTACTCGGGAAGATGTGGTCGAAATTAATGCGCATGGTGGGATTGTTTCGGTGAATCGGGTGTTGCAATTATTGCTTCGAAATGGGGCGAAATTGGCGGAGCCTGGCGAATTTACGAAACGGGCTTTTTTGAATGGACGGATTGATTTGTCGCAAGCAGAAGCGGTGATGGATTTGATTCGTGCGAAGACGGATCGCGCGATGGGTGTCGCTTTGCAACAGATGGACGGGAGTTTGTCGCGGCTGATTCGCAATTTAAGACAGGAAATTTTAGATGCTTTGGCGCAGGTCGAAGTGAACATAGATTATCCGGAATATGACGACGTGGAAGAGATGACGCAGCGGATGTTGGTGGAGAAGGCGCAATTGGTGCGGGCGTCGGTGGAGCAGTTGCTATTGACGGCGCAACAGGGCAAGATTTTGCGTGAGGGACTGGCAACGGCGATTATTGGTCGGCCGAACGTTGGGAAATCATCGCTTTTGAACCAGTTAATTCAGGAGGAAAAGGCGATCGTGACGGATATTGCGGGTACGACGCGGGATATTATTGAGGAGTATGTGAATGTTCGCGGTGTTCCGCTACGCCTCATTGATACGGCGGGGATTCGCGAGACGGAAGATATCGTTGAAAAAATTGGTGTGGAACGTTCGCGCAAAGCTTTGCAGGAAGCGGATTTTATTTTGTTGGTGTTGAATCAAAATGAGTCGCTGAGTGTGGAGGATGAGGCATTATTTGAGGCGGTCGCGGGTCAGAATTTTGTGGTCGTTTTGAATAAGACGGATTTGGCGAGACATATTGATGTGGCGCGGGTTCGGGAGCTTGCTGGGGAACATTCGGTGGTCGAGACGTCGCTTGTGAATGATGCGGGACTTGCGCAGCTTGAGATCGCGATTAAGGATTTGTTTTTCGCAGGGGAAATTGATGCGGGTGACGCGACCTATGTTTCGAATGCGCGCCATATTGCGCTTTTACACGAGGCGATTGGTGCGATTGAGGCAGTTATTGATGGCGTGGAAGCTGGGATGCCAGTGGATATCGTTCAAATCGACATGACGCGGGCTTGGGATTTACTTGGAGAAATTATCGGTGAATCGGTGCAAGATGAGTTGCTTGACCAGTTATTTAATCAATTTTGTTTAGGAAAGTGATGTGTTAAAATATGCAAACTTATGATGCGGGATATTATGATGTGATTGTTGTTGGTGCGGGACATGCGGGCGTGGAAGCGGGCTTAGCTAGTGGTCGAATCGGTGCGAAAACATTGATGCTCACAATTAATTTAGATATGGTGGCGTTCATGCCGTGTAATCCTTCTGTTGGAGGCCCGGCAAAAGGCGTCGTTGTGCGCGAAATCGATGCGCTCGGCGGTGAAATGGGACGAAATACGGATAAAACGCACATTCAAATGCGGATGCTAAACACCGGAAAAGGTCCAGCGGTTCGTGCGTTGCGTGCGCAATCGGATAAATGGGATTATCAACACGAAATGAAGCATACGATTGAAAAAGAGGAAAATATTACGTTGCGTCAAGGCTTGGTAGATCGCCTTGTTGTGGAAGATGGTGTTTGTAAAGGCGTTATCACGAACAGCGGCGCGATTTATTACGCGAAAACGGTCGTGTTGACAACGGGGACATTTTCACGTGGTGAGATTATTGTCGGGGAACTGCGTTATTCGAGTGGTCCGAACAATCAGCAGCCGTCTATCAAGCTTTCTGAGCACTTGGAAGAGCTTGGTTTTGAGTTGCGTCGTTTTAAAACAGGTACACCGCCGCGCGTGAAGTCGAGTTCAATCGATTATTCGCAGACGGAAGAACAGCCTGGCGACGATGTTCCGCGTGCTTTTAGTTATGAAACGGTGGACTTCATTATGGATCAGTTGCCATGTTGGTTGACGTATACAAATGAGGCGACACATCAAATCATCGAGAAGAATTTGCATCGTTCGCCGATGTTTACTGCGACTAAAAAGGGAACGGGTGCGCGTTATTGCCCGTCGATTGAAGACAAGATTGTGCGTTTTAGCGATAAGCCGCGCCATCAAATTTTCTTAGAGCCTGAGGGTCGTAATACGGAAGAGGTTTACGTGCAAGGTTTGTCAACGAGTTTGCCAGAGGATGTGCAGCGTGAAATGTTGTCAACGATTCCTGGACTGGAAAATGTCGAGATGATGCGTGTTGGTTATGCCATTGAATATGACGCGGTGATGCCAGAGCAATTGTGGCCGTCGCTTGAAACGAAGCGAATCGAGAATTTATATACGGCAGGTCAGTTGAATGGGACAAGTGGCTATGAGGAGGCTGCAGGGCAAGGCTTAATGGCTGGAATCAACGCAGCGCGCCGTGCATTTGGGAAAGAGCCTGTTGTGCTTGGGCGCGATCAAGGCTATATAGGTGTTCTCATTGACGATCTTGTAACGAAGGGAACGGATGAGCCATATCGCTTGTTGACGTCTCGTGCGGAGTATCGCTTGTTGTTACGCCACGACAATGCCGATTTGCGCTTAACAGAGATTGGTCATGAAATTGGTCTAATCAGCGATGAACGTTATGCTCGTTTTGTAGCGAAACGTGAAGCTATTGAGGCTGAAAAACAACGACTGAAAACGACGCGTATCAAACCGACTGCCGCTGTTCAAAAAATGTTAGTTGATATGGGTAGCACGGAGCTCAAGGATGGCGTTTTAGCTGCGGATTTCTTAAGACGCCCGGAGATTACGTATGATATTTTGATGGAAATTGTTCCACGTGAAACATCATTGACTCCAGATATCGAAGAACAAGTCGAAATCCAGATTAAATACGAAGGTTATATCGAGAAATCATTGAACCAAGTGGAAAAAATGAAGCGTATGGAAGGCAAAAAAATCCCTGAAAACATTGATTATGACGCGATTGGTAGTTTAGCAACAGAAGCATTGGAGAAATTAAAGAAAATTCAACCGCTCTCGATTGCGCAGGCTAGCCGTATTTCAGGTGTTAATCCAGCAGATATTTCCATCTTGTTAGTTTATATTGAGCAAGGAAAAATCGCGAAAGTAAAGTGAGGGAAAAACGTGAATCCAGAACAGTTTAGAGAACAGTTATTGCAAAAAGGTATCGAGTTATCTGATGAGCAAATGGTGCAATTCGACACGTACTTCAAGATGCTTGTAGAATGGAACGAAAAAATGAATTTGACGGCAATTACAGATCGCGATGAAGTGTATTTGAAGCATTTTTATGACTCAATCTCGGCTACTTTTTATGTTGATTTTCAAAAGGTAGGAACGGTTTGTGATGTTGGTGCTGGTGCTGGGTTTCCAAGTATTCCAATCAAGATTTGTTTCCCACATTTAGATGTAACCATCGTGGATTCCTTACAAAAACGGATTACCTTTTTAGATGCACTTGCTACGGAATTGAAGCTGGATAATATCCATTTCCACCACGCAAGAGCCGAAGAATTTGGCCAAAATAAAGCATTTCGCGGCAGTTTTGACTTAGTTACTGCTCGTGCTGTAGCCAGAATGAGTGTGTTGACGGAACTTTGTTTACCGCTTGTCAAAAAAGGCGGTTTTTTCCTAGCGATGAAGGCGATGCAAGCGGAGCAAGAGCTGAAAATCGGAGCGAAAGCGATCGCAACACTTGGCGGGAAAGTCAAAGATCACTATGCGTTTTCGTTGCCAATCGAGGAAAGCGAGCGCCATTTATATTTGATTGAAAAAGTAAAAGAGACGCCAAATAAGTACCCGCGCAAAGCTGGGACGCCAAACAAACAGCCAATTGAATGAAAAGCATGTATTTATAAGCAATTTTCTGCTAGAATGGACAGTAGATAAAGCGTGACGGTATGCACGCTCAACTTTAGAAGGGATGATATGATAATGCCTTTTTCGCGTTTATTCGGAAAGAAAGACAAGGAATATATTGAGATTGAAACGGAAGAAATCGTGGAGGAATTCGCGCAACAAATCGTGGAACTTCCTATCACAGCTATCATTCCGAATCGTTATCAGCCTAGAACTGTCTTTGATGCATCCAAAATTGAAGAATTAGCCAGAACAATCCGGATTCACGGTGTCATTCAGCCAATTGTTGTACGTGAATACGAGCCTGAGAAATACGAGATTATTGCTGGCGAGCGCAGATTTCGCGCTGTTTCTTCCTTGGAATGGGACAGTATCCCTGCTATCCTCCAAAACCTCACAGACGATGAGGTAGCATCTATTGCGTTGATTGAAAACTTGCAACGTGAAGAATTGACGCCAATTGAAGAGGCCAAAGCGTATCAGAGTTTGCTAGACATGCAAGAAGTTACCCAAGAAGCACTGGCTCAACGCGTTGGAAAAAGCCAATCCGCAATTGCCAATAAATTACGCTTGTTGAGATTGCCAGAAACCGTTCAACAAGCCGTTTTAGATAAACAAATTTCTGAGCGTCATGCTCGATCATTGCTAGTTTTAGAAACGGAAGAGCAGCAGCAAGACGTGCTAGCGAAAATAATCGAGAACAAGTGGAATGTGAAAGAAACCGAGCAACACATTGAAACTCTCATCACCAAGCCAAAGTCCAAAAAAGTAAAGCCGAAGCGCCAAGCAATTAGTCGTGACGTTCGAATTGCAGTAAACACGATTAAGCAGTCCATCACAATGGTGCAGGATAACGGAATGGATTTAAAGATGGAAGAAGAAGAGTCGGATGATTACTATCAAATCACAATCCAAATCCCCAAGAATAAAGCTAAATAAGATTTCAAAACAGATTTCCAAAATACAGGATTTCTGTTTTTTTATTGATATCGGGATTCCCTCGCGCAAGTAAGGTGCAATTTTTCATGAAAACCTATACAATAAAGATAGAACGATAGATGAAGGAGGGAAGCGGGGCACGGGAAGTGTGCTACTGCGAATAATATGGCGAAAATAATTTTTGTAAGAGATGAACAAGATGAATTTCAAGCATATGATTTCCTACACAGTTTAATAAGCGAACAACCTTTAATGTCGACCCTTTTATTACAAGGCCTACTGCAACTAGAAAAAGCAGAAACAAGAAAATTAACAACAGGACATCAGGTTTTACCCGAAATTCACTTAACGATCGGCAAAAATCAGTCGTATTCACTGCAAACAAATAAAATCGAGACGTCAGTGGATCAGCCAATTCAAGAAATGAAAGTCCATTTCAAGGATAAAAACTGTCGGATGCTTTACTTTACGGCTTTTTCCGAGACAGAAACGTATTATTGCTTCGTAAAAGGCTATTTTAAAGATCGCAACCCATTCAATGACAAAATGAGCGCATATCGTGAGGAAGTGAAACGTATTTTCCTGCGCCGCGCTGAAGCGAAACTTAGCATCGGAAAAGATGATTATGAGTTTGAGACGCTAAAAACATTGGCATGGGAAAATGAAGCGATCGTTCACTACTTAGACAGTTTTTCGGCGCGTCTAGGTCAGCTCATCTTCGCAAAACGTGTGAAAAAGAAATGGTCACAACTAGATTTAAGTTTAAAATCTGATTTATCACCGCTTGTTGTTTCGCGTTTAGAAGCGGGGGACCCAGATATGAGTGTGCGGATGTATCAAAAAGCATGTGAAGTGCTCGATGTCTCCACAGAATTTAAAGAGGATCATTTGACGATTCACTAAAATTGTATAATAATCACGGAATGGTTTCTGATTTTAATCGGGAACCATTTTTTAATATTGTTGAAATAGAAACAAAAATTGACTATACTATTAGTAACGCACGGAATGGAGGATAGGCCATGAATAAAGAAGACGAAGTGTTGGCGCGAGTTCGGGAATTGTATAATAAGATGGCTTGGCTCAACAAGTTGAAGATGGAGGAGAGCCTTAAAGGATACACGCCTTCTGAGGTACATTGCATCGAATACATGGAGGAAAACGCCGATTCAAACGTGACTATACTTGCGGATTCCTGCTATATGACACGCGGAGCTATTAGTAAAATGACGAAGAAACTCATAAAAAAAGGCTTAATTGAAAGCTATCAGAAGCCGGATAATAAGAAAGAAATTTATTTTCGCCTAACTGCACAAGGTAAAAAAGTCTATAAAATTCATGATGATCTGCACAATGAGTTTAAAGAACGCGATAAAGTTGTTTTTGAGGAAGTAACAGAGGAGCAATTTGATAGTATGCTTCGATTTGTGGACAGGTATAGCAAGCATTTAGACACGGAAATAGAGAAATTAGATATGCAACCAGAGTAATGAAACGTAAGCGACATGGCAGTTCCACTTTCTATTATGGAAGGTGGGACTCTTTTTTGTTGACAAGGAAACTAAAAAGGGTTATTATTGTTGACGAGGAAACTAAAATGCGAATTTCAAAGGAGAATTTACATGTCTAAACTTAAATCACCAAAGGAACAAAACACAGAACAAGCTATCAATAAACACGCTCTAGTATTTGGTCTTATCTCGGTATTTCTTATCGGAATAGGTTTTAGTATCATTACGCCCGTCATCCCATTCTTAGTGCAGCCTTACATAAACGATCCTTCCAATCAAGCTATCGTTGTGACGCTACTAATGTCTGTTTACGCTATCTGTATGTTTTTCGCAGCGCCTGTACTTGGGGCTTTGAGCGATAGATACGGTCGCCGTCCATTACTCCTAGTGAGTCTTCTCGGTGCATCAATCGGCTTTTTCGTTTTTGGTATTGGAGGAGCGCTGTGGGTATTGTTTGCTGGGCGCATTATAGAAGGTATAACCGGTGGAAGTATCAGTACGATTTTCGCCTATTTTGCGGATATTACCCCCCACGAGCAACGGACAAAATACTTCGGTTGGGTGGGCGCAATGGCTGGTGCTGGTTCTGTGATGGGTCCAACGATAGGTGGATTGCTTGCTACTCATTTCGGTTACGCCGCGCCACTTTACTTTGGTGCCATTATCGCCTTGCTAAATGTAGTTTACGGATTCTTCTTCATGCCTGAAAGCCTAGATAAGAAAAATAGACTGCAAGAAATCAAGCTTACAAGACTGAATCCATTTACCCAACTTTTCGAAGTCCTTTCTATTAAAAATTTGAATCGATTGCTGATTGCGGCGTTCCTACTTTGGATACCTAATGGCTCGATGCAAGCTATTTTGTCTCAGTTTACAATTGATACGTTTAGCTGGAAACCGGCACTTATTGGCCTTGTATTCTCGATTATCGGTTTTCAAGATATCATTTCACAAGCTTTCATCATGCCACAACTGTTGAAAAAATTGAGTGATAAGCAGATAGCGATTCTTGGTATGATCGCAGAAATTACCGGCTACGTCTTTATTGCAGCATCGACCTTGCTTTCGACTGCTCCTTTGTTTATCATCGGGATATTTATCTTCGGTTTCGGTGATTCGATCTTTGGGCCTTCGTTCAATGGTATGCTTTCGAAGTCTGCAGATGCGAGTGAACAAGGTCGGATTCAAGGTGGAAGCCAGTCTATCCAAGCTTTAGCCCGCATCATTGGACCGATCATCGGCGGCTTTATTTATGTAAGACTTGGGCATGCTGCACCAGCTGTTATGGCAATTGTTCTGATAGCAGTTGCCGTACTTGTTTTATATAGAAGCAAGCTAGTTACAACCGATTGAAAACGTATGTTCTCATTTGCTTGACTTTACTCGCGAAAACCCTTAGAATTAAACCTTCACGCATTCAATGTGAAGAGGGGGAATTCTTATGAGTAAGACAATAACAGCGCAAGAAAGACAGGACTTTAAGACGATACCGATTGTTACGGCTTTTCTAATTGCAGGATTTATAGGCTTGTTTAGTGAAACAGCTTTAAATATGGCACTTACGGATTTAATTCGTGTATTTGATGTAAGTTCAGCAACCATTCAATGGTTAACGACGGGGTACTTGCTCACACTGGGGATTTTGGTACCAGTTTCAGGACTCTTATTACAATGGTTTACCACGCGAAAACTATTTTTTGCATCGGTTGGGTTTTCCATTGTGGGGACATTGATCGCAGCTTTAGCACCAGATTTCGGTGTCTTGATGGTGGCACGGGTCATCCAAGCTATCGGAACAGGGCTTTTGCTACCGCTCATGTTCAATACAATTCTGGTCATTTTCCCAGAGCATAAAAGGGGTTCGGCGATGGGGCTTATCGGTCTTGTTATCATGTTTGCACCAGCAGTTGGACCAACGATTTCTGGACTAATTATCGAAAACTTAACATGGAACTGGATCTTCTGGATCGCTTTACCGTTCCTTGTATTCTCATTACTTTTTGGACTGCGTTATATGAAAAATGTATCCGAAATCACAAAACCGCGCATTGATATTTTATCGATTATTTTATCGACGCTCGGTTTTGGGGGAATTGTATACGGATTTAGTAGTGCCGGTGAAAGTGGCTGGGGTAGCGCGCTTGTTATTACGACTATGATTATCGGTGCGGTTAGCCTAGCATTATTTGCTTGGCGCCAGCTCACAATGGATCAACCGATGATGGATCTGCGTGTTTTCAAGTTTCCAATGTTTACGCTTGGATTACTGATCGTTTTTATCGCATTCATGATTATTTTGTCTACGATGATACTATTACCGCTCTATTTGCAAACAGGACTAGCCTTAGCCGCATTCTCAGCAGGACTAGTACTTTTACCGGGTGGTGTGATAAACGGTCTCTTATCACCGGTTACAGGGCGTCTGTTCGATGCATTCGGCGCGCGCGTACTCGTGGTTCCAGGTTTTATCGTTTCCGTTGTGACACTGTGGTTCCTAACACAAATCACATTAGACACGTCTGCTACGACGATCGTTCTTTTGCATAGTGCACTGATGATTGGCGTTTGTATGATCATGATGCCAGCGCAGACGAACGGTCTCAACCAACTACCACCAAAAATGTATCCAGATGGTACAGCGATCATGAATACGTTACAACAAGTTTCTGGTGCCATTGGTACAGCGGTGGCGATCACGATTTTGTCGGCGGGTCAAAAAGCATACATGGCGACTGTGACGAATCCAGGACCGCAAGACTTGGCCGCATCACTCGTTGAAGGTTCGCGTAATGCATTTACGTTCGGCCTAGTGATGGCGATTATTGGCCTGGTTATCTCTCTATTTTTACGTAAAAAAGCATAAAAAATGAGCCGTGTCGTTAAATTTCTGACGCGGCTTTTTCCTATAATGAAATTTATTTTCGCATAAAGTAAGACGAAACCCTATTTTTTTGATAGAATAGAGTATGAGAAGTGTAGCGAAACTACTAATATATGAGGGTTGGTGAAATAGATTGAGCAAAGTGATCGCACTAGCAAATCAAAAAGGTGGCGTGGGCAAGACGACGACATCTGTTAACTTAAGTTCCAGTCTTGCGTTTTTAGGTAAGAAAGTACTGCTTGTGGACATCGATCCGCAAGGGAACGCATCGAGCGGAGTTGGTATCAACAAAGGTGAGATCGAGCATTGTGTTTACGATGTGCTAGTTGATGATGTTGCACTTAAAGATGTCATTAAACCAACAGCTATGGAAACGTTAGAAGTAGTTCCTGCTACGATTCAACTTGCTGGAGCAGAGGTTGAGCTCGTTCCCGCCATTTCACGTGAAATCCGTCTTAAAAAGGCGATCGATTCCGTGCGTGATAACTACGATTATGTCATTATTGATTGCCCGCCATCCCTAGGCTTGCTAACGCTAAACGCGCTAACTGCTTCTGACACGGTTTTAATCCCTGTCCAATGCGAATATTACGCGTTAGAAGGCTTGAGCCAGCTATTAAATACGATTCGGATCGTTCAAAAACATCTGAACGCAGACTTACAAATTGAAGGCGTATTACTGACGATGCTTGATGCCAGAACGAATTTAGGTATTCAAGTTATCGATGAAGTGAAGAAATACTTCCAAAATAAAGTGTTTGAAACGATTATTCCACGTAATATTCGTTTAAGTGAAGCACCAAGTCACGGTAAGCCGATTATTTTGTATGATGACAAATCTCGAGGTTCGGAAGTATACGTAGATCTTGCAAAGGAAGTGATTGCACATGGCTAAAGGATTAGGAAAAGGGATTAGCGCGCTGTTCAATAATATTGATCAGAACGAAGAAGCAGTACAGAATATCCCTGTTAGCGAAATCCGTCCAAATCCATATCAACCACGTAAAACATTTGATCCTACAGCACTCCGCGAATTGCGCGATTCTATCAAGCTCCACGGTATTTTGCAACCGGTTATTTTGCGGAAATCTGAACCAAAGGGCTACGAACTGGTTGTTGGTGAGCGTCGTTTCCGCGCAGCCAAGGAAGCTGGTTTAGAGGTTATTCCAGCGGTTGTTCGTACACTCGATGATCGCGAAATGATGGAGTTAGCCGTTTTGGAGAATTTGCAACGGGAAGATTTATCCGTGCTTGAAGAGGCGGAATCCTACGATTTGCTAATGAAAAATCTGGACTTAACGCAAGCGAAATTGGCTGATCGTTTAGGAAAAAGTCGTCCGTATATCGCCAATATGGTTCGCTTACTTTCATTGCCAGCAGAAGTTCAAGTGATGCTTCGTGACGGTTCGTTATCGATGGGACACGCTCGTGCACTGCTCGGGTTGAAAGATAAGAAGAACATCAAACCAGTCGCTAAAAAGACGGTGGCGGATGGTTTGACGGTTCGCCAGTTGGAGAAATTAGTCGGGGATTTGAACGGGAATGTTTCACGTGAAACACCTAAAAAGCAAGAAAAAATCCCGATTTTCATCAAAGAAAGCGAATCACAATTGCGTGATAAATTCGGAACAGCGGTTTCTATTAAGCGTCGTGATAACAAAGGTAAAATTGAGATTGAATTTTTATCTGAGGACGATTTAGGTCGCATTTTAGAAATCTTAGATGTTCAGTTTGATGAGGATTAAGATGTATGGAACAGACTTTTAATCTAAATGATATTGTCGAAATGAAGAAGCAGCATCCATGTGGTACCAATCGTTGGCGGATTATCCGACTGGGAATGGATATTCGGATTAAGTGTGAAGGTTGCGGACATAGTGTGATGATTCCAAGACGCGAGTTTACGAAGAAAGTGAAGCGGGTTTTGGAGAAGGCTGAATGAGAATAAAGGATGTATTAAATAAACACTGAAGTCTTGTTAGCATCTTGCTAAACAGGGGTTCAGTGTTTTTTATACAATCACCTTAGAAGAATAATGTTGCACATATGAATAATTTTAATTTAAATCGTTTGTAAATATTTTAACATATATGGTAAAATGACTTAACGACTTGATAAGCTATAGTTATATATGTGAATTACCCTGAAGTGGGACGCTTATTCTGCTCATATAATATTACTATACGACTTCCTTTAGGGCTTTTTATACGTAAAAGCGAATTAGAGGGGGCTTTTTAATGTGGAATAAATTACGAAAATCTGGACTAATACTATTTGTAGTTGTATTATCTTTATCACAAGGATTGACGAGCTTAAATGTTGTAGCGCAGACGACAGATGATGAAAAGAAGCCAGTCCAAGTGGAAAGTATTCATCTAGCTAATACTGAGAAAACTTATCAAAATGGGGATATAGTTGCTTACAATGTGGCTTATAGCGCGGAACCAAGCAAAGTGGAACAGGAGCTGTCGATTACGTTGCCACAAGAGCTTGCGGATGTGGTAACTAAAAATGATATATTACGTGAGGATAATAGCGACATTGGAAAATATACTGTACAAAATGGTGAACTTAAAATTAGGTTAGCAAGCTCGGAAAAACCGGTATTGGGTGTTCTTAAGCTAGAGTCTAAATTGAATTTTGAAGAATCCAGTAAAACCGTTCTAGCACTTAGCTTCAAAGATTCTAATGGACAAATATTTAAACAAGATCTACGGATTACTAAACAAAAAGTAATAACAAAAGCCGCGCTCAAAGAAAAAATAGCAACAAAAGAGATTGCTGAAAACATTTTGATGGCAGCTGTGTTAACGGATAGCTCAGGACAAAGTTTTAATTTGACGGATAATCGGCCAACAACGGATGAGGCAGTGAAATTGCAATTCGAATGGTCGCTTGATGATTCGCTTAATGTCAAAGAGGGGGATACTTATACTTTCAATCTCCCAAACGCGTTTAAAATGTACAATGCGCTAAAAGGTGATTTAACTGTTGGTGGTGTAAAATATGGGAAATACACGGTCAGTGAAGATGGAACGGTAGTCCTCACTTTCAACAAAGAGGCGGAAACAACTTCGAATGTGAGCGGATTTTTGACGATAAACACGACATTTAACAAGTCGGCGTTGACAGGTAGTACAGAACAAACAATCCAGTTACCGACAAAGCAGGACAATCAATTAGATCTTAGTTTTGTACCTGAAAACGGGACAGCTATCGAAAAATCAGGAAAACCAAACAAAAATTTTAATGCAGACCAGATCAATTGGCAAATCAATGTAAATACGGAAAAAGCGGTTTTGAAAAATGCTACATTAACAGATCCAATTCAAGCAGGACAATTGCTTTTAGCAGATACAATTAAAGTTTATTACATGGACGTTGCGCTTGATGGCACTAGTAAAGTCGGCGCGCTTGCAGACCCAGCAGATTATACAGTTACGACTAGTGGCGGGGACTTTTCGGTGGCGTTTAAAGATGGTGCTACAACAGCTTATCGAGTACAATACGCGACTGCAATTACAGATACGTCTGTTGGGACTTATAGAAATGAAGCATCGTTTACTAACAACAATACCGCACCGAAGAAAGCAAGCGCCTCCGTTGGTGTGAATTTTGCGAAACCGTTGACTAAAAAAGCAAGTTATGACGCCTCTAAGCAAGAGGTAACGTGGACGGTGGAGTATAACTACGATGAAAGAGAATTTAGCCAGAGTAACGCCTATATAAAGGATTTATTTGATAATACGCATGATTTGGTAGCTGATTCTTTTACTGTAAAAGAAGTGAAGTTGGATGCGAGTGGTAAGGTGACGCTGGGTAACACAGTAACGAATTACCAAGTAACTAGCATGACAGAGGCAAATAAGAATGGCTTCACGCTACAATTTAATGAGCCGATTGATAAGGGCTACCAAATTACTTATAAAACAAAAGCGAATGGGATTGTCAGCGCGGATGGTAGCGTCTCAAACACCGTGAGTAACGCCTCTGCCACATCTGCGACAACAAAACAGAATTACTCCCAGCAAAATGTTATAAAAACGGCGAGCAATCCGAATTACCAAACTAAAACGATAGATTACAAAATCGTTCTCAATAACAATAAATATACGCTAAATAATGCGATTTTGCATGATGTTGTTAGTTCTGGAGGTTTGGAAACAAAATATGATTCACTAAAAATCACGAATGACGACAACAATGCGATTTTGCAAAAAGATATCGACTATACGTTGATTCCAAATGGAACAGGCTTTGATATTAAGTTGATCGGCGCATACCAAACCAACATGAAAAGTAAGCTGATTGTGACATATACGGCGGATTTTGACTATAATGATGTTAAGACGACGAATGGAAATTTCAATAACAAAGCGTATGTGGATTGGGCGCTAACTGATGGAAAAACACTGACAAGCTCGACGACGAATTCTTTTAATCCTGGTGCGGTGACGAAGGCGAATGGGTTTAAAATCGGCACATATGACGCCAAGCAGAAAGAAATTAGCTGGATGATTGGCTTTAACTATAACTATACAGCGATTGATCAGGCAGTCCTTAAAGAAACCTTACAAAATGGGCAAAAAATTGTTCCAGGAACGCTATCCGTGAATCAGCTTGATTTAGGGCCAAATAAAGAAACGTTTAATGTTGGTGCTACAGTGGATGCCGCGGACTACACAGCCACGCAGAGTGGGGATAATCTGAGTGTCACTTTTAACAAGCCAATTAATACGGCGTATGTGGTAAGTTTTAAAACATCCGTTGATGGCACGCAAATAAAAGCGGAGTATCCGAATACGGCCCAATTACTTGATAACACAAAACCATTAACTAATTTAGATGCAAAAGTGGCGATTCCAAACGGTGGGAAATACGTAACGAAAGACGGTGAGCAAAAAGGTAACTATGTTAATTGGGGCGTCAACATCAATGAGAGCCAGTCTACGATTTCGAATGCAAAACTAGTAGACACGCCAACCAATAATCAAATTTTGTTAGCAGATTCATTCAAGTTGTATCAAACAACAGTAGCAAGTAATGGTACGATTACGACTGACTATAGCAAGCCGCTTCAAGCAGGAACGGACTACACAGTGAATATTCAAACCGATACCACAACGGGACAACAGAGCTTCACGTTATCCTTTTTGAAAAAAATCAATGAGCCGTATCGCTTGGAATATCAGAGTTTCTTAAACGCGGCGGACAAGGAAAAAGTGAGCAATAAAATAACGCTATCGGGAGACGAAATTACGACGGAGAGCACTAATTCAGCAAAAGAGATGGTTGTTCGCATGTCAGATGGTAGCGGTGGTGGAACCGGCGAACGTGGGACAGTGCAACTCGTTAAAGAGGATCAAGTTACGCATGAGCCACTTGCTAACGTAGAATTAGCTCTTTACGATGAATCTGGAAAAGTTCTGATTCGGACGGTGACAACCGGCGCGCTAGGGCAAGCTGATATTGCGAATTTGCGCTACGGAAATTATTTGTTAAAAGAAACGAGGGCGCTTGACGGCTACATCATTCCGAATGAGCTCAGAACTGGGAAAGTCATCACTGTGAAAAAAACAGCAACAAAATATATTATCGAAAATCCGAAGTTTGTCGGGAAATCCATATTAACAAAAGTGGATAAAGACACGAAGCTGCCACTGGTTGGCGCAGAATTCACCTTGATAAAAGCTGGCACAGGACCAGTTTCAGGCTATGAAAATCAAACGACAGACCAAAATGGAGTTGTATCAGCAGATGGCCTGGTGCCCGGTGATTATTTCTGGGTAGAGACGAAAGCGCCATTTGGTTATGAACTAGATCCGAATAACAATACGCCATTTACGATAAAAGAACAGCAGATTACACCGGTGAGCCTAGTGGCTGAAAATCAGATTATCCTTGGTTCGGTGCACTTAGCTAAAGTCGATCAAGATACAGGACAAAGCATTTCTGGCGCAATTTTCCGCTTACAAAAAGCAGACGGAACCATCGTTAAGTCGGGCTTAGTAACAGATTCGCAAGGAAACATCACCGTCGATAATTTGCGCCCTGGAGCATACGAATTTGTAGAAACAAGTGCCGCACCTGATTATAATTTGGATAGCACGCCACTTAGTTTTTCCATTATAAAGAACCAAACATCGAGTGTTGAGGTAAAAGCTGTGAACAAGCAAAAAACAGGCAGTATGCAGTTGACCAAAACCGATCAAGCTACAGGGGCGCCTCTTGCTGGTGCGGAATACTCGGTGAAAGATGCGGATGGTAACCTAGTAAAATCCAAGCTGACAACGAATACAACTGGCGTACTTTTGGTGACAGATCTAATTCCAGGCGATTATACGATTACGGAAACGAAAGCCCCGGAAAATTATAAGTTAGACCGTACACCACTGCCATTTACTATCGTGAAATCACAAACATCGGCTGTTAAGCTAACTCATAAGGATGAAATTATTAAGGGTAGCATCCAATTAACGAAGGTAGATGATAAAGTAAATATACCGTTAGAAGGTGCGATTTACAAGCTGTTAGATGCGAATGGGAATGTGATCAATCCAAGCCTCACTACTGATTTTAGAGGCCAATTACTCATTCAAAATTTGCGTCCAGGTAAGTACCAGCTCATTGAAACCACGGCACCAGAGGACTACGAGTTAGATGCAACACCGGTGGCATTCACAATTGTGCCAAGTCAGACCGAAACACTAAAAATAAAGGCAACAAACAAAATTATTCCTAATGCTATTTTGTTAACGAAAAAAGATGCCGTCACAGGAGCCGTATTGTATGGTGCAGAATATGAAGTGCAATCAAATGGAATGGTTGTGAGATCAGGACTAACAACAAATGAGGATGGGCAATTTATCATCGGTGATCTTTATCCAGGTTCTTACAACTTAGTAGAAACGAAAGCGCCAGATGGTTATCATCTGGACAGCACACCGATTACTGTCGATATCCCAGTTTCGCGCGATACGCCGTACGAAGTAACAGCCACAAATGAGATGATTAAAGGCTCTGTGACACTTCTCAAAACTGATGCCACAAGTGGAGAAACACTGAGTGGTGCAGAGTATCAACTTTATGATGAGGCTGATGTGTTGTTAGAAGACAAGCTGGTAACAGATCAGACTGGCAAGATTGTGGTTGATAATTTAAGATCGGGTTACTATTACTTTGTTGAAACGAAAGCTCCGGCGGGTTACAAGTTAGATAGCACGAAACATCCGTTTGTTATTTTTCCAAATCAGCAGGAAATGGTAACTGTCAAAACTACGAACAGCTTACAGACTGGAGTCGTGAAAGCCGTTAAAAAAGATGCATTTAATCAGCGCATTCTAGATGGTGCCACTTTTAAAATCATTAACAAAAAAGGGGAAACCGTACGCGATAATATCACGTTAACTGGTGAGACACAGATCGATACGCTTGCACCAGGAGACTACGCGTTTGTAGAAATGAATGCTCCTTTTGATTACGAAATAGACAAGACACCGATACCATTTACGATCGATCGCTCACAGCAAGAACCGCTAGAAATAACGATTGATAATGAAATGGTGAAGGGCAGTGTGAATTTAACAAAGACCGATGCAGAGACAAATGAGCCATTGCTTGGGGCAGTCTATCGTTTGGAAGACAGCTCTGGAAAAGTTTTGAAAACAAATATAGTAACAAATGCCGCCGGAGAGCTGAAAATATCCGACTTACGGCCAGGTGATTATCGTCTCGTAGAAACAAAAGCACCGAAAAATTACAAGGTAAATAGTACGCCGATCGATTTTGTCATTATACCTTCACAAGCCGTTCCACTTGAAATTACAACGACAAATGAGATTATCAAAGGTACCGCGATCTTGAGAAAAGTAGACGGAAAAACAAATAAGGCACTAGAAGGCGCTGAATTTGAGTTGAAGGACATAAATAATCAAGTGATCAAGGCAAAACTACGCAGCAACACTAACGGTCAAATCGTGATTTCCGACCTCCGACCAGGAACTTACGCGTTCATAGAAACCAAGGCGCCAGAGAACTACAAACTAGACGCGAAGCCAATCTCAATCCAAGTGAAGGCCGATGAGACAGCGAACCAGACCTTCCAAGCTAAAAATAACCTCATCACGGGATCTGTAAAAATCGTGAAAAAAGACAAAAAAACCTCCGAGAATCTCAGCGGCGCCACCTTTGTATTAAAAAATGAATCAGGTGATATCATCGCAACATCCAGTGAAACAGATAAGAATGGCGAAGTAACCATCGCGAATATCGATCCAGGCCAATACGTTATCTCCGAGAAAAAAGCACCATTCGGCTATGATCTTGATAAAAAGATTAGCGTACCAGTGTTGATCGCATACTCGCAAAGTCAAGTTCCTGTCATTACTTTCAAAAATGACATCCAAACTGGTAGAGTCATCGTACACCTCAAGGACAAGAAGACCAATAAGCAGATTCACACCGGCAAGTTTGTGTTGAGAGATGCGAATGGAAACATAATCAAAGATAACATTGAACCAAGTAAAATTGGTCAGATCCTGATTGATACATTGAGACCTGGAAAATACACTTTTGAAGAAAAAGAAACACCACAGAACTATTTGAAACAAAAAGGGAAAGTTCATTTCACCATTGAAAAAGGCGTGCAAACCCCAGTACAATTGACTCTAGAATACGAGCAGAAGCCTACAGAAACAGGTAGTATTGTTGATCCAAGAGAAGGCAACGGTAGCACGGGGGGGAAAGGCGGTACATCAAAAGGTTATCCAAGCAATCTTGTCATTCCAACAGGAAACGATCGAATCACAAAAATAGCTACGATCAAAGGAGGCACCAAATTGCCAGCAACCGGCGACAGAGGGATAGGTTGGGCAGTATTGATAGGCGCGTTGTTTATCTCTGTTTCTCTGAGGAATCTGTTTTCGAGGAAATGATGTATAGTTCATGCGTAAAAAAACGGAAAGTATTCTAACACGACATTCATTGTGCTAGGATACTTTCCGTTATTATTGTACTGCTTAAGCAATGAAGTTTATAGATATACTAACAGCGATCATGACGGTTGTGAGCCCGAGACAAAGCTCATTTTTACATAAAATCAGTCTCTATCTATTTCCCACCAAATAAATCTTTAATACCGTTCACAATATTTCCAACATCACCAAGCGATTCCGTAATGTTTGCGTTTTCCGTTACTTGATCGATCACGCCACCAGCTTGCTCGGTAATTTGACCAGTAATTTCCTCGGGATTGATTTGTTCAGTTAAGTTCTGTGCTTGCTCTGTCAGATCTGTTGCGCCCCCAGTTACTTGGTCAACAACATCACCTGCACCGCCAAGTAAATCTGTTACTTTCTCTGTTGCCACATCTTTCAAAAAATCGAATAAAGCCATCTAAATCATCTCCTTATCGTGCTATTTTCATATGCTCCCGTCGTTCAAAAAGTACGCAAAAAAGACCTTACGTAAGAAACGTAAGGTCTCGCAAACAATGATGACATTGCTAGTAAAGCCGGGGTTGCCCCGTATTGACGACTTTACTATTACTGCTACTCCCCTTATCGGGAACGAGAATATGAATTACTTGTAGAATACCATAATTTCGTGGCAAGTGCAAGGTCATCCTTATTTTTGGAATATAAGTGATCACCCTAGTTTTTGCAAGGGCTAATAGTTGTTTTCCGAGCATATGTTTTGTAGAATAGAGTTAGTATTACTTTATAATTATTATAAAAACGGAGGTATGTGTGAATGACAAAAAAACTAACAACAAACCAAGGTGTTCCAATCGGTGATAACCAGAATTCGATGACGGCTGGGCGTCGTGGACCAACATTATTAGAAGATTACGTGCTGATTGAAAAGTTAGCTCATTTCGATCGCGAACGTGTTCCTGAACGTGTCGTACATGCTCGTGGAACTGGTGCACATGGCGTATTTAAAGTGAAGAATAGCATGAAGAAATATACGAAAGCAGCATTTTTACAAGAAGAAGGACAAGAAACAGAGGTTTTTGCTCGTTTTTCTACTGTAATTCATGGTTTGCATTCTCCGGAAACATTGCGTGATCCACGTGGATTTGCGGTTAAATTTTATACAGAAGAGGGAAATTATGATTTTGTTGGTAATAACTTGCCTGTATTCTTTATTCGCGATGCAATTAAATTCCCGGATGTTATCCATTCACTCAAGCCTGATCCAAGTACGAATATGCAAGACGGAAACCGCTACTGGGACTTCTTTAGCTTGACTCCTGAGGCTGTGACAATGCTTACATACTTGTTCAGCGATGAAGGAATTCCTGCTTCTTACCGCCAAATTCGTGGTTCTAGTGTCCATGCATTCAAATGGACAAACGAAGAAGGCAAAACCGTTTATATCAAAATGCGCTGGGTGCCAAAAGCGGGTATCGTGAACCTTTCGACGGATCAAGCGTCACAAATCCAAGCAAAAGAGTTCAGCCATGCGACTCGCGATCTTCATGAAGCGATCGAAAACGGCGATTTCCCTGAGTGGGATTTGTTTATTCAAGTGCTTGACCCAGCGGATATCGATAACTATGATTTCAACCCGCTTGATGCGACGAAAGATTGGTTTGAAGACGTGTTCCCGTATGAGCATGTTGGAACGATGACGCTAAACCGCAATCCAGAAAACATTTTTGCGGAAACGGAATCGGTTGGTTTTAACCCTGGTGTACTTGTACCGGGAATTTTGCCATCGGAGGATCGTATGTTACAAGGTCGTTTGTTCTCGTATTCGGATACGCAGCGTCACCGTGTAGGCCCGAATTACTTGCAGTTGCCAATTAACAGTCCAAAAGTGGATGTGAACAACAACCAGCGTGATGGCGCGATGCCGTTCAAACAGCAAACGAGCTCGATTAACTATGAGCCAAATAGCTATGACAACACGCCGAAAGAAACGCCGCGTTATGTGGAAGATGAGCAAGAATTGATCGCGGGTATCGTTGGTCGTTTGGAGCAAGAAAAGCCGAACAACTTCGGTCATGCGCGTGAGGTTTGGAATCGTTATTCTGACGCGGAACGTGATGCGTTAGTGAACAATATTGTTGGCGATTGGGAAGGCGTACGTGAGGACATTCGTGTTCGTAATCTGCGCAACTTCTACCAAGTGGAGCCAGTCTTTGCAGAACGCGTAGCAAAAGGAACGGGTATTGATTTGGAGAAACATATTTCTGATTTGAAATAAGTTAAGATGAACCGGTGGGGCGTGATGCTCTGCCGGTTTTGTTGTTAGGGCTGTTCGCATTGCAATGAGCTACAGCCCCAATATGCATGAGAGCGAAGCGAACATGTAAACCTTACACATAATATAGACGCTTTCGTTCGATTGAAGTATATCTCCTACGAAAAATCGCAACTAAAATAGTGTTTATGAATAGAAAGCTAGCACGTACGGCAAATTGTAGGTGTTTCAAATTCATTGTGCTACAATGTGATTTACTACACAAACAGGGAGAGATAACAATGAAAATGATTAGAATTAGTCTCTGTATGGTTATGTTTTTACTTGGAGGCACGACACTAGGGTCATTAAACGTGTTTGCCGATGAGACGCATAATCATGAAGCAATGAACATCAAATCAGAAATAGAGAAAAGTACAAGTGCCAGCCCACCGACGGATAATTTAACAGTAAAGAATGTGAAACGGTTAGAGTATTCCATGCCTACTAATGCGCCAGAGGATCTAATTAGTCAGTATATATGGAATAAAGAACTGAATTATATGTTTAAAGACGTGCTCTATGAAGATGAAGCAGTCAATATAAATGGTATAGACTATGTAACGGATGAAAATGGAGAAGTGTCAGCCAAAATAAGTGTGCGTGATGGATCTAGTAAAGTAGAAGTTTCATCAGACCACTACGATACTAACCCAGTAAGTATTACAGCTGAAAAAAATGATGAGCCAAAGCAAGTTAATGTGAAACCTGGTGAACAAAAAGAGGTAACGCTTTTGGAAGAAATTAATTTAGATACAATGATTGACAGAATGGATGAAAGGAATGGTCAGAAAATAAATACCGAAAACACACTGGCATCCAATACTTTGGTTGCTACTCCACTTGGAAATCAAGATAGTCATCATTTTGAGGTTTTATTAATGGCTTCTAAAAAGGGCGATACTGTAACTTGTAATCGTTATAATGGACCTTGGGGGAATAACACTTATTATTCTAAAACTACAAATCCTGTGATGGCTGCAAGAAATTTTTTATGGAGTGATTGTGATCAGGCTCTAGTCTGGCACGTCCAATGCTTGAAAGATTACGGACCAGAAAAGTATAGATATTGTGCTTGGAAAGATAAGGCTAAGAATGGGAAGTGTAGCGGTTTAATCGGACATAATAAAAAATTTCATGCGCATTAGAGGTGATGGGAATGCTTAAAAAGGTATTATTAGTGATAGGAATTTTATTAATTGGTTTTTTTGTATATGTTGGTATCTTGTGGGCTAAGGATGTATGGCCTATCAAAGATACAATCCTAAAAAATGATGGGATTGGAAAGTTGTCTATCGGAATGGATGAATCGCATATTAGACATTACTATCCGGATTTTTTTATCGCTCAAGAAGGTAAAAATAATGTCTACTATTACAATGACAAAAATAGTTTTGTAGTGACAGCTGAAAATAAAAAAGTTGTTTGTATTGAGTTAGTGAATGAAGTTCCTAACCAAAATTTCTCGACGGAAAAAAATATAAAACTAGGTAGTACCTTCAAAGAAGTAACAGCGGCGTATGGGGAGAATTATCGAACAAAATCAACGGAGCGATATGGAGATGTACTAGAGTATCAAGATTCTAATACAAATCAAAAACTTGTAATAGGATTGTTTAATGATAAAGTTAGTTTGATGATATTTTATAATTACGAAAAATTTGATTATCCATTCTAATAATAGCTGATAAAAATAAGCCAGACAAAAGGATAAGAAATCGCATGAAAATAACATTTGGAAAAATGGATTCATGCGATTTTTTATCTTACTTTTAAAGTTAGAATTCAACTTTTACGGGGAATAAGTAAAGGAATGCAAAGGGAGATGAGGCAGATGATCCGATTTATCAAAGACCATTGGTTGATGTTGGGTATTATGATTATTGGTTTGCTATTTATTATCGTGCCTGTTTTGACGCGGAGTATTGATAATGAGCTGACGATTGATGGAATGTATAACTTTATCGGCTCGTTTTTTGGAATTATTGGTGCTGTGATGCTTGCTTTTAGTGAGACGAAACAGCAAAATAAGGCGTTAAGAGATGAGATTGATATGAATGCTCGGAAGGAACGGCAGATTCAAGCTGAATTTTTATACAAGGAATTGCTTTTTCAAAAGATCGAGAAGACGTACGGTTTACTGAACACGGCGATTTATAAAAACGAAGAAATAATGAGCTTTATCAAGGATATTGGGCAGGTTTTGGAGAGTGAGAAAATACGGGCACGGTTGATTGAAAATCGGAATGAAACGGAAAAATATATTCATGAGATTGAGTTGATGAGCATTTATTTTCCGGATGATCTGGAGAAGGTGAAGTTGATTGTGTCGACATTTAATTATAGTAATAAATATTTGAGTACGATGGAACATGAGCTTTTAATCGGTGATTCGAAAGGATTTCGGCTGGAGCTTGAGAACTACAGGGCTGTGATTAAGCGACTTGTGAAGTTGATGGATGAGCTGTCGATCGATATGTTGGGCAGTATGAACGTTGAGATAAATAAGCTAAATGATATTGGGAATACGGTTTAGACACGACTTGGCAAATTCTTGTGTCTTTTTAGTGAGAAAACCTTTATAATAGAAACATGAGTGGAATATAAAATGAGGAAAGCCGATGCGCTTTTCGATCAAAGGAGTTCATTTAAATGGCATTAACAGCTGGTATCGTTGGTCTTCCAAACGTTGGGAAATCGACGCTTTTTAACGCAATTACGAAATCAAAAGTAGAAGCGGCAAACTATCCGTTCGCGACAATTGAACCAAATATGGGGATCGTTGAGGTTCCTGATTCGCGTCTGAATAAACTGACGGAACTTGTGAAACCGAAGAAAACAGTCCCAACAACGTTCGAATTTACGGATATTGCGGGTATTGTAAAGGGCGCGAGTAAGGGCGAGGGTCTTGGAAATCAGTTCTTGTCGCATATTCGTCAAGTGGACGCGATTTGCCATGTGACACGTTGTTTTGAAGATGAGAACATTACACACGTGGAAGGCCGTATTGATCCATTAGATGATATCGCGGTCATTAATCTGGAGCTTATTTTGGCGGATTTAGAGACGGTTGATAAACGCATTAGCCGTGTTGAAAAATTAGCGACGAAGCAAAAAGATAAAGACGCGATTGCGGAATATAATGTTCTTTTGAAGCTGAAAGAGGCTTTGGAAAATGATAAACCAGCGCGCGCCGTAGAGTTTAACGATGATGAGGATAAAATTGTTCGTGGGTTGTTCTTGTTAACTCGCAAACCGGTATTATATGTAGCGAACGTTGCGGAGGATGAAGTTGGCGATCCGGACAACAATAAATACGTGCAACAAGTGCGTGAACTGGCTGCTGGTGAAGGCTCAGAGGTTATCGTGATCTGTGCTCGTGCGGAGGAAGAGATTGCTGAGTTGGACGAAGAAGATAAGGCAGAATTCCTTGAGGCGCTTGGCATTGAAGAGTCTGGTTTGGATCAGTTGATTCGTGCAGCATACTCGTTGCTTGGCTTATCTACTTATTTCACAGCAGGCGTTCAGGAAGTTCGTGCTTGGACATTCCGCAATGGTATGAAGGCTCCAGCATGTGCCGGCGTTATTCATACGGACTTTGAACGTGGCTTTATTCGTGCGGAAGTGGTTTCCTATGATGACCTTCTAGAACATGGTTCAGAACAAGCTGCAAAAGTAGCTGGACGACTACGTTCAGAGGGGAAAGAGTACGTGATGAAAGATGGAGATGTTGTACATTTCCTATTTAATGTATAAAGCTCTGCATAAGAAGAGGCTAGGAATCACGGTTCCTAGCCTCTTTGCTTATTTTTTAAATAGAAAATCTAGAATCATGTCGCCAATTCGGCGGTTTTCTCCTTGATATGGGAAAGCATGGATATTGATGGCTGGATTGAAATTGAGCTCAATCACAGCATAGGGACCATTGGCCATTGTTTCACGTGAAACAATGATATCCACGCCGCAAAGGTTGGCATCAACAACTTTAGCACATTCAATCGCTAGTTCTTGGTAGTAGGGATGAATCAGATCGGTCACGTCAATACTATCGCCGCCAGTGCTGATATTTGAGTTTTCGCGTAGATAGACTATTTGGCCGCTAGGAGGAACATCAGACATCGTAAAACCTTGCATAGAAAGCATCAACGTTTCCTCAGGGCCTTTTAAAATTTCTTCTAGAGGTTTAAGGTGGTCGGTGCCTCGCAATGGATCAAGGTTTTTTTCATCGATCAGTTCGGAAACGGTATGAATGCCATCGCCTGTTACGTTGGCAGGGATGCGCTTCAGAATACCGGCTATTTTGCCATCGATGACTAAGAAACGATATTCGTCGCCAGGAATATAGGTTTCAATAATGACCGAGGAGTCGTAACTAAATGCTATTTTCAACGCTTCCTCATAGTCTTTCTGCGTGAAACCATCTTTGAAAATACTGATTCCTATGCCAAAGTTGGTAGATTTAGGTTTGACGACAATAGGTTTGTCAGCAAACATCTCAAAATTAGCTTGAGCTGTTTTGAGATCGGAAAAATTGCGGCCATGTGGCACTTCAATGCCGTGTTCTGCTAGCACCTGCTTCGTCACGACTTTATTTTCCATGATTAGCGCGCTAATATAGCTATCGCGAGCGGTTTTCGTTGCTTGTTTAATATATTCAACTTGATTCCCTTTTTCTAAACGAATAAAATTTTCTTCCCGGTCGAGGAGCTCGATTGCGAATCCTTTTGTAACAGCTGATTTCAGCACGATTTGTGTAGAAAGCTCCATGTCTTCGTAACCGATTAATTTGTATGCGTTTTGGAGGCTCTCATTTAGATAGATTCTTGCTTTTTCAAGATGGAAGGGAACGAATGATTCGGTTGTTGCTACGAGCTGCGCGGCTACTGTTTTTTCAGGGTTTCTGCTGATCTCGCGCTGTTTGGCTAGTAAGTCTAAAAATTCAGCGGAACCTACTTGCTTGGCGACTTGTTCCATTTCTGTTAGAAGTTTGTCGACCGCTTTTTCAAATGGGATTTCCGAACCGTTTACAAAAATATCAGGTTGGGAAAGGCCATCGCTTGCGATACGTTCTTCATTTTCATCAGATTGTTCTTGATGCGATTTGTCGAAGGCTTCGCTTTCTGTTAGGAGGCCCGTCACAAGGAGCAACTGGATAAAATGCATCGTCTCTTTTGTGATACCGTTTGGGTCGAAAGGGTTGAGATCTAGGGAGCGGATTTCAATATATTCGACGCCAGCTTCAGCGAGGCCGGCTAGTGACTGATCGGTATGGGAATTTTTCAAGCGAATCGGGTTGTACAGCTCGCGCATGCTGTCGATTTTTCCGTTATCGATCCATGATTGAATGCTAGCAATGTAATTGTCAAAACTACAATAATCTACATGTAGCGAACATTTATTTTTATATCCGGCGTGACTATTACGCAAAGAGACGCCGTTTTTCAGCATCAGATCGGATGTTTCACGTGAAACTTCGTTCGTCGCGGGTTTACTTAGAAAATCTGGAAGGTAAATCGGGCTTGCTCCGGTTAAATAAAGCAGGAACCAGCGATTTTGCATGAAATATTTGGCGACCTTGAGGTATATTTGGTTTTTGAAGTCTTGTAAAGTTTTTTCGCCGCCCAGTTTTTCGTGAAGATCAGTCAAGAACGCATCTGAGAACGAAAAATTATAGTGAATGCCAGAAAATAATTGGATTTTCTTCCCGTATTCGCGTGCCAAATGCTCCCGGTATAGTCGACTTGCTGACTGTGGATTTTGGTAGACCGCGATGGGAATATCTTGTTCTGCTGGAAGGATTGGCGGGTTACTATTTGGCCATAAATATTCGTCTCGAATACGGTCAGATACGATATTTTGCAGATTTTCCATTGCAGTATAAACGTCGTCAACAGAATTGCTGACGGGAGTAATTATCTCGATTTGACTCTCTGAGAAATCCGTTTTTATATACGGATTTTCTTCTTTTAAGCCAAAAATTTCGGGGTGGGGTGTGAGTGACAAATTCCCGTTTTTATCTACCCGCACATTTTCTTTTTCAAGCCCAAAGTTTCCTTCAAATAGCCGTTTCTTCAAATCGGCGTGTTGTTCTAGTATTGGAAACAAATTATCATTTTTATATAGCACGATTTCACCTTCTTGTAGTCCATTTTGTTTACTAGATTTATCTTACAATAATTATGGTCAATAGTATACAAAAGGGTTTTAGATTACTAAGATTTCGAAGCGAAATATTAACGAAATGTTTTTGAAATAATTGTAATAAATAACTTTACTTTCAGAACGGTACTAGTTATAATAGGACACATGAGGAGAGTGATAGTAATGTATACTATAAATTCTCAAAGTCATGTTCCAATTTATGAGCAAATTGTGGCGATCATTAAGGACTATTGTATCCGAGGAGTTCTAGAGCCGGGCGAAAAATTGATGAGTGTTCGCGAGATGTCGGCGCATATTCTGGTGAACCCAAATACGGTAAGTAAAGCCTACAAAGAATTGGAGCGCATCGGTATCATCGAGACCAAACTTGGAAAAGGGGCGTATGTAGCGTATTCTAGAGATAATGGACCAAATCAAGAGGCATTAGCTCTATTTCGGAAGAATTTGGAACAATTGATTTTGGAAGCGAATTATTTACAGATTGAGGAACAGGAATTAAAAGGATTAGTGAATGCATATTATACGAGCCTGGAGGGATAGAAGTAGATGATTATTGATGGAGTCACAAAAAGTATTGAGGGGAATTTAGTTTTAGAAGATGTTTCTTTTGAACTCAAGCCTGGTGAGATTACTGCGCTTATTGGGCGCAATGGTGTTGGGAAGACGACACTTTTCTCGATTATTGCGGGAATGTATATAGCTGATGCAGGCCAAGTTGCAATTGATGGCTATGATTTGCGCAAGTACCCGGCTTTAAAAAAGAACATCTTCTTTCTTGAGGATAATATGAACTACTTTAATTCGTATAGCGTGAAAGCGGTCGTTAAAATTTACAAAAATGTGTACGCAACGTTTGATGAAGCGTTTTTTGATATGTTAATGGAGCGTTTTGAGCTGCCAAAAAAAGCAAGAGTGATGTCGTTTTCAAAGGGACGGAAGGCGTTATTTTTCATGATTTTGGCTTTTTCACTGGATGTTCGGTATTTATTGTTGGATGAGCCGATGGACGGTCTGGATGTGATTGTGAAAAAGCAGTTGCTTCAGTTTATTCTAGAGACGGTAGCGGATCGGAATACGAGTGTGCTGATTGCGTCGCATCGTTTGGACGAGCTTGAGATGGTGGCGGATCGTGTGTTGGTTTTAAAAGGTTCTAAATTGGAGCTCGATTATTACTTGGAAACGTTGCGTGATGCGGCTTTGAAGATACAGGTTGCCTTTAAGGCGAAGCATATTCCGGATTTTGTGAAACAAGAATCGGAGTTGTTACAGCGAAATGGCCGGATTTATACGTTGCTTGTAACGGAGAACGTGGATGACTTTGTGGCTCAAATTAAAGCAGAGGAACCGATTCTTTATCAGGAAATGGCGATTACGATTGAAGATGTATTTACAATCCGATTAGCAGATGACAAGATAGACTACTACGAGATATAGGAGGAGAAGAAGCATGTTAAATAAGCATTTGTGGTTGAAAGAGTGGCATGGCGTGAGATGGATCGTTGTTGCCTTGATGCTTTTATTTCTATATGCACAAACGGGTGGGCTATATTTGGATGCGGATACCTGGCAGGAGCAGTATGATTACTATCAATCGGATGGTTTTGCGAAGGAACAGCAACAATCTCCGGACGATGCTAAAATGTCACCCAAAGATGTTAAATTGAGCTTGACGCTGGATCACTTTGCAGCGGGCTTTCCTGAGGACAGTTATCAGCCTACTTATACGATGGGGCAATTTTATAGTGGTCTTAGCATATTGGTTGTTATCTTAGGTTTGGCGATGGTTAGTTGGGAACGATATACGCGGAAAGATCATTTTTCTTTGGCGGCACCATTTAAGCGTAGTAGCATGATTATTGTGAAGATTTTGGTCGGGGGTCTGTCGATTGTTGTGACATACAGTATCAGTTTATGGCTAGGTTTGCAACACCTTTTCAGCGTTATTCCAAGCGAATACATTGATTTAGATATGAAAAAAGTTTACTTAGGCTTGATTGGAAATTTGGGAACTTTCTTACTGTTGTTTGTGCTGGCGTTATTTTTGGGAACTATCATGGGTGAGTTGATGGCAACAATCATTGTGGTTGTTATCTTTACGATGATGCCACGGTATATTTATACTATCTGGGTGGTACTGGTGCAATTACTTGATCCGAAACTAGATTCATCGACACTAACCAATTGGACGTCTTACGCCAATGTTTTTGTAATATTTGGAAATACTGAATTTCAGTATGGCCCTTTTATTTTTCAGATGTTGGTGTTGTTACTTTTAGGTTGGGGGGCGGTCTTTTTCTACAAGCGTAATTCGATTGAAAAAAATGGAAAAGTACTGATGTTTTCGTATTTACGGATTCCGAGTGCGCTATTTATTTCATTTGCGGGCATGATTTTGATCACTAGTTTTTGGATAAATGGAAATATGGATGAAATGCCTTCGTTGCTTAGTTTTCTGGTCATTAGTTTGGGGTCGTTTCTCGGTTGTTTGTTTATTTGCTATATGGTGCTTTATCGGAATACATGGGTACGAAGGTAGGAGGGATCTGTATGTGGGAAAAGGGGCTTTGGTACAAGGAATGGCGGGGAATTAGGTGGGTTATTCCGCTTGTTTTTCTCGTGTTTTTGTTAGCTTTTTTTGTGGGCTTGGTGAATGAGGCGGGGGCTTGGAATAAGAGTCAGGATCATTACAAATCGGAAGCGTTTCGGTTGGAGCAGGAACTCGATCCGGATTTTGCGATGACGAAACAGGAGATTAAGGACGATCTTACGGTTCGTTATTTGGCGTATGAGACCAAGTTGACGGATAAAATCGACCAGTATACATATTTTTTCTTTAGCTTTACAGTGAGTGTGCCGTTTACGTTGACACTTGTTTTGTCGGTGGTTTTTGGGATGTGCGCGATTATTTTGGAACGATACACGCGTGGGAACCATTTTACGGCGGTATTACCGTATTCGAAAAAAGCGGTCTTAGGTGTTAAGGTGCTGCTTGGGATAGCTGTGATTACGGTGAGCTATTTTGTGAGTCTGGGACTAGGATTTTGGTATTTTTCATCGCAGGTTCCAGCTGAATTTATTGATTTCGAGGCGCAAAAATTGGTGATGGATGTGATTGGAACTTGGCTTGCCTATTTGCTCCTGTTTTTGTTGCCGATCGTTGTGGGCTATTTGATTGGATCGCCGCTTGGTGGGATTATGATTACGGCGGGTTTATTGTTGTTGCCGAACATGATTTTGTCTTTTGTGGGGCATTTGAGTGCGTTTTTGAATAAGGGAGAGATGGGAGAATTGGCGTATTGGTGCGATTATTTCCGGATTTTTGAGCCGTTGGGTTTTATTAGACCTGCGTATGGACCGTTGCTTTTACAGGGGGTATTGCTACTCACTTTTGTGTTGGTGGCTTGGTTTGCGGCGGAACGGGAATCGCTTGAGACGAACGGGAGATTGTTTGTTTTTCAGAGAATGCGCGCATGGGGAATCGGGGTTTTTGGTGTTTTTACGGGGATGTTTGTGGCTAATATGATTCAGGATTTTGTGAAGTTAACTGGAATCGCTGGATTGGTGCTGTTTTTAATTGTTTTTTGTTTGAGTGGGATTAGCTTTATGATGTTTGCGATTCGGCTTGTTTATGGGAAGCGGTTGTAATTTTTTATAATTATATTTCTACTGGGAACTATATTGGGTTATAATAGAGGTAGTATGTTTGAGGGAGGATTTTATCGGTGACAACAGAAGCAGAAACAGTAAAGCCTGAGATGGGCGAGATGAAGGCGAATTTGACGAAGCGTAACTTGCAATATGTTCAGGAAGTGGAGAAGCATCTTCGTGAGGCTGGGCAATATGGTGAGGAGCAACAGGCAAATTTGATCTATGAAATGACGGAGAAAGTGCTTGAGAATCAGAAACAAGGTGTGACGGCGCGGAAATTATTTGACGTGACGCCTACAGAATATGTGAAAGCTTTGACGGTAAAAGCGGCGCCGACTGGTGAAGTTGCAGGGAAATGGTGGATTGCACTGGATGGCGGCTTGCTCGTACTTGGTGCGATGATGCTGATCAGTGGTGTGAGCGCGATTTTCCAAGGGCAAACGCTCGGTCTTGCCGTGCTATTCGTGACGTTTCTTGTCGGTGGTGGTGCGATGATGGTGTTGCGTAAATACGCTGGTGCCATGCGTCAAGGTGAAAAAGGTGGAACATGGAAGTATCTCTTGATCGCGATGGTTGTTATCGTTGTGTGGATGACGATTATGACGGTTGTGCAGGTGGTAGTTCCGGCGAAGTGGAATGTTGCGTTAGATCCTTATCCGACGGTGATTGTTGGTGCAGCGCTGTTGGCATTACGTTTCTACTTGAAGAAAAAGAAAAATATCCCGAATTTATAAATGATAATGTGATGCTGTTTCTTAATAGGAGCAGCATCTTTTAATAGAAAGGATGATTACGATGGTAGAAAAATTGAAGATTTTTAATTTGGAGCATCAGCAGATTGGGACGGCGAGCCGGGATGATGTGCATCATAAGGGCTTGTGGCATGAGACGTTTCATTGTTGGTTTGTGTCGGAGGACTTGACGCGGATTTTTATTCAGTATCGGAGTGAGCAGAAGCGGGACTTTGCGGGGCTGTATGATATCACGGCAGCGGGGCATTTGACGGAGGATGAGACGGTGCTGGATGGGGTTCGTGAGGTGAAGGAGGAACTTGGTGTTGAGGTGGCGGCGAATGAGCTGGTTTCGCTCGGCGTGATTGATACGAGTTATGTTTCACCGGGGTTTGTGGATCGCGAGTTCTGCCATGTGTTTTTGTATAAGTTTGCGGGAAACTTAGCGGATTTCAGGTTGCAGGAAGAAGAGGTTGGCGGAATGGTGACGGCTGATTTGCAGGCATTTCGGATTTTCTTTAAAGGGGAATCGGACGGGCTTCGTGTGGAGGGCTTTAAGTTGTGCGACTCAGGGATTGAGATCGTGAATGAGGTGCTTGGCATGCGCCAGTTTACGCTGGAGGAGAATAATTATTACGGGAAATTAGTGAGCGCGATGGAGTTGCGGGGAATATTATAGAGGGTGCGAAAAATATTTCCCGGGAAATAACGGCTAGCTTTTCATTTTGGAATATGACATAATGAAGTCGTGAAACCTTTAGTTGAAAGGGTGAGTAGTGAATGTTTCCTTATGAGATAGTCAGTAAGTTTACTGAAACAGAGTTGCATTTGTACAGATACATAATGGATAATTCTGAAAAAGTGATGTACATGCGGGTTCGCGAGTTGGCGGATGAAACGCATGTCTCGGCGGCATCGATTGTTCGTTTTACGAGGAAACTTGGATACGATGGCTTTTCGGAGTTTAAGGTACAGTTGAAGCAGGCTTCCAAGGAGAAAGGCAAGAAGAAGACGGCGGATACGATTGAAGTTTTGGAGGAGTTTTTCGAGCGGACGTTGCGTCGGGATTATGATGTGAGTTTGGATAAGGCTGTAGATATTATTGATGACGCGCAACTTGTCGTATTTGTAGGAATCGGGACATCGGGGATTTTGGCGGAGTATGGGTCGCGCTTTTTCTCGAATTTGCAGAAGCGGACGTTTTATATCAAGGACCCGTTTTATCCGAACGCGGCGCAGCAGTTTGATAATGCGGTGATGGTCATTTTGTCGGTTTCTGGGGAGACGCCGCAGGTTATTTTGCAGGCGCAGAACATGAAGCAGTACGGAAGCAAGATTATCAGCATTACGAATTCTAGCAAAAATACGCTCGCAGGGCTTTCGGATATTAATATTCCTTATTTTGTGACGCAGGAAATGATTCATGAGACGAATATTACGACGCAGATCCCGGTTTTATTTTTGCTAGAGGCGATGGCGAAGAAAACGTATAATAGGCATCAAATATAAAATAAGGCGGAAAATTCCTAGTTTGGAGTTCTCCGCCTTATTTTTAGATTTTTGTTAGGAGTAAATGATGATACGCCGCGCCGAGTAAGCCGGCTTGGTTTTTGTGTGAGACGAGTCCGAGTTCGGTGTCGCGAAGGCCGAAGAAGGCCATGTGGTGTTTGAGTTCGGCAAGGAATGTTGGCCGATCTGTGATGCCGCCACCGATGAAGATGTGGCTCGGATCGAAGCAGTAAATCAGGTTGTATAAGCCGGTGCAAAGGCCTGTGTAGAAGTCGTGGATTAGTTTTTCCGCGATCGGGTCGTGATTATCGTAAGCTGCGAAAATTTCTTCACCGGTGACTTCGTGTAGGTCTTTGCCTGTATGTGCCGCGTATTGGCGACGTAAAACAAGTAGGCTGGTGGTCTGATTCAAAGTGTACGTGCCGGGTTCGTAACTGCCGGGACGGTCGCTGAAGAGATAGCCGAATTCGCCAGCGCGGAATCGCGAGCCATTGTACAGTTTGCCATCAATGAAAATGCCGCCGCCGATGCCAGTTCCGATTGTCATGCAGAGAAAATTATCCAAGTCTTGCGCGCCGCCAAGCCATTTTTCGCACAAAGCAACGCAATTGGCGTCGTTTTCGACGGTGACGGGAAGTCCGGTTTTCTTTTCTAAGTATTCGCGGATGGGGAAGTTATCGAAAGCTCGAATCGCGCCGCCCATCGTGATGAAGCCGGTTTTCGGATTGATGTAGCCAGGCGCGCTGATCGCAACGCCCGCTACATCGTGTTTTTTCGTGTAATCGGAAATCCCTGCTAATATCAGTTCGCCATCAAAATCAGGGATTGTTAATTTTTCGTGTTGGAGAATATCGCCTTCACTCGAAACAATGCCCATCTTTAAGGTTGTTCCGCCGATATCAAATGCTGCAAGGTTTTTCATGTTTTCAACTCCTATTTTTCGCCTGTAGCTGTTGCGGACTCGGTTGCGTTTGCATCCATTTGGGCATCGCTCGCTGCTACTTTATTCGAAACGAGCACGAATGGTAGGTAACAGATGGTAGCGACGGCCAAACATAGCAATCCGACGAGTAGTGCTAGCCAATTTCCGCCGGTACCAAGGAACGGAATCAGCGGGCCTGGTGTTGTCCAAGGTACTTGATACGCAATCGGTGGAATAATTTTGAAGTGAATGAAGAAGTAACCGATTAACGTGTTGATGGCTGGTACAAAGATGAACGGAATAACCATGATCGGATTCAGCACGATTGGAAGACCGAAAATAACGGGTTCGTTAATGTTGAAAAGCCCAGGCGCGATCGATAGTTTCGCGATATCGCGGTGATCGGCACGTTTGGAAGCGAAGAAAATCGCAATCAGAAGACCGAGCGTCATTCCAGAACCACCATAGTTCGCAAAAGCGTCATTTAGACCTGCCCACGTTGTTGGGTAAGGTGCGCCCCACGCGGAACCGTGCTGTGCGACATAGTTTAAGTTTGCCAAGTTAGGTTCTGTGAAAATGGTGTCACGAATCGCTGCAATTGTATTTGGACCGTGAATACCAAGAACCCATAGTAAGTTGGAAATAAAGCCAAGTATTAGGACGGAATAAATATTCGTACCCATATCTTTTAGCGGTGATTGAATAACTGTATAAACAAGGTCATGCAAGCCTTCTGGAGCGATTAACGTAATCAAATAGTTCAAAACAGAGAACAAGATCATCACGAGAATAACTGGAATCAAAACTTTAAACGAACGAGAAACCGCGGGTGGCACTTGGGCTGGCATTTTGATGGTCAGTTTCGGTGCACGTGCGAGGCGGCTGAACACTTCCCCAGTAATAATACCAACGATGAGCGCTACGAAAAGCCCTTGAGCTCCTAAGAATTTTGTAGTCATGTAAGCTTGGTTATCGACAACAAGATACGGCGTGTAGATGATGAAAAACGAGCCGATTGCTGTCAAACCACATAAAAGATCATCTTGCTGGAAAAAGATAGCGAGATTTCGCGCTACTAAAAATGTGATAAGAATGGCCATAATATTGGTGGAACCTTGCAAGACCGGCGCGAAAATAGCCTGAGCTTCTGCGAGATTCGGGAATATCTTACCTAAAAATAAGATTTTAGCGATGAAACCGTCTGGACTAAGCACTGCGAAGTTGATTAAAAGGATAATCGACCCTGCCATGATTAAAGGAAAAACTAGAATAAATGCATCACGAATGGCCGCAATGTGCCGTTGTGAATTCAATTTGTTGGCAACTGGTACAAGTGCTTTCTCCATACCGTGTTCGAATTTTGTCATTAAACTCATAAAATGAACCTCCATTTTTGAAAAAGCGTTTGTTAACGCTTTCTTTTTAATTGCTATAGACCAAGTTTGCAAACCGCATTTGGGATACGTTTCGCAAACTTGACTCCCTAACTCTTACTCTTTAATTAAATTTGCCCCATTTTGCTCCATCGTCTTTTTATACCAATAGAAACTATCTTTTTTATAGCGTGCTAGCTCTTTTTCATCGTTTTCATCGCGGTCTACATACACGAAACCGTAACGTTTTTGATAGCCGTTGAGCCAGCTGAGTAGATCTGTAAACGACCATGTGCAGTAGCCGAGCATTTCCACGCCATCGGTAATTGCTTCTTGAATCGCAAGGGAATGGGCGCGAATGTAGTCGATGCGGTACTCATCATGGATTTCGTTTCCTTCTTCTAATGTATCATATTCGCCGAGCCCGTTCTCCGTAATAAGTATCGGTAAACGGTAACGACTTGCGATACGGCGAAGGCCAATGCGTAGACCGGTCGGATCGATATCCCAATCCCAGTTGGTTTTTTCAAGATATGGATTGTTCACATGACGGTAAACGCCAGGAAGTCCACTTTCTTGTGTGGAGCCTTTTTCACCAGTGGTGTTCATTTTACCAACGCCGACGCCATCAAGCGGGTTCGCCGCGTTCGTCATCGTGCGGTAGTAATTGACGCCCATGAAATCTGGTTTTCCTTTTTTAAGAAGTTCGGTGTCTCCGGGTTCTAAATCTGGTGCAAAACCGTTTTCTTCGAGCCAATTCCAAACCGCGATCGGATATTCGCCCCACGTGTAGACGTCCATCCAGAGGTGCGCGTTGAATTCCTCGCTGTTATCGGCCGCTAGCGCGTTCTCAGGCTTGCCGTCGATCGCGTAATTAGGTCCGTATGCAAAACTTGGACCGATCTTGCCGTCCATTCCTAGTTCGCGGAATTTAGCGATGGCTGATGCGTTGGAAAGATTGGCGATGTGATTCGCTTGAAACATCCGTTTGTCGTCGGTAAGGCCGGGCGGGTGTAGCGCCAATTTGTAGCCGTGTGAGATGAAAACGTTCTGTTCGTTCAGTGTCACCCAGTATTTGACGCGGTCGCCGTAGCGCTTGAAGCAAACCTCGGCGTAGTCGGTGAAATCTTGGATAATGCGACGCGATTCCCAGCCGCCGTATTCGTCTTGAATGGCTTGCGGAATATCCCAATGGTACAGCGTGATGACTGGCGTGATGTTGTTTGCTACGAGCTCATCGACCAAAGCGTCGTAAAACGCGAGACCAGCTTCGTTCGCTTCGCCGTGGCCTTTCGGGAAAATACGACTCCAAGCGATGGAAAATCGGTAAGCTTTCAGGCCTTGTTCCGCCATGAGTGCGACATCTTCCTTGAAGCGGTGGTAGTGATCGACCGCCACATCACCATTTGTTCCTTTAAAAGTTTTGCCGGGAATGCGGACAAATTCATCCCAAACCGATGGGCCCTTGCCTTCTGTGTCCCAAGCACCTTCGACTTGGTAAGCCGCGGACGCCGAGCCCCAAAGGAAATCTTTTGGGAAAGGTTTTAACGTTTTATGTTGCATAATGCACCTCCGAATAAATTAGAAGACGTTTGACGCGCCGTCTATATGATTTAAATGTAAACGGTTTCGGTTGAAATGTAAATATGAATTGGTGAATTGGGTTGAAGTTTCAGCGGGTTGGAATATGTTTCAGGGATGAAACATGGTGTTTCATTACTAGCGTTCAGGATTGAAAATCAAGCGTTTAGGACTAAAATGGTTTTTGAAGATTATTTTGTGCTAAAATTTACGGGAAGGCGGATATGAAATTTTTGTGTTGTGTTCCGTTTTTCAACTTGGGAGACTTTTGGTATTTACAAATAGAACTTATGTTCGTATAATGGATAAGAGAAGGAGGTGGTTGGATTGGTTTATGATACGGCTTACATAGCCTGATAAACAAGGAATCTAGGTGCAAATGCAAGAAAAGCGTTATTTATTTAAAAAGTAAGAAAAAAGCATTGAAATGGATAAATCAGTGTGTTATCGTGAAAGTTGATAACTTGTTTACTAAGACACAAAAGGTGAGGAAAATAACAAAAAACAAAGGAGTTTTTACATGAAGACGTGGCTGAAAAAGGGATTATTAGTGTGGTTAGTATTTGCGTTGGTTGTTTCAACGTTACCGGCATTTGAACCACGCGCGGAGGAAACAAAGGGAGATGCGGTACCAACACCGAAAACAACGGCGGAAGCGAAGCCGGTGGAAGTGGTCGAGGAACGCACGGAGAATGAGCTTGTGTATGATAATCAGAACGGTTCTTTTACAAAACAGATTTTTACGGAACCGATTAATGTGAAGGAAGATGGCGAGTGGGAGCGGGTTTCCAATGACTTAGTGACGACGGATGAGGATGTCATTGAGGCAGAACGGACGGAGATTCAAGCGCAATTCCTACCGAAGATGGAAAAAGGAAAATATAGCACGTTTGGCGAGGGAAACGAAGCGATTACGTTTGGTTTTGAATCGGCAGAAGGCGAGAAGGAAAAAACAGCTGTGACGGACGTGGAAGCGAGCGTCGACGGCAATGAAGCGCGATTTAAAGAGGTGTTACCGAACACGGATTTGCGAAATTTGCATTTTAACACGTCTGTGAAGGAAGACATCGTGGTTAATGAATATAATGGATTCAATATTTATAATTTCCGATTGGACACGAAATTGAAAGTGGAGCAATTGGAAGATGGCTCGATCAGCTTTACGAATCGCAAGGGCGCGGTGGTTTTTGAATTGCCGAAGCCGGTGATGTCGGACTCGAAAATCGATGAGAAATCGGGCATCGCGGTGAGTTCGGATGCGGTGGAATTCAAGCTGGAGGCGTTGACGAGTACGGTTTATTCGCTACAAGTCGTGGCGGATGCGGACTGGTTGAAGGCGGAAGATCGGGTGTATCCAGTTTACATCGATCCGAGTGTGCAGTTGAAGAAAGTGACGGATGCGCATATTGCAAGCGCTTACCCGACGACGAACTATTCGGGAAGCAAGTTGTGGGACGCGGGTCAGGGCGAGTATACGATGTCGGTTGGTCAATATGATGGCACGACGGGGATAAATTACGCGTATATCAAGCCGGATGTGTCGTCGCTCGCGAAGGCTTCGATTGAGTCGGCGACGTTTAAGGCGTATGCGACGTGGCATTACTATCCGTCGACGCCGAACTTGGTGAAATTGGATGAGGTGAAAGGGGCTTGGACGCCGGGCGCGATTACGTGGAATACGAAACCGAGCGCGACGAATATTGCGGAGACGAATGTTGGACGCGATCAGTGGGCAAGTTTTAACGTGAAAGATACGGTGCAGGCATGGGCGCAGGGCACGCGGGTGAACTACGGTTTCATGATGCACACGACGAACACGCAAGGTTTTTGGAAAAAGTTCACGGCGACGGAAACAGGGACGAATGTACCGTATTTGGAAGTGACGTATACGTACGCGAAACCGGCAAAAGCGACGGTGAAAACGACATCGAATGGACCGGGAACTGGCACGGGTTACATGGACTTGACGTGGAATGCGGTGCCGGGTGCGACGGGTTACAAAGTCGTGATTTCGAACGGGTATAACTATCAGCAGTTCCCAGTTGGCAACGTGACTTCGTGGACGTCGAAGGGCAAGAAAATGTTCCCGACGCAAGCGGAGTTGGATGAAGGCGAATTTGATTTCCATACGGACGGCAAGGGTGTGGAATTTGCGAATGATCCGCGGGAATTGTATGAAAATGGTTTCCAGTATGGCAGTACGTTTGGGTTGCGCAATCAGCTGAAATATATTGTGCGGATTGTGGCGACGTTCCCAGGTGGAGATAGCCCGACGTCGGATATTACGGATGTGTACATGCCGATAGAGACGCCAGCAGCACCGACTGGGAAAGCGTATGCCAATTTGGCGGGGACGAATACCGGTTATGTGCAAGTGAATTGGGCGCCTGTCGCGAATGCGGAAGGTTATATCGTGACGATGTTCGACGGGAAAAAGGATGTCGAATTTGATGTTGGGAATAAGACGACGTGGACGACGCAGAATAAAGGACTTTGGCCAACGAATGCAGAGATTGCGGCCGGTGGTTGGGGATTACACACAGACGGAAAAGGCGCGGAGTTAGCGCAAGATCCTTCGCCTGTGTATACCAATTCTGGTGGGACGTTAGGTCATTTGAAAACCTATGCTTTCCGGGTGAAGGCGTATACGAAGACAGGAAAACAGGAAACGAGCGCCATTTCTGGGATTTACAAGCCGACGATTCCGCTTGTTGGTTCGCAGCAGGGAATGGTGGATTATTGGACATCGATTCCGGTGATTGGCGGCGAAGTCAATGCGACGAACGGGAATTTCTTGTTCAGCGAGACGGATTTTGAGCTGGAAGGACGCGGACCGAGCATTAATATTAGCCGAACGTTTAACAGCCAAAATGACCAAGTAGGATTGTTTGGGAAAGGTTGGACGAGTACGCTGGAAACGCGTGTTGCCGAACAGGCAAATGGCGATGTGCTGTTGTACGAATCCGATAATAAAACGCAATTGTTTATGAAAACGGGGACGACGTATGAGGCGCCTGCTGGTGTTTATAGTACGTTGACGAAGACTGCGACGGGCTTTTTGCTAGTGGAGCAGGATAAATCGGAAGTGGCGTTTAACGCGGCGGGCCAAATGTTGACGGAGAAGGATCCGAATGGGAATGTATTGACGTATACCTACGCGAGTGGTAAGTTGACGGGGATCACGGATGCGTCTGGTCGGAAAGTGAGCGTGACCTATAATGGTGCGCAGATTTCGAAAGTGACAGGGCCGGAGAATCGCGACGTGACGTTTACGTATGATGCAGCAAAACAATTGACGGCGTCTACAACACCGCGTGGGAAAGTGTATCGTTATGGCTACACGGATGGCTTGTTGACGGCGATTTATGATCCGAAGCACACGGAAGAGAAGCCATACAAGACGGCGTATGAGTATGCGGATAAGAAGCTGGTGAAGGTCACGGATCCGGTTGGGAAAGCGACGACGCTGAGCTATGCGCCTGAGAAGCGTGAGGCGACGCTGGTGAACGCGAAAGGCAAGAAGACGGTTTATACCTACAATCAGGCGGGAAATCCCGAGAAAGTGGTTGTGGACGCGGATGGCTTGAAGCTGAGCACGACGACGAGCTATGAGGCGAATAACCTGATCAAAGAAGTGAGTCCGAAAGGGCAAGAAGAGACGTATACGTATGACGCGGACGGGAATGTGACGTCGGTGACTGATCCTTATGGGACGGAGAATTATACGTATAATGAGAATAATGATGTGACATCGATGACGGATACCGAGAATAAAACAACGACGGTAGCCTACGATGATGCGGATGCGGTGTCGGAAACGAACCAATCAGGCGGTGCGACCTCGACGGTTTCGCAGTATGATAAGTATGGAAACGTGATTAAAGGAACCTCGGAACTAAGCACGGCGACGAATATTTTAGCGAATCCAAGTTTTGAGAAGGATTTAGTCGCGACGGAATGGTTCTCGCAAGTGTACCAAACGGCGACGGGAACGGTAGCGATCGACAAAACCACATCCGCACCGGGCGGCGTGAGCGGAGCGGCTTCCTTGAAAATCACCGGGAAATCGACGGGACGCGGGTTTACGGCTGGGAAGCAGATCGTGGAACTGGAGCCAGACGCCACGTATACGCTGAGCGCGCTGATCAAAACGAGCGACATGAAGGATACGAATGTGTTCTTTAACGTGGAACTGCACGACGCGACGGGCAAACGTGTGACGGATGGCGAAGCGTGGCAGAATAACCGATACAGCGATATCAAAGCGAACCGTCCGTGGACAAAACGCCAGTTGACGATTAAGACCACGAAAACGACCGCGAAAGCCTACATTTTCCTAGAAGTGGAGCAAAATAAGGATACTGGTGGGACAGGAACGGCGTGGTTTGATAATGTACAACTCGAAAAAGGCGAGGCATCGGCGAACTTTAACCCAGTGTTAAACAGTAGTTTTGAAAATGGCACGGAATTGATGGCGACGGGCTGGTGGAGAGGTTCGACGGCGGGCGCGGATAAGTTGGCGATTGACGACACGGAAGGTTTCGCGGACAGTTCTTCGGCGCGCATTGTGCGGACATCGGTGACGGACGTGGACAGCAAGTACGGGCAAGAAATCGTGCTGAACCAAACGACGGCGAAAAACGTGACGGTGACAGCGATGTCGAAATCGGAAAACGTGGTGAATACGGCCGGCGGCGAGAAGCTGTCGAATGATTACGCGATCCTGGCCGAAGCCGTATTGAGCGACGGCGTAACGAAATCATTCTACGCGCCATTCCCGACTGGAACGAATGAGTGGAATCGTAGTGCGGTGACAGTGAACGTGGATAAACCAATCACGCGCTTGAAAATCTGGACGTTATTCCGCGGGAAGCATACAGGTAAAGCATGGTTTGATAACATGCGTGTGATTGATGGGGAAGTGTTGACGGAGAACACGTATGATAGCGCGGGGAATTATGTGGTCGCGTCCTATGATGAAGAACACCGTAAATCCACCTTCACGTATGATGTTTACGGCAACAAACTCACGGAAACCGATGAAAAAGGCAACACGAAGAAACTCGAATATAACGTTGATAACCAGTTGACGAAAACAACACTGGCGAATGGAACCGCCGTTGCCTACAAGTATGACGATAACAGTAATACTACAGAGAAATTCGTAACCGCAGACGGTAAAGAACAACAAAATAGCTACACATATGATAGCGACAATAAAGTCACCCAATTCACGGATGCCCTAGGTCGCAAAATCAGCTACGAATACGATGCGAATGCGAATGAAACCAAAGTCACGAAACCAAACGGTGACACCATTGAAAGCATCTATGATTCCGCAGACCGCGCGACAGGAGTGAAATGGAACGGTCAAACCGCTTTCAGTTTCCAATTTGACCCGAATGGCAATGAAACAAAAGTGACCGACGCACTATCTGGCATGGTACGCGATAAAGCCTACGATGACGCCGACCGTATCACGAAACAAACAGAGCGCGGTGGCAGTGTTTCTTGGACATACAAAGATAAGCCAAGTAAAGACAACAAAGGAAAAACCGACAAAATCAATGAGGTTGTTGTATCGCATGGCACACACAATTACAAAGCAACCTATGATTATAACGCACTAGATCAAAATACGAAATTCAATGATGGTTCTCGCAATTACTTCCTTGATTATGATGAGTTTGGCAACGTGAGTCATTACATCAATGGAAATGGCGTAGGAACAAACTTCAATTATGACGCGACACAAAAAGTACGCGACATCCAAATTGGTAACAAACTTGGTGACAGCATATTTGAAGAAAGCTACACGTATGATGCAGCAAGTAACCGAACCACTATCGATAATAAGAAAGCTGGCAAAACAAGTTACGAATATGACGCAATCAACCAGCTAACGAAAGAAACACTGCCAGAAGGCACCGTCAAAACCTACACCTACGATGGTTTCGGTAATCGCACAAAAGTGACTGATTCGAGCAAGACAAAAGCCATCGATGCAAGTTATAATGATGGTAACCAGCTAACAACATGGAATGGCGACAAGCTAAGCTACGATACAAATGGCAACCGTCTAAGCGATGGTAAGTACACGTACACATGGGACACCGCAGACCAACTAACAGCCATCACGAAAAAAGGCGAAACGACACCATTCGCAACCTATAAATACGATGACGATAATCGTCGTATTGAAAAAACAGTCAATGGACAAACAACGAAGTATTACTACGATGGCGATAGTATTGACGTGTTGTATGAAACAGACGGTGCAGGAACCGTGCAACGTCAATATGTCTATTCCGATAGCAACATGCGTATGGCCATGAAAGTCGGCACGAAAACCGTGTTCTATCACTACAATGCGCATGGCGATGTGGTGGCCCTGACGAACGAGGCAGGCGACACCGTGGCAGAATACAGCTACGACGCATGGGGTAACGTACTACAAGTCGCTGAGACAACCAGTGAAGCCAAACAAAACCCATTCGGCTATGCAGGATATACGTATGACAAAGAAATTGGTATGTATTACTTGATGGCTCGCTACTATGAACCAGAACAAGGTACTTTTATTAGCTATGACCCAGAACCTGGTGATGAAGATGATCCTCAAACGATGAATGGCTATAATTATGCAAATAACAACCCAGTAATGTATTTGGACCCTGATGGCAAGGTAGCTTGGTGGGTTGTGGCGGCCGCGGGAGGAGCAGCGTGGGGTACAGCTAAATATCTTTATAAAAATAGGAATAAAGGTTATTCTATTAAAGGAATTGCATGGGCAGCGGGAAGAGGAGCCGTTGATGGGGTATGGAAAACAGGCATTGGTCGTGTTTTTGGTCTAGGTGGCACAATCAGAGTAGGCATAAAGCTGGCTAAAAGAAAGAATTTGCTTAAAAGTATGAATACGTATAGAAAGGCATTGATTAGAAATCCCAAAAAGCACCTGAGAACAACATTACTAAATAAAAATATTGCAAAAAAATCAAAAACGAATTACTCAAAATTACGTAGTAGAATTAATAGTAAAAAAGTGAATAATTTCTACAAAAATAAAAAGATTCATAAAGGTAAAGTTGTTAGTAAAAGAAGGAAGTGATTAAGATAGTTTTCTTAACTAGTGTTGTAGTTAGTCTGTTTTGTATTACGATAGCTTTATACAGTGGACATTTACTGCGGGCTTTGAAGGATTTATCAGGGAAGAGGCTAGGGCTACTTACAGCAATAGCGTCTATATTATGTATTTTGGAAATTTGTTATTCATCTGCGTTATCCTTTATATTCTTTGTGATTTGGGATGTACGTAATAATCTCATACTTTATCAGACAATTGTGTTTCTGCTAGTCAGCTTTGTATTTCTGTATATTTTTTATAAGTTGAGCAAAAATATAATTATGATAATCTTATCTATTACATGGTGTGGGCTAATGACCTTTTATATAATCTATCTTTTTAATCAATTTTTTCTACTGGTTTAAAAGCTTTAAGGTCAAAAGATAACTGCATAGAGTTAATGGGAAAAGGAGAATGAGGCGATTCTATGAATATATTAATTAGTCTACTCTGCGTATTTACCGGCTTATTTTCGAGTTATTTATTAAAAATATTTACCGAGATAAATGTTAAGCTGAAATCTAGTTGGGGCGAAAAGTTTGTTTATGTAATTTTTACAGGGATTATAGTATGTAGCATGTCCCTTTCCTATGCTTTATTCCTAGTGTGGGATGGAGAAAGTAATAACCTTATCTTACTAATAACAAACATACTTATTATGGTTGTTATTGCAGCTAATTGGATAATGTACTATTTTAAAAGAAGTAATAAAATGATCATGACATCAATGATTTGGAATACATTGGTATGTGGTTATATAATTTATTTATTTTATATTTCATTTATAGTAATAGAATAGTTACGAAGCATGGAGTTACGACACCAGTATATTAAAGACGAAATATATCAATTCTCTATTTAGCAGAGCCACATAGTAGTTTTTAAGTCAGCGGTATTGAATTTAAGACTTTCATTTGAGATGTATGAACTATAGCCTCCATATTAGAAATGGAGGCTATAGTTTTCCTTTGTGTGTTTGATTCTTTCTGGAGTTGCGCTGGTAAAGGATTTTTTATATACACCATAGTAGATTGGATAAATATCTGAAATAGAAGACAACCATAACGAGGAAAGAGCGTGCTTTTGATAAGCAGACGCTCTTTCCTTTTTAATAACGGCTAACGGAGATTTATGATACGAAGCACACGGAAGCGACGCTGGTGAACGCGAACGGGAAGAAGACGGTGTATACCTACAATCAGGCGGGAAATCCGGAGAAAACGACTGTAGACGCTGATGGCTTGAAGTTGAGCACGACGACGAGCTATGAAGCAAATATGACGATAACAGTAATACTACAGAGAAATTCGTAACCGCAGACGGTAAAGAACAACAAAATAGCTACACATATGATAGCGACAATAAAGTCACCCAATTCACGGATGCCCTAGGTCGCAAAATCAGCTACGAATACGACGCCAATGCGAACCAAACAAAAGTTACGAAACCAAACGGTGACACCATTGAAAGCATCTATGATTCCGCAGACCGTGCCACAGGAGTGAAATGGAATGGTCAAACCGCCTTCAGTTTCCAATTTGATCCGAATGGCAATGAAACAAAAGTGACCGATGCGCTATCTGGCATGGTACGCGATAAAGCCTACGATGATGCCGACCGTATCACGAAACAAACCGAGCGCGGCGGCAGTGTTTCCTGGACATACAAAGACAAACCAAGCAAAGACAATAAAGGAAAAACCGACAAAATCAATGAAGTCACCGTTTCTCAAGGCGCGCATAATTATAAAGCAATGTATGACTATAATGCGCTAGATCAAAATACCAAATTTAGCGATGGCACCCGAAACTATTTCTTAGATTATGATGAGTTTGGAAATGTAAGCCATCATATTAACGGGAATAGCGTAGGTACGAACTTCAACTATGACGCGACACAAAAAATACGTGAAATTCAAATTGGCAATAAGCTTGGCGATAGTTTATTTGAAGAAAGCTATACGTATGATGCAGCAAGTAACCGAACAACCATCGATAATAAGAAGGTTGGTAAAACAAGTTACGAATACGACGCCATCAACCAACTTACCAAAGAGACACTTCCAGATGGCACAGTTAAAGCTTATACCTATGATGGATTTGGTAATCGCACAAAAGTAACCGATTCTAGCAAGACAAAAGCCATCGATGCAAGTTATAATGATGGTAACCAGTTAACCACATGGAATGGTGACAAGCTAACCTATGACACAAATGGCAACCGTCTGAGCGATGGTAAATATACGTACACATGGGATACCGCAGACCAACTAACGGCCATCACGAAAAAAGGCGAGCCAACCCCATTCGCAACCTACAAATACGATGACGATAACCGTCGTATTGAAAAAACAGTGGATGGACAAACGACCAAGTATTACTACGATGGTGATAGTATTGACGTTTTGTACGAAACAGATGGTGCAGGAACCGTGCAGCGTCAATATGTCTATTCCGATACTAACATACGTATGGCGATGAAAGTTGGCACGAAAACAGTGTTCTACCACTACAACGCGCATGGTGATGTGGTTGCCCTGACGAATGAGGCAGGGGATACGGTGGCAGAATACAGTTACGACGCATGGGGAAACGTCCTACAAGTTAACGAAACAACTAATGAAGCCAAACAAAATCCATTTGGATACGCTGGGTACACGTATGACAAAGAAATAGGTATGTATTATTTGATAGCGCGTTACTATAACTCCGAGCAAGGTGTCTTTATTAGCGCTGATCCAGATCCTGGAGACGAAGAAGACCCTATTACAATGAATGGCTATAATTACGTGAGTAACAATCCAGTAATGTACACGGATCCTGATGGTAAGGTTGCTTGGTGGGCAGTAGCTGCAGGTGTCGGAGCTGCGAGTGGTTTGGGGAAATACTTGTGGAAGAATAGAAATAAGGGCTATAGTTGGAAAGGAGCGCTATATGCAACTGGAAAAGGTGCTGTCAAAGGGGTATTTTCTGCAGGAGTAGGAAGAATTTTTGGATATGTAAGTTTTGGTAAAGCTGCAGGGAAAATTTGGAAGTCTAAGAGTGTTAAAAAGGGGTTAAAGCAGGTCAAACATAATATGAAAGCATCTTGGAGAGGTTTGAAGAAAAATTATAAAGGACACATTAAGCAAGCTCTTTTTCCAAAATCTCACAAAAAAATTGCGAAAAATGTTGGAAAAGCACAGAAAAAAAGTAGTAGAAAGAAGAAAAGGAGATAATAAATATGTTGGAAATCATGAAGATTCTAGTCTCTGCTGAATTTTTCTTGATAACGGTTTTGAGTTTTGTACTTCTTGATAAATATAAAGTCAGTAAAAAAAGTAAGTTTTTAAATTTCATGACCTCTTTATTCGTAGTCGTAGGGGCTGTAATATTATCCACATTTGTTTTTTTCACGGGATGAATTTTAAAGGAGGTAAATGAGTATGATACAATTTTTATGGGGTGTAATAGGTATTTATACAATTACATTATTGATCGTATTAATTTTGTTATATTTTAAAGTGTATGTTAATAACAAGAAAATAGTATTATATACCGTTTGTTCGTTGTACTTTGTGTGTTTAATTCTTTTTGGAGTTGCATTGGTAAAGGATTTTTTATATACACCATAGTAGAGTGGGGAAGTATCTGAAGTAGTAGAAAACTCTAAGGAGGAAAGAGCGTGCTTTTGATAAGCAGACGCTCTTTCCTTTTTAATGATGACGGATACCGAGAATAAAACAACGACGGTAGCCTACGATGATGCGGATGCGGTGTCGGAAACGAACCAATCAGGCGTTGCGACCTCGACGGTTTCGCAGTATGATAAGTATGGAAACGTGATTAAAGGAACCTCGGAACTAAGCACGGCGACGAATATTTTAGCGAATCCAAGTTTTGAGAAGGATTTAGTCGCGACGGAATGGTTCTCGCAAGTGTACCAAACGGCGACGGGAACGGTAGCGATCGACAAAACAACATCGGCACCGGGCGGCGTTAGTGGAGCGGCTTCCTTGAAGATTACAGGGAAATCGACGGGACGCGGGTTTACGGCTGGGAAGCAGATCGTGGAACTGGAGCCAGACGCCACGTATACGCTGAGCGCGCTGATCAAAACGAGCGACATGAAGGATACGAATGTGTTCTTTAACGTGGAGCTGCACGACGCGACGGGCAAACGTGTGACGGATGGCGAAGCGTGGCAGAATAACCGTTACAGCGATATCAAAGCGAACCGTCCGTGGACGAAACGCCAGTTGACGATTAAGACCACGAAAACGACCGCGAAAGCCTACATTTTCCTAGAAGTGGAACAAAATAAGGATACTGGTGGGACAGGAACGGCGTGGTTTGATAATGTACAACTCGAAAAAGGCGAGGCATCGGCGAACTTTAACCCAGTGTTGAACAGTAGTTTTGAAAATGGCACGGAATTGATGGCGACGGGCTGGTGGAGAGGTTCGACGGCGGGCGCAGATAAGTTGGCGATTGACGACACGGAAGGCTTCGCGGACAGTTCTTCGGCGCGCATTGTGCGGACAGCGGTGACGGACGTGGACAGCAAGTACGGACAAGAAATCGTGCTGAACCAAACGACGGCGAAAAACGTGACGGTCACCGCGATGTCGAAATCGGAAAACGTGGTGAATACGGCCGGCGGCGAGAAACTGTCGAACGATTACGCGATTCTTGCCGAAGCTGTATTGAGCGACGGCGTAACGAAATCATTCTATGCGCCATTCCCGACTGGAACGAATGAGTGGAATCGTAGCGCGGTGACGGTGAACGTAGACAAACCAATTACGCGCTTGAAAATCTGGACGTTATTCCGCGGGAAGCATACAGGTAAAGCATGGTTTGATAACATGCGTGTGATGGACGGGGAAGTATTGACGGAGAACACGTATGATAGCGCGGGGAATTATGTGGTCGCGTCCTATGACGAAGAACACCGTAAATCCACCTTCACGTACGATGTGTATGGCAACAAACTAACCGAAACCGATGAAAAAGGCAACACGAAGAAACTCGAATATAACGTTGATAACCAGTTGACGAAAACAACACTGGCGAATGGAACCGCCGTTGCCTACAAGTATGACGATAATGGCAATGCCACGGAGAAATTCGTAACAGCAGATGGTAAAGAGCAACAGAGTAGCTATATGTATAATAGTGATAATCAGATAACACAATTTACAGACTCTAAAGGTCAAAAAACTAGTTACGAGTACGACGCGAATGGAAATCAAGCTAAAATTATCAAGCCAAGCGGAGACGTAATTGAAGATATTTATGATTCCGCAGATCGTAACACAAATATAAAATGGAATGGCGAAACTGTGTTTAGCTACCAATTAGATGCAAATGGGAACGAAACAAAAGTCATGGATAACAAAAAAGGTGTTGTAAAGGAAACGGTGTATGGCACTGCTGACCGCTTGATAAAACAGACGGAACGTGGTGGTGCTATTTCATGGATATACAAAGATATTGCAACAAATGGAGCTGTTGGGGCAAGTGATAAGATAAGTGAAGTTTTAGTTTCTCAAAAAGATTATCAAAATAAAGTGAGTTATGGATATAGTCAATTGAATCAAAATGTGAAATTAAATGATGGTAAATATAACTATATTATGGACTATGATGAGTCTGGAAATATAAGTGGTTATACTTCTGGCAACGGTGTGGGTAGTAACTTTAATTATGACAGTACTCGTAAAATGAATGAAATCCAAATTGGAAGTAAGCTAGGAGTCACTATTTTTGAAGAGAACTACAAATATGATACAGTGAATCGGCTCGTAGGTATCGATAGTCCCCAAAATGGGGATACAAGCTATGAATATGATACGATTAACCAGTTAACTAAAGAGGCCCTACCTGACGGAACGACCAAAACTTACGCTTACGATGGTTTCGGAAATCGTGTAAAAGTGACAAATTCAAAAGAATCGGAATACAGTAAGGCTAGCTACAACAGTGGTAATCAACTAATTGATTGGAAAGGCACTCAAATAACATATGACAAAAATGGAAATCGACTTTCTGATGGTAAATATATCTACAAATGGAATGTTGCAGATCAATTAGTAGCTGTTACAAAAGTTTCGGAGAGTGCCCCATTTGTAACCTATGAATATGATGATAAAGATCGTCGTATTACTAAAACACTTAATGGGAAAATAACTAGATATCACTATGATGGTGATACGATTAATGTGTTGTATGAAACGGATGAAACAGGGACACTGTTACGTCATTACATTTATGGAGCTGGAAATACACGCTTGGCCATGAAAACTGGTGGAGTAACTCTATTCTATCATCATAATTCTCGTGGTGATATAATTGCGATGACAGATGAGTCAGGAGCTGTTGTTGCTAAGTATAGTTATGACGCTTGGGGAAATGTGCTAGAATCAAAGGAAATGACAGAAGAGGCAAAACAGAATACGATTGGCTATGCGGGCTATACCTATGATAAAGAAATAGGTATGTATTACTTGATTGCGCGTTATTATGAACCAGAACAAGGTGTATTTATAAGTTCAGATCCAGATAATGGAGATGACGATGATCCTAGTTCGATGAATGGATATAACTATGCAAATAATAATCCCGTTATGAACATCGATCCAGATGGTCATTTTTGGATGTGGTTTTTAAGGAGTGTCTGGATTGGTGGCAAATATGTTGTCAAAAAATCTAAGAAATGGGTTAAAAAGGCACCTAAGAAAAAACCAGGTGACAGTCTTAAATTTGGAAGTAATACGAAAAAAGCGAATAAGTTGGCTAATCAAATGAAGAGTCGAGGGTGGACACAAGCAAGTATTAAGAAATTAATCAATAATCCCTACACTACCAGGAAAAGTACAAATAAAGCAACTGGTAACTCTGCAACTGTTTATTATGATAAAAAAGGTACCTATGTAATTGTAGACAATCGTACCAAAGAAATTGTTCAAGTGAGTAACAGGTATGATAAAAATTGGCAGCCAGACCCATCGATAATAAAACCTTACAAACCCAAAAAATAAAGGAGAGTGTCACTGAGAATGGATATAGTAAAAAAATTAGCGAGTATGGATAATAACTATAGGATGGATAGAAGTATCTATATACACCCTGAAAATATAAAAAAGATGTTAAGTTCTGAAAAGGAAGTATTAGACTTATTAATTACACCATTTTTAATAGGAGAAAGAGACCGAGAAGTATATGAATTGTTGTACTATAAAACTTATAGCGAGGTTATAAATGATGGGGAGAGCGGAACAATAACATATGATCCTGGTAATCTTCTTTCGGTAGAGATAACCTCTCAAATATTTCCAGGAGCATACATTAATAAAAATGATATTACTTTTTTTAATGAATTTTGGGATTCATACTTTAACTCCATGGAAAAAATGAAATTTAACGATGATACAACAGCTACGAAATTATTAAAAAAAGGAGCACAGATATTTTATGAAGTTGTATAGTTTACAATGCCTTTGTGAGTAATAATTAGAATTTGAGATAATTCAAATAAGTATGTTCTCCTTGTATGAGGAGAACATATCATACATAACATATTCACATTATAGATTTTATAATGGAAAATATTCTTACAGATGGTAGGCGGGTGTAAATTGGATAAGATTAATATTATGGATTTAATCAAAAGCAATCTTAGTGAGACCTTGAATGGTACAATTACCAGTGAAGAGCTGGTTGAAAGGTCTGAAAAAATATTATATGTTGATGATACTCAACAGTCAATCAATGATAACCTATCATTTGAAGAAAGGTCGTTATTAGAAGATATATCAGCTCAATGGGACCTACATCTGGATAATTCATATGATATCGATATCCTGAAAAATTTGGATTTTGGAATTGTTAAATTCCCAAGGGCATATTTAAAGGATTGGTATAAGCAAACACTTTAGATAATTAATCTAGTTTTAGGACGCTATATCTGACTAAAGTGAAGGATAGAAAAATATGTCCATTTTAAGTGATGCCAAAACTGAACAAGAGATTTTAAAATTTATGGAGTAACAATACTATTGTGGGGCTGAAATTTAGCCCTGCTCTACATAGGTGAAGTAATTAGATAATAGACGAATAAAAAGTATAGACCAATTAACATCCATCACGAAAAAAGGTGAAAGTTCTGCGTTCGTAACATATAAATACGGTGACGATAATCGACATATTTAAAAAAATGTAGACGGGCAAGTAACGAAGTATTTCTACGATGGAGATAGTATTGACGTTCTGTACGAAACAGACGGCGCAGGAACGGTGCAACGCCAATATGTCTATTCGGATAGCAACGTACGCATGGCGATGTTATTGCCCTGACGAATGAGGAAGGCGACACGGTGGCAGAATACAGCTACGACGCATGGGGTAATGTACTACAAGCAACGGAAACAACCAAGGAAGCCAAACAAAAACCATTCGGCTATGCTGGATACACCTATGATAAAGAAATAAGTATGTATTACTTGATGGCTCGTTATTATGAACCAGAACAAGGCACCTTTATCAGTGTCGACCCAGATTCTGGTGATGAAGACGACCCATTGACGATGAATAGCTATAATTATGCCAACAATAATCCAGTGATGCATATCGATCCAGACGGACATTGGGTATGGCTTGCGATTAACGCAGGGTTTGCAGCTTATGATGGTTATAAATCTTATAAGAAGACGAAAAGTTGGAAAAAGGCGGGCATAGCTGCAGCGAAAGGTGCCCTTGGTGGTAGTAAGTAGAAAAGCAGCTAGTGGTGTACGGGTATATAGATAGAATAAATAAACCTTTAAAAGTAAAGATTAAAGGGTATTCTAAACATGGTATACATCAAGCTATATCGAGGGATGGTAGAGGTGTTAAACCATCTGCACAATCAGCTACAATTCGAGCGCCTAGGAAAACTATTGTTCAAAAGAGAGGGGGAAGTAGAACAATTCGAATGGAAAGAAAGAGAAGTATTGTAGTAGTGAATATGAAAAGAAAAGTAGTCACAACGATGGCTCGTGGGAAAGGAAATACTAGGATAAAGAGAGTGAAGTGATAATTGGATGAAGATAAGACAAAAAGAAGTATTGTATGATTTACTCAAAAAATCCCCAGAATACATCGATGAGATAGAAAGGAATGGCGTAAACAACCTTAATTCTGAAAGCGTAGAAAAAATTATAGATATACTTCTTACAGCTTTTACAGATTACGGTCTAGAAGATGATGAACCAAATAAGTATGGTTTGGAAATAGAAGATTTAATTGACATAATTAATGATGCTGAATAGTAGATGCTGGATGAATATCTATAAAGTAGACAGCTGGATAACAAAGAAAGGGTCCACTGAAAAAGTGATGTCCTTTCTTTGTAGCTTGAGTTTACAATTGAAGTGCGGCAGTATGCAAAAAGAGACTCATAATGAAAATCCGGGTAAAATAGTATTTGCGACAAAACCATGTTGACAGGGTAATTATGAGTAAAGTATGGACCGAATTTAAGAAAAATAGACTAAATCCAGAGCTAAATTGTATAGCGATAAATGGTATTGAAATGGAGATAGCTAAACAAATCTATCAGGAGTATTGCATAGAGATATTAAGTGATATTTTACCTAAAAAAATCCAATGTTAATTACTTTGCTTTGATAGTCGAAGAGGTAGAATTTCCCACGCGTGTAGATCACTATAAAAAAGTTTGGGGTAAGAATAAAGATGTTGTTAATAGCGCTGAGTGTGTCTTATCTCAAGAATATGCGGAGGAAACAGATGGGGTAACTTTCTTTTATGGAGTTGTTGAAATTAAGGAAAACATATCAAAAAATATAATGGGCATAATTAATAAAATTCCATATTATATAATTTTGTGGAATAATAAGGTTGGAAAATTTAGATATACCAGCTATGTTTCACAAGGAGTCTATAAAAGAAAATAGTGGAGATACTTTTAAGCAACGTGATTATCCAATTTATTTTCAAAAGATAGATTCTGGATTTGAAATATGTCTTTATGTGTTTCTTGCTATTTCTTTTTCATCAAATATAGAAGGGAATACTAAAGTAGATACGGAAAGATTGAAAACTGAGATAAAAGAAATTAAAAATCGATGAAAAAGAAGTTCGTGTCTACAGTATTCATGATGACAGGTTTGGAATAATGGGAGACGGAACTGAAGTGCCGGATTTCTTTTGGATGATAGGTTGCATTGAAGGAAAAAGCCTTTGGGTAGATTTGTCTAGTGAGCATCATTGCGTTTACGAACAAAAAGACCAAGGAATATTTTTGCTGTTTGATGAGATAAGGTGTTTTGTGGAGGCCTGTGAGAGTTAATTAGGTTTCGATAAAAGAGACGGTATTAGATACGATCAAGGAGGAACAAAAATGTCCACAAAATTCATGTATGAACGTTTAATAAAATGTCAAGAGGAGCAAAAACTCGTGGCTATCTATACGGTTCGCGAAGCAGATTATTTCGAGGCGGGGTACATCGAAGCGCTCACTGCAAGCGACGTCATGTTCCGTGCAAGGCGCGCGGATGGCTATGAGGAAGGGTTTGTCGTGCTGCCACTGGAAATGGTGTATCGCATCGAAATCGACACGGCTTTTCTGAAAACCGCAGAATTACTCGCGAAGCAGCTAGGCCAACCGAGAAGTCCAGCGTTCTTTGATAAAGTACCAAACAAAAAGCATTCGCTATTCGAAATTGCGATGGACACTTTTATTTATTATGAGTGATGCAAAGGAGTCAAGGAAGCATGTGGGGATTTATTTTATATTTGATTGGTGGGATTATTAGTTCTGTTATCGGTATAGTTGTACTTGATAGCAAGACTCCCATTATTAAAAAAATGATAGGCGTGGTGTTTTTCCTAGGTTTAGGGTCTGCGCTATTAAAAAACGCATGGGAGAGCGGTAAGGTGATGTTTAGTGGATAAAATATTTCTTAACTATATTGGAATTTAAGGTGTTGAGCTAGTGTAAGAATAGCGAAGCAACAAATGCTTTTTGTTTTTAGGAACGATTACATGGATATAGTTGATTAATCATATTTTTGACTTATAATAAGCCTGCTTTGTAATAAGGGTACTTCTAAGGGAAGGAGGTAAAACATGCGACTACTGAAAGCATTGCGTGATATAGAAGAGGCCTTAATCGACAATCACAGCGTCGATATTCAGCGAAATAGAATCCAGTTGGATCTCATATATCCTGATAATGGCAAGAAAATGAATGTTGTTTTTAGGAAAGTTAGTGCGTTTTATTTTGTAAATGGATACGAGGATAGTCGTTATGCTACAAGTGATTATGAGTATGGCGAAAAGCGGGAGTTGTTATCTATAGTTTATGACGATTCGAAAAATCAAGGCTTATTCATAAAATCCGGAGATAATTTTTATAATGGGTTTGATTCTAAATTTAATTTCACGCTAGAATTCATGGAAGGTTTACTACTAATTGAGGCGGATGAAATTGATATTGATGGCTGCAAGTTTGAAAATTTGGTTAGAAAGGGCGAATTGTGATGGCGGAACAGAAGGAGCGTCCTAATAAAACATGGAGGCTTTGGGTAACGTGTATTTGTTTGGCATTGGCCACCATATTATTAATATACTACTTCACAGGAAACTTTATAACTGAATCCATATTAGAAGTTGTCACTGGATTTATTTTACTTGCTAATATTTTTCTTCTTCAGGATTTAATCGGTAAACTGAGGTTGAATAAACGATTGGAAAATTTACTTCAAACAATATGCATTGGACTGATGATGACAATTATTATAGCATCTTATTTTTTTATATTAATTCAAAAGGAGGTTCGCACATGCCAGATATGCTAGTGCTTGTATTTTTGATAAATGTACTTATTTTAACTTACTTAATATTGTTTGCGAAATATCGGCCTAAAAAATATAAGACAATCTATTCTTGCGTACTGATGGTTGTTGTATTAGTCGCATTCGGTAGCTATATTTGGTATTCGATTGGTGAATTAATCGCTTGATTCTGGAGGATGGTAACGATGTCAAAAGTATGGACGGAGTTTAATAGCAAGTCTATATCTCATTTAAACTTAAATTGCATGGCGATAAAAGGAATATTGCATAAAAACATTAGACGCAACTCTACCGTTACCAGAGAACATGAATTATTTTGTTTTGGTTTTTGAAGATACGATGGAACTAGGCGATTTGGATATACCAGATATATTTTTGAGGGAAAAAAGTAAGCTAGATAATGCAGATACATATGAAGCAAAGTGATTATCCGGTTTATTTTCAGTTTTTGAACGCAGGGTGTGAAGCGGGTTTATATGTTTTTGTTACACCTGAGTTTTATTCAAGGATGCATTGAAGTAATAAAAGTCTCTTTATCTATGACGCTGATGACGATAATTTTGGTAGCATTGGAAATGGTATCTTGGTTCCGGATTCTTTTGTTTTTTGATACAATAATGGGCTTCTTAAAGAAGGGGGAGATTAAAATAGATATAATTGGTGAGGAGTATAGAGAATTTATTTACAATAGTTTTCAAAAAAGGGAGTTAGAAAAACCGCTTTTTTATAATTCTTCCGTAGCTATACGTTTTGAATTAGGTGAAAGCAGTATGAATACTGATGAATTACTGTACATGAACCAGGTGTACAAGCGATCCCAAGTATTATTTAAAGAAATATTTTTACCGGACGATCAGTTATATGTAGTGTGGTATTCAGAATGCACTCCGGGAAGAAAATGGGAACCCACAGGGGTATTGAAAAAATATCTTAAAGTAAAGTCATTGAAAAATCGTCTTAGTGCCAAGAAAGTATTGAGAGATGGAGTTTATTTTTTTAAGTTTGTTCTTCAATGTAGTGTAAAAGATATCCGAATTACAGTAATGCTAGTGGCAATAGCAAATCAAGATATGAATATAGCTCCAAAGCTAGAGTATGAATGCTATTTTCTAAATATCGAGAAGAAAATAATTTATCATATGTATGATGATCGAGGTCTAGACATTGTAGCTAATTCAGCAGAAATTTTGAAGCCAATTTATCACAAGTACAATGATTGGGCTCTGTCTTACGATAGAAATGAAATTGAGGATAAGCTTGGTTTGTAGGGAGGGTATTAAAATTATCGGTTTTATATTAAAATTCAGCCTAGTTTTCATCGTGATGATTAGTTTTTTTGGAGCAGCTAATAAATTGGACATTATGGTGAGAAGTGAGAGTACGAAAAAAGTTATTTCTTTCCTACTGTTGATTTTTATATTTTTCCTGCTTACTTGTGGAACATATCTGTATGCCTGGGGTGAGGAAATAGCGATTAAACCACTTGAATTTATCATTGTAAGTGTGTTGGCGGTGTGTGCTCTCATTATTTTTGGGGGGGAAAACAAAGAGTTGGTTTTTGGTTGTATTTGGAGGAATCTTTTCAATAGTGTGCCTTGCCTACATTGTCAATGGAACTGTGATGGAGGCAATGGCGTTGTTCTCATAGCTATCTATACGGCTCGCGAAAAGGAGGAAGGTAATCGCAGGAGGTGCTTATCTGGTAGTAGTATTCAGCTTTCTACTAAGTTTCTACAGATATTAATTTTAGGAGGTACACAATGATTCGATATGAAAAAATTTTAGTTGGCATATATTCACCAGATTTGGATAGTTATGCAGACCAAGGTGATATTCTTTTTCTCCCTCAACAGGGTGATTCTGCGAAAAAATTCTTCAGGCCAAGAAGAGGGACTTCCTATTTTGTAGCGCTCCATGACAATAGAAAACCGAGCGCCATTGGTGTCGTGAAAAGAATAAAAGGTGGGATAACAGCGGAAGATTTGGCACGGCTGGATTGCAATACTAGTGGCAAGAAAAGATCTATCCCTGATAATTTAGATATGTACGAAAAATACTTAGAGCGAGTTAGTAGATTTCCAGAAAACCAGGCAATGGCACTTTATTGGCAGGATAGGTTTGGATCAAAGGAAAAAACATTGGTTGTTAATAAAGCTATTTTAAGAGGATATGATAATCTAAATTTAGAAGAACTTTTACAATTTGATTCTAGGATGTGTATGAAAGATTATCTGGAAAAGCAAAACACTAATCTTAAGGAGGACTGATCTTACAATGAAACTCACAGGAAAAGCTTCACTAGAGAATGAATTTTACTTATATTCTATGAATGGCGGCGGGCCAGCTACATACACAATTACGGACGGCATGCTAGAAATTCTGCACGGTGATCAGCGTTTGGAATTCCCGTACATACTATAATCAGCCAAGTTTTACAGTTTGGGAGGCTGTTTTGACAGATTTTTTTGGGTTTGATGGGAAGGGCATCACAGAGTTTAATAGTGAACTCGATGTAATCAATTATACTGCACTTGATATGATGGGAGTGCGCGAGGTTATAGGGGGTTATCAAGCTTTGGCCGTCTTCAAAGATGATAAATCTTATCGTGTTTATCAATGATATGCTTGAATTAAAAACAATATTATGTACACTAATACCTTTAATTTGTCTATATAATCCAATTCTATCTATGCTAAAATTGTTTTGTAAGCGCTTTTTTAGTTCTGGTTAAATTCAGCATGTCTTGGGAGATTAGAAAATGGAAAGGGGTTTTTTCATGAGTAAGAAGGGCTTGATTTTTTCGATTGTTTTTGTGCTGTGTGTTAGCTTGGTTCCGATGTTTTCGGTGCCGTCTCGAAGTGTTCAGGCGGAGGAGCAGGTCACGAATAAGAATTTCATGATTTATTACCGGGCTTGGCGGGATGTGGAGATGAAGGGGGTTAACACGAGCTTGCCTGATGAGAACTGGATTAGTATGAGCGATATTCCGTACGGGATAAATATTGTTAACGTGTTTAGTTATGTGCCGCCTGGTCAGGAGGAGCTTGCAAAACCGTTTTTTGATAAGCTAAAAGCGGAATATGAGCCGGAGTTGCATGCGCGGGGTGTGAAGCTGATTCGTGGTTTTGATTATTCGAAATTGCTGGCTATTCCTTATGCAGGCGCTTTTCCGACAGAGCAGGAATTCGATAGTTATGCTAAGGCATTGCTGGATGAACTGATGGTGCCGTGGGGATTGGATGGTTTGGACATTGATATGGAAACGTATCCGACTGCGGATGAGGTGAAGATTTCTGACGGTGTTGTGAAGGCGTTATCGAAATATATCGGCCCGAAAGCCAATAACGGCACGCTTTTTTTGTATGATACGAATGCGCAAAATATGAATCCATTTAAAAATGTGAGCGATAGTTTTGACTTGCTGGCGTATCAACAGTATGGAAGTGGTCCAAGCAGAACGGAAATGGCGGCTAATGCGTATGCGCCGTATTTGCCGAAGTCGCAGTTTTTACCGGGCCTTACTTTTCCAGAGGAGCAGGATCGGAATCGGTGGTATGATACGAGGCTTCCGTACGAAGATTCGAACATATATCAAGTCGCGAAGCACGTTCGGGAGAATAATTTATCGGGGATGTTCTTGTACGCTTTCGACCGAGATGGAAAAACTTACAATGAGCCGGACATAAATAGTGTCTCACCTTCGAACTTGTTATGGACGAAAACGGCAATCCTAGAAGTCAACGGTTATTCTGTGGATACTGCAAAATCGTTGGCAAACCATCATTTACAGCGAATTAAGTACAGCAGAAATCTAACGAACGAAAAAGTAGCAGAAGTGGAGAGCGCGATCAACAAGGCAACCAACCTTTATGAGGCCAATGTAGCTATCTTAGGTGCGAATTTCGAAACAGCGCTGAGTCCAAGCTACGACCCAATCTTAGAGCAAAAGCTAACATCGATTTATCTCACATCAGCATTCAGCGCGATCGACGAAGCTGACGCAATCCTATCCAAAGTCAAAACAAATGCAGCAGACATTGAAGCTCTGAAAAACGCCAAAGAAGCCTTAGAAACGCTGATTGGTGGGAAGAAATATTCTGAGTCGGAAGTGAATGAAGCCGTGGAACAACTTTTGAATAGTATCGCGGCAATCCCGAAACCAGTGACCGTAAGCTATCAAAATGTAAACGGTCAAAAACTGGCGGAGGATTTGCAGCTCACTGGTAAATTCGGTAGCAGTTATGAAGTTCCGCAAAAAGATATCCCGAATTACACTTTACAAGAAACAAAAGGGCTAAGCAGTGGCATGTTCACAGAGCAAGAACAGGGCGTCATTTATGTTTATGCGAAATCCGAACCTGAGCCGGTGCCAGCTGTCGACGATAAACCTATTGTCAAAGAAGTAAAGGCAGCCCCAGTAGTGATGAATACGGGAGGAACTGCGAAACTTCCGCAAACAGGGGATCGAGCTTCTAGCGAGTGGCCGGCAGTCGTCGGTGCGTTAGCGATTTTTGCATCTATCGTTGTGTTACGTAGAAAAGGTATTTGACATTAGTCGCGAAACCTAGTATTCTAAAAGCATATTTTAGTAACGAAAAGAGGTGAGGAATCCATGAAATTCTCAATAGCGCGTTTGAAGTTAGTAAGTAATTTATGCAGTATCATCCGTGCCGTTTTTTCCATTATGTCAGTTACAGGGTACAAGTCTGCCCAATTTCAGTAACTGAATATCGGAAAAATAAGAGAAGCATGGATTCCCACGTTGAAATAAGATAGATAAGAAGCTTGGGCATTTGTCTCGAATTTTGGAATAGGGCGTTTTGTGACGCGTTGTTTGCCGGATTATCGAGGATTTGCTTAAGCTTTTTTGTGCATGCAGATGAAAAGCTGAAACGGCCCGTTAGCTCCGAAAAAAACTGGAGCGGCCGCAGTAAAAAGCCGCTCTTTCTTTTTGCGGAGGGCGTGAAGTTTTCGAGGAGTTGGCCGTAGAAGCTGGATCCGAAGGCGCGGGACATGAAGCAGCACATGGATGACATGCTTCTCGAACAATGATGAGGAGTAGGAATTATGACAATAGTAGCTTTAAATAATGTAACAAAACGGTTTACTGGGGATTTGATTTTAGAGAAAATTAGTTTACAGGTGGAGCAGGGAGAACGAATTGGGCTCATCGGTCGAAATGGTGAGGGGAAAAGTACGATTTTGAAGATTATTGCGCGGATTGAGCCACCTGATGAGGGGATTGTTTCGGTGCAAAAGGGCGCGACGGTGGGTTTGTTGGATCAGATGCCGAACGTGACGGGCACGATGGTTGTGCGCGATTTTCTGAGGACGGCGTTTGGGCATGTACTGGCTTTACAGGTGGAATTGGAAGCGATGGAGAGTCGAATGATGCATGATACGAACGAGAAGTTGCTGCGAGATTATGGTGAGAAGCAGGCTCGTTTTATCGAGTTGGGAGGCTATAATTTAGACACGGATATGGATAAAATTTTGCATGGGTTAGGAATTCCTCATTTGGCGGATAAGCCTTGGGAACAGCTTAGTGGCGGGGAGCGTACGAAGGTGTCGCTTGCTAAGATGTTGTTGGAGGAACCTGATTTGCTGCTTCTGGATGAGCCGACAAACCATCTTGATTTGCGGGCGGTGGAGTGGTTGACGCAGTTTTTGAGGGTATATCGGGGGACGGTGTTGGTTGTTTCGCATGATCGGTATTTCTTGGATGAGGTTGTGAACAAGATTGTGGAACTTGAAAACAAGGAGTTGATCACGTATCACACGAATTTCTCGGGATATTTAGTGGAGCGTGAGGAGCGGCTACTCAAGGAATTCAAGGATTATAAGGATCAGCAGAAGAAAATCAAGAAGATGAAACAGGCTATCAAGCGGTTGCGGCAATGGGCGATGGAGGCTAATCCGCCGAATGATGCGTTGTTCCGCCGCGCAAAAAGTATGGAGAAGGCGCTAGATCGGATTGAGGTCTTGAAAAAACCGGCTTTGGAGCAGAAGAAAATGCGGCTTGAATTCGAGGAGTCGAAACGTAGCGGGGAAGATGTGGTGATTTTTGAGCAGGTTGGGTTGGAATTCGGGATGCGGGTTCTGTTTGAGAGCCTGGACTGGCACGTGAGGCAGAAGGAGCGAGTTGCGATTGTTGGTGATAATGGGGCTGGGAAGTCGACACTTTTGAAGCTGATCCTTGGTGAGTTGCAGCCTGACATCGGGACGGTGCATGTAGGGCCAAGTGTTGACATTGCTTATTTATCGCAGCACATGGATGTCGGGGATGAAAATCAGACGGTTCTAGAGGCGTTTCGCGATAAGGTGGCGGTTGTTGAGGGTGACGCGCGACATATGTTGGCGACTTTCTTATTCTACGGCGAAATGGTGTTTCGAAAAGTGGCAAACTTAAGTGGTGGCGAGAGGATGCGTCTTAGTTTGGCGCAGTTTATGAATCAACCGGTGAACACGTTGCTTCTAGATGAACCGACAAACCATTTGGACATTGCGTCACGGGAAGTTCTAGAGGAAGCATTGCGAAATTTTGAGGGGACGATTATTGCGATTTCGCATGACCGCTTTTTCATGGACCAGATTTTTGATAGGACGGTTTGGTTGGAACGGGGGCAGATTTTGTCGTACGGGGGAAATTATTCGTATGCTACCGAAAAACGAAAAGCAATTGTTTCACGTGAAACATAGAGACTATATACCTATGGCGAATGGATGTAAAAAACGCCTACAAGTCCTTTCATATCAAAATAGTTAGCTGATGGTCTAAAAGTCAAACTAGTTCAGAAAAAACTGATAATTATCAGCCTCTTGACATATGACGCTATTTCTTGTAGCATTTATACAATTAGCAAAATCTATCGGCGGAAACGAAGAGGGGTTGCGAGTGATTTTTCTACTATTAAGAATGGCTTGTAATTTTGGAGCGGTGACGTCAACCAAATTTGAAGGAGTGTTGCGACCCATGTGGGAGACTAAGTTTGCAAAAGAAGGTCTTACTTTTGATGATGTATTGTTGGTACCGGCGAAATCGGATGTGCTGCCGAATGAAGTGGATTTGAAAGTCGAAATGACGCCGACACTGAAGCTCAATGTACCGGTTTTTAGTGCGGGTATGGATACGATTACGGAGGCTAAAATGGCGATTGCGATTGCGCGCCAGGGCGGTATCGGGGTGATTCATAAGAACATGACAGCCGACGAGCAAGCTGGGGAAATTGAGAAGGTGAAACGTTCGGAGAGTGGTGTTATTATTGACCCATTCTACTTGACGCCAGATCATAAAGTATTTGACGCGGAGCATTTGATGGCGAAATATCGCATTTCGGGTGTACCGATTGTTAATAATGAAGAAGACCGCATTCTTGTTGGGATTTTGACCAACCGTGATTTGCGTTTCATTACAGACTATTCGATCGTGATTTCTGATGTGATGACGAAGGAAAACCTAGTTACAGCACCAGTTGGCACGACGTTGAAGCAAGCGGAGAACATCCTACAGAAGCACCGCATCGAGAAACTTCCACTCGTGGATGACAATGGTGTTTTGAAAGGTCTTATTACGATAAAAGACATTGAAAAAGTGATTGAGTTCCCGAATTCGGCGAAGGATTCTCATGGTCGTTTGCTCGTTGCAGCAGCAGTTGGCGTGACGCATGATACGCTGAGCCGTGCGGAGAAACTAGTCAAAGCTGGCGCGGATGCTATCATTATTGATACGGCACACGGTCACTCGCAAGGCGTTTTAGACAAAATTGCTGAGATTCGTGCGGCGTTCCCGGACGTAAATATTGTTGCTGGTAACGTGGCTACGGCTGCGGCAACGCGTGAACTTTTTGATGTTGGGGTGGATATCGTGAAAGTGGGTATCGGACCTGGTTCGATTTGTACGACGCGTGTGGTCGCAGGTGTTGGGGTTCCTCAGATTACGGCGATTTATGATTGTGCGACGGTTGCGCGTGAGTATGGCAAAACGATTATTGCGGATGGCGGGATTAAGTATTCTGGCGATATCGTGAAGGCTCTTGCGTCTGGTGGTCATGCGGTTATGATCGGTAGTATGTTTGCTGGAACCGACGAAAGTCCTGGCGAAACGGAAATTTTCCAAGGCCGTCGTTTTAAAACGTATCGCGGTATGGGTAGTCTGGCTGCGATGGAGAAGGGCTCCAAGGACCGTTATTTCCAAGCCGACGCGAAGAAGCTAGTTCCGGAGGGTATCGAAGGTCGTGTGCCTTACAAGGGCTCTCTTGCGGACGTGCTGTTTCAACTGATTGGCGGTATTCGTTCTGGTATGGGTTATTGTGGTTCGGCCGATTTGCGCCACTTACGTGAAGAGTCGCAATTCATTCGGATGACTGGTGCAGGCTTGCGTGAGTCGCATCCACACGATATCCAAATTACGAAAGAAGCGCCAAACTATAGTATTTCTTAAATAAACAAAATAAAGCGTCCTAGGCTTGATGAGACTCGCAAATCTCATCAAAGCTAGGACGCTTTTTGGTGTGGCTAGTTTTTCCTCGTTCTAGCTTGTGCTACGAATAGCATGGAAGCAAGAAGGCATAAAACTAAGCCGATTAGGATTAAATTACGCTCTGAGCTGTCACCGGTTTTTGGTATTTTTGACTCTGTTGTTTTCGATGCTGTCATTTTTGTTGATGTGCTCGTTTCCTCTAGAGCTGGTGCTTTTTCTGCAGGATCTTTGATGGTTGATTTTTCTACGTTCGGTGTTTTTGTGCTTGGTGTTTTTGTGCTTGGTGTTTTTGTGCTTGGTGTTTTTGTACTTGGTGTTTTTGTACTTGGTGTTTTTGTGCTTGGTGTTACTGTACCTGGTGTTACTGTACCAGGTGTTTCTGTACTTGGTGTTTCTGTACCTGGTTTCTCTGTACCTGGATTCACTGGTGTTGGATCATCAGGTGTAGGGTCGTCATCAAATATAGGGTCATCAAATGATGGTCCTGGTCGGAGCATAATCACATTCTCCACCACGACTTTTACCGGAGTTTGATCATCGCCAAAAGGAATTTCAAATAGGAACGGCGTGCTGTCCAATGTGTAGCCAGCAGGAGCCTCTGTCTCAACAAAGCTGTACATCCCAGGTTTTAAGTCATCCACAGCCAAAAATCCATTCTCGTCCGTGATGAGGCCTTCTTGTAAAATCGTACCTTGTTCGTCAAGTAAGTCAAAAGTTGCCCCAGAGAGTGTTACCGTGTGGTCTGCCGAATCGACTTTGGTGAGCACGACAGAACCAGTTTTAACGAAATTCTTTGTTTGTAAGATAATCGGATCGGTGTCTAGGTCTGTAATCGTTACGGATTGTGGTGTGCTATCAAGGATATAACCGACTGGTGCGGATGTTTCCACGATGCTGTACGTACCAGGATATAGGGCTGCCGATAGAAGAACGCCGTCTTTGTCTGTTTTTCCTTGGAAAACGGTAGTATTATTCGCATCTGTGATGGTATACGCAGCACCTGCGACTTCCTTGCCGAAGTTATCTGTTTTCATTATTTTGATGCGACCGTCGTATTTCTTCGTTGCTACGGTGTTGGATTGGATAATGTTGTTCGATACGTTCATATAAGCTGCGTTCGGGAGCGTATCGCCAATTTTTAAGGTAGAAACATCTGCTTCAAAAGTCCAGCTATTGATTGCATTTTTCGGTGTATCCACGAGCGTTGTTATTGTTACCGAATCGGCGTCGTATTGAATGTCAAACTTACTCGAATCGTAATCGAGTATGGATGTGATGTGAATTCGGGAATCTAGCGGATCGGTAATAATCGTGCCCGCAGGAATGTTTGCGCCGTCCAACGACATCAGTTTTAGCGTGTAAGTTAGCATGTTTTCATCGTAGTTGAGAATCTGTTTATCTACGCTCTTGCTTAGAACATAGCTCGTTCCGTAATGCTGAATTGCTTTAACAGGAAACGTTTTTTGAATAGCGATGCTGTTTGATGCTGTGAAGTTCGCCGCGTTCACTTGTGTACCGAGATCAGGATCATCCACGTTTAAAGCGTATTCAATAAAGTAAGTATCATCAATCGTTATGTCGCCTAAGTCTACTTTAAACGTGTGCGTTGTTGTATCGTAACTAATCTTGTTTTGGAAATCCGCAGTCACGTATTTATAACTGTTAACGACGCCCTCTTCATCAAAAGTATTAGCCTTTAGAATGCGAATATTGTCAACAGTCATACTGTTTCCAGGAATATTCGAGTTCTTGTTTGTGGCTACTAAAGAGGTTCCAACGGGTAGGGTATCAGTGATGACGACATCATTAAGAGTCGTGTTTTGGTAGTTCACGACAAGTTGAAATTTATTGTTCTCAGGTGCGGTTGTATTTAAAATTGCGACGTTATTGGGGTCTAAGTCACCCTTATACCATTTATCAAAAACTGGTTTTATAATTGGGTTCTTTTTCTCGACGTCAACAGTTACTGTATCGTGTTTCGTAGCGTAGTCAACGGAAAATGTCTGTGTGTCATTGTGTGTATTGCCAATTGTAAGTATTGGCGCGCCGAACTTGATCTGGAAAATCCCATGAAAAGCATCAGTCGGGGCAATCATGGTAGTGTCAATGGAGATTACAAGTTTGTAATTCGCATCGTCTGTTGTGACACTTTTTAGCTTGAAAGGCGCGGGTAAGTCAAGTTTCGATGTGAAATCGGTTGTGCTATAAACGATGTCTTTTGGTATTGTAACGGTAATGTCGCCGTTCTTAGATGTGATGGAACCTGCGCTACCGGAAAGATCAATTCGAATGGTGATTTCTTCTCGGTCAGTAATGGAACCAGATGGAACGGTAATCGCCGTTTGGATACTATCTGTGGAAGACCTAGTTTGAGCAGTTACGGCAAAACTGAATGATTGTAGAGATAAGATAAGACAAATCAAGGTTATTAAGTATTTTTTTTGGTTTTTCATCATGTGTCTCCTTCTATGGAAATGTTTTTTTGAAAAATCTAACTTATTGGAATAGATTAACTAATCATGGTGCATTTAATGATCCCTCCTTTGACAATACGTGTTATAAATTTCTTGTTTGACTCTACAAAGTGAAATTTTAACATAGACATTTAGTCCTGTAAAGTGTGATAAAACACATGCTATGTTCCATATGTAATGTAAATAATTTTTTTATTGTAAAAAATCAGAATAAAATTAGCCACATTTATGTTAAATTCATTACTAATTAAATTGGATTTCCGCTGATATTTGTGATGTCCACTTTATGTGTACAATGTACTGTGTATAAACTATGAAATTTTTCCAAATTTGGTATGTAAGGTGGTGTATATAGAACTATCGCAACAGGAAAAAGCATCCTAAATGGGAAGCGTGCTTTCTCCTGTTGGGCTGGGTGAAATGTCCTTATTCTCCAGCTTACACTGTTTTGCGTGCAACTTCTTTATAGCCTTACGTTGACATCTGCAATTTCTACTTTATCAATGGCTTTCGTGATGCTTGCGAGACCGCTGATGGTGAAGTTTCCGTTGGCAAGTGTGCTTAATAACAGTTCCATTAACCCAAAGGCGGATACTATGTCTTTGCCGTATGTTCCTGTGATAGTTGCATCTCCGAACGTATACGTATTAGTGTAGATGTGAAAGGAATTATGAGTGTACAATTGGAAAAAGTTGTGAAGATACAGGATTTCGCTTTATGGTGTAGAATTGTGACGAATTTATGTTGTTTTTATAAGAGATTGGAAAAACTTTGTTGCTGGAAGGACTCATCGTGAAAAAACGGATTTCGCGAAAGCCCTTCTTTTGTTTGGAGAAAAACGGTATACTAGATGGATAGAAAAGTTTGTACGGGAGATAAGGTAGGTGCTAATAAATGATTGAACAATATTGGAGTAGATCACAACAGGTTTTACAGGAGAGCTTTGGGTATTCGACATTTCGTGATGGACAAGAGGACGTGTTGCGGAATCTGTTTGCGCGTAAGGATACGCTAGCAATCATGCCGACGGGTGGCGGAAAGTCGCTTTGTTACCAGATTCCAGCGCTTGTCTTGGATGGCTTGACGATCGTTGTTTCGCCACTGATTTCGTTGATGAAGGATCAGGTGGATGCGCTGAATGAGCAGGGGATTCCGGCGACATTTGTTAATAGTTCACTTTCGGGCAACGAGATTGACAATCGGCTTTGGGATGCGGAAAATGGAGCGGTGAAGTTGCTTTATATCGCGCCGGAACGCTTGGAGACGGCGAGCTTTAAGCGTTTGGTAGATACGACGGATATTGCGCTTTTCGCGATTGATGAGGCGCATTGTATTTCGCATTGGGGACATGATTTTCGACCGAGTTATTTGACGTTGTGTGATACGCTGGACCTTATTCACCCGCGGCCGCTCATTATTGCGCTGACGGCGACGGCAACGCCAACGGTTTCAGAGGACATTATGAAGTTGCTCGACATCGGCGCAGATAGCATTGTGCAGACGGGCTTTGCACGGGAGAACTTGGCGTTTCAGGTCGTGAAGGGGCAGGATCGTGATAAGTATTTGCTTGATTATGTGAAAACGAATGGTGAGCAGTCGGGGATCGTGTATGCGGCGACGCGTAAAGAGGTGGAGCGGCTGTACGAGATGCTAACGAAAAAGGGGATTCCGACGGGAAAATATCATGGCGGTATGTCGGATAAGGAGCGTAACGCTTGGCAGGAGAAGTTTTTGTACGATGATGTGCGCGTGATGGTAGCAACGAATGCGTTTGGAATGGGAATCAACAAGTCGAATGTGCGGTATGTGATTCATTATAATTTGCCGCGAAATGTCGAGGCCTATTATCAAGAAGCTGGGCGTGCTGGGCGTGACGGTGTTGCCAGCGATTGTATTTTGCTTTTCGGTCCGCAAGACACGCATATTCAGCATTTTTTAATTGATCAGTCGGAAATGGACGAAGAACGCAAGCAAAACGAGTATGCAAAACTGCGTCAAATGGCGGGTTACGGCTATACGGAGATCTGTTTGCAGAAATATATTGTGCAATATTTTGGCGAGGAAGGCGAGAACTGTGGGCGTTGCGGGAATTGCCTAGATACGCGGGAGGCGCAGGATATCACGATTGAGGCGCAGCAAGTCTTTTCATGTATTAAAAGAATGCAAGAACGGTTCGGAAAAGTGATGGTGGCCAAAGTGTTAACAGGCTCGAAGGATCAGAAAATTCAACAGTGGCGTTTGGAAGAACTATCAACGCATGGTTTGATGAAGGATCGCTCGCAAAAAGATGTGTTGCAATTGATCGATTATTTGGCGGCGGAGAAGTATCTAGCGTATACAGACAGCCAATTTCCATCGTTAAAACTGACGAATGAGGCGGTTAACGTCCTGCTTGGTAAAGAGAAAGTGACGCGGAAAACGGCTCGTAAAGTTACGAAAGTATCGATTGATGTGGACGAGGGCTTGTTCGGCGAATTGCGCGAAGTACGTCGGGAACTTGCATCGAAGCACAAAGTTCCGCCATACATTATTTTCTCCGACGAAACGCTACGGCAAATGTGTGAATACTTGCCGAAAGATGAAGAGGCATTCCTCGAAATCAAAGGTGTCGGTATGAATAAGCTTGAGAAATATGGTGCGGAATTCTTGGAAGTACTACAAAAGCAAGCATAAAAAAGCAGTATTTGGGCGTATTCTTAAACCCAGATACTGCTTTTTTGTTGCTTAGTTTTGATTCGTGATTCTTACATAATTCGCAAGGCTACCGAATGTATTTTTTAGTTCCGCCGAGCTTGTTGTTAGTGTGCCCATGTTTTTGCCGCTCAGAATATTATTCAGTCGGAAAACATCGACAGAATCCCAGGTTTGCGTACTATTTGCTGCATTCCAGACGCTGATTTTGCCACCGGAAATGCTTATGGAACTGTTGTAAAAGGCATACATGAAGTTTGTTTTATTTGGGCTCTCCAAGTTCAGATACGCGACATGATCAAAAACATAATCGATACCAAAACTATAAGAGAAGCCCTCTGCCGCTTCCGTTGTGCGAACATTGAATACCGCATTTGGTGCCACTTCTACGCGTGCATTTTTGGCTGTGTATTCTGTTCGTAGCATCGGTTGCGCGCCACTTGCCGTGAAGCTAGCGCCATCTGCAATGCTGATTTTAGAGAAGCCGTAAATCGCGTTCTGTCCATACCAAGGCCCTTTACTACCAGGGTACAGCTCTACTTTTGCCTGAGGTTCAACGATGAAGTTTTTGTCCGTATTACCCATACCCATCGTAATGACCGTCGAGCCGCTTTCGTTAGATGAACCGCCGCCCTCCGTGGAACCATAGTAATAAGAGCCTGCCTTAATCGTCATATTGCGAACGTAAACATTGCTACCTGTCGTTGATTTAATCACGTTATGACCATCAAAAGTAACTACTGCGCCCAGCACATTATTACGAATAAAGAGAGTGCCGTTAAACGTGATGTCTTTAGCGTTAATGTTCATGCCGTAGTTGTTGTACTCAGAAGTAGGACTATAAATACTTCCGTAGGCGTTATTACCAGCTACCTTACCACCAAAAATATCAAATTGAATGCGTTTCCCTGCCGCATCATTTTTGCTTAAATAGTAGTTCGAGGTATTCATCGTGTAGCCATTTAGGTTTAGTTTCGTATCATCCGAAAGCTGTAAATTCTTAGTGAATGTCACATTATTCATCAGCTTCAAATTTGTAAGCCCGCTTGCTAGAGCTGCCTCAAGATCCTGCGCTGACATAATTTCCGTCGGTTTCGCCGCATCATAAGAAAAATCAATGCTTCCTAGATTCAGCAACTCAAAATTCGGGAATGAAGAAGGTCTGCTAAAAATGAAATATACATCATGCGTACCCTTAACATTCGTTGTTGGGATTGTATTTAGAGCCCATGTGTTCACATTTCCTGTTTGTTTCAAAACCTTTGTCCCAATCGTTGTTCCCGTTGGACTATCCAGTTTCACTTCAACAGTCGTTGCATCATAGAGTACCGCCGTGGACATCTGCAAACTACCAAAAGACTTATCAAAATTCACATTTTTGTAAGAAACCCAGTTTTGTGTCGAAATATTCGATAGAAATGGCGTCTTGTCCGCTGTTGTAGGGACCGCATTAATCGCGCCATAACTTGTACTATAAGCATTCGCCGCTACTTTTCCAGACAACTCAGGTTGCTCACCAGTTATTGTATGATAGACATTATTTGCCAAGATGGCAGCGCCTTTCCCATTCGGATGCACGCCATCAGGTACAAATTCTTTCGCACCAACCGTCGCCGTCTGATTATCGATAATCGAAACGTCCACATTCGCTTTTTCAGCAGCCTCTACAATTTTTGGCAAAATTTTATCCATGTTTGCTTGGTTAATCATGTAAGCTGTGTTAAACACAACCGGTGGTAGGGAAACATAGACAATCGGTTTCGTTGCTAGCGCCTTATATTTATTAATTAATTTCACGTAATCGCCCACGTATTGATCGATTTTTGCAAAATTAAACGATTTAGAATCATTCGTGCCAAGTTGTATAATCACGACATTTGGGTTAGATGCCAAGCTTTGCGTGTACTGCGTTGTGCGGATATACGGATCATCCCCGTTCTCAAGCAAGGTTTTCCCGCTGTTCCCATAATTCGTGACATTGTAATTCGTTCCGAGTCGATTGTTCAGCTGTTTCGGATAAGCGTTATAAAAAACGTTTTCCACGTTCAGACCGTATGTGATACTATCCCCAATTGCAGCAACATTCACCGGTTTTGCATTTGAGAAAACATGAATCGCTCCTTTTACCGGTTTATGTGCATTTTCGGTTGTTCCGAATATAACATGTTCCCCAACCTCATTAAAAATGGCAGGATCAATAGTATTCCACTGTACTTTCACTTTTGTTAATTTATATGCATTGTCCGCTTGTTGCACCTCTGTAGGCAATCCAACTGCATTTCCAACTGTTGTCACAATATTTACTGTGGGAATAAAGCCAGTTTCGGCTGCTTTCGTCGATAAAGGTAAAATCACGAAAATGGCAAACATTAGGCATGTTATCCAAGCGTATTTTAGTATTTTTTTCAACATTTTCATCCTTTCTATTCATAACCTTTCCTAAGCATAAGCGAATTCCAATGGCGATACCAGCTTTATTTAGTGTCAAAAAGGACAAAAAAGGCTAGTATTAACAAAATGTTCACCAAAAGAGCTGTTTTCCACGATGGATTGTATAAAAAAACGCATTCTTAGTTTTTAAAATGGGATCAGCGGGTACAAGTAAGAGAGGTATATAAACTTTTTTTAAAGAGAGAATTGAGAGGAGTTGGGTTTTTGTGAAGAAGTTCATGTTACTTTTAGTATTGCCAATAATGTTGATAGGGGTGCTGTTTCACCCGTTAAGCCCTGAGGCGGCAGCGAATTTCTCGGTAACGGCAGTGATTCCAGAGAACCAAATAGATAAATCGAAAACCTATTTTGACTTGCGCATGAAGCCAGGCCAAAAGCAAGATTTAGAGGTTGTACTTAGAAATGATACAGATAAGGAGATTACAATCGAAACGAACGCAAACACGGCCGTGACGAATGACAACGGAATCGTGGATTATAGCCAGACCGATCCGAAGCTGGATAAATCCCTGAAAACACCGTTCTCCGCAATCGCTAAAACCGATGCAGAGGCTGTACTTCCCGCCAAAAGCAGTAAAACAATTAAGGTATCCGTGACGATGCCAGCAGAAAGCTTTGACGGCATTATTCTCGGAGGTCTGCAGTTCATCGAAAAAGAAGATCCTAACGCAAAAAATGAAGATGGCAAAGGCGTACAAATCAAGAATCGTTACGCGTATGTGGTTGGCGTGCAACTATCGGAAAACGATACGGTTGTAGAGCCTAACATGAAATTACACGAAATCAAACCCCAACAAATCAACTATCGTAATGTGGTGACGGCGAACTTACAAAATCCCGAAGCAACGATGATTAAACCACTGACGATCGATGCAAAAGTTTACAAATCAGGGGGCGATCAAGTTTTACATCAAGCCAAACGTGATAATCTTCGCATGGCACCAAATTCTAATTTTAACTACGCGATTGACTGGGAAAACCAGCCACTCAAAGCTGGAAAATACCGGCTGAAAATGGTCGCTACATCCGGCGATAAAACATGGAAATGGGATGAAGAATTCACCATTAAAGGTGACGATGCGAAGAAACTAAACGATACCGCCGTAGAACTTGAGAAAGACTATACGTGGTGGTACGTTGCAGGTGGAGCATTAGCGCTAATTCTACTTGTACTCCTAGCATTCTGGTTAGGAAAACGCTCGAAGAAAGACAAAGATAAAGAAGAATAAGTAGGGAATCTGGATAATGACGGGAGGTAAGTACCCGCGTTATCCAGATTTTTGTTGTAGGTCTTAAGAAGTGTCGTGCGCTGAGTTAGCATCTAGCTTCGCAGGCTAGATCTTCGGGGCTTTCACCCCCTCCGCAAAAATCAAAAGAGGATTTTTACTGCGGGGCCTCCAAGCACTGTCAGATCTGGACGAGCCTGCTTAGCTTTTCTGTGTGTCTAGCTTCGCAGGCTAGATCTTCGGAGCTTTCACCCCCTCCGCAAAAATCAAAAGAGGATTTTCACTGCGGGGCCTCCAAGCTCTGTCAGACCTAACGAGCCTGCTCAGCTTTTCTGTGTTAAAATAAACGTATCTCATAATCCAGAAAGGAATTTTAATATGACAAAAACAGTAGTTTTAGCAGAGAAGCCTTCTGTTGGGAAAGATATCGCGCGCGTTCTTGGCTGTAAACAGGGCAAGAACGGGTACTTGGAAGGCTCGAAATATATCGTTACTTGGGCGCTGGGGCACTTGATCACCCTCGCTGATCCAGAGAATTACGACGCCAAATATAAATCGTGGAACATGGAAGACCTGCCAATGCTCCCGCAAAAAATGAAGCTCGTCCCAATCAAGCAAACGCGTAAACAATACGAAACGGTAAAAAGCTTGATGACGCGTAAAGATGTAAGCGACATCGTGATTGCGACAGATGCTGGGCGCGAAGGTGAACTCGTGGCGCGCTGGATTATCGAGTACGCCAAAGTGAAGAAGCCAATTAAACGTTTATGGATCTCATCTGTGACGGACAAGGCGATTCGTGAAGGGTTCAGCAAGTTACAACCTGGCAAAGCCTACGAAAACCTCTATCGTTCGGCAGAAGCGCGTTCAGAGGCTGACTGGGTGGTTGGAATCAATGCCACACGAGCCTTAACGACGAAGTACAATGCCCAACTATCTTGTGGACGTGTGCAAACGCCGACGCTTGCGATGATTGCCGGGCGCGAAGAAGAAATTCGCCAATTTAAGCCGAAAGAATTTTATCAGTTGACCGCGGTGACGGAGCAAGGGAGTTTTGCTTGGAGCAAAGGCCAGACGTTCGACGAAGCCGAGGCTGAGAAGATTGCGCGGAGCTTGAACGGCAAGGAAGCCCTGATTACCGATGTAGCCGTGAAGGAGAAGAAAACACACGCGCCAGGTCTGTACGATTTGACCGAGCTGCAACGTGACGCCAACAAACGCTTTGATTTTTCCGCAAAAGAAACGCTGAACATTATGCAAACCCTTTACGAACGCCACAAAATTCTGACGTATCCACGTACCGATTCGCGTTTTATTTCGGATGATATCGTGCCAACGCTGAAGGAGCGCGTCGAGGCCTGTGGTATCGGCCCATACGCGAAACCTGCTCGTGCTGTGGCATCTAAGCCGATCAAGGCAAACAAATCATTTGTTGATAATAGCAAAGTAAGCGATCACCACGCGATTATCCCGACCGAAGAAACGCCGAGTCTATCCGACTTAAATGATCGCGAACGCAAAATTTATGACCTCGTTGTGAAGCGTTTCTTAGCCGTGTTATCTGCACCATTTGTGTATGAAGAAACCGCTGTACAAGCCAAAATTGGGGCTGAAACATTCGGTCTCAAAGGCAAAGTCGTGAAATCACTTGGTTGGAAAGCGGTTTACAATGAAGACAACGACACAGACACCGTGACAAAGCTGAAAAAAGGAGAGCAACTAAAAGTTCGCGACATCCAGATCCACACTGGCAAAACAAAGCCACCCGCTCGTTTCAATGAAGCAACACTACTTTCTGCGATGGAAAACCCAAGCTTATCTAGTGGTAAAAAAGATCTGGCGAAAACGCTCGGAGAAACCGGCGGGCTCGGTACCGTTGCGACACGCGCCGATATTATCGAGAAACTTTTCAACAGTTTTTCCCTAGAGAAGCAAGGCAAAGACATCATGATCACCTCCAAAGGCCGTCAGTTGCTCGACCTTGTTCCCGCTGATTTGAAATCACCAGAACTTACTGCAATTTGGGAGCAAAAGCTATCTAAAATCGCAAAAGGTCAGCTAGATAAAACGACATTTACGAATGAAATGCGCGACTACGCCAAAAAAGCCGTGACGGAAATCAAGCAAAATGATAAGAAATTCAAGCATGATAATATCACATCAACAAAATGTCCAGATTGCGGTAAACTAATGCTTAAAGTCAAAGGCAAGCGGGGCACGATGCTCGTGTGCCAAGACCGCGAATGTGGGCACCGTGAATCCGTTGCTAGAACAACAAACGCCCGCTGTCCAGTTTGCCATAAACGGATGGAATTGCGCGGAGAAGGCGATAAACAAATTTTCACGTGCTCCTGTGGTCATCGCGAAAAACTGTCAGCATTCAACGCTCGCCGAGGCAACGAAAAGAATAAAAACGTCTCGAAAAGCGAAGTTGCAAACTATATGAAGAAGCAAAATAAACAAGAAGAAGAGCCATTCAATAACCCAATGGCAGAAGCATTAGCGAAATTGAAGCTGAAGTAAGAATTGGATACACATCTAAACCTAGAAATGGGTTAGGATGTGTATTTTTTCATGCGCTTCTTTAAATTGGTAATGGACTAGATAATTAGATACAGTAGTAAATAGTTCTTTAGAGACTTGCGAAAGCGAACGTATGTTTGTATACTGTTATATATAGTGGTGGAGACAAGACATGGAAAATATCACCCAACCAATAAACAGGAGGCGATTGATCATGTCCTACACAGATCGAGGAATGAAGAAGTGGGGCGGCTTTATATTAAGTGAGCACACAGCACATATGGAGCAAGCGAACAAGACTCCAGAGTGGAAAGAAGCGATGAGTGAAGAACAAATTGAGTCCATTCTACAGCACGCAACTTCCCAGCGCGTCATGTTAGCAATTCAAGAATATCAAGCTATCGGTGTCGATGCACAGGCGGATATTATTGGGCAATTAATTGGGATAGAAGGCAACAGTATTTACATTCGAACGAGTACAGGAATCTCTGCTACGGAACTTGCGAATATTCGCCATATTGAGGAGAGGCGGCTTGAGAAATGGTTCAGTTAATAGACTATGATAGCGCCCCGAAACGCGATATTTTATGCATCGATGTAAAAAGCTTTTTTCGCGTCTGTTGAATGTGTTAAACGACGCTTAAACCCGTTAGAGGCTTATTTAGTTGTGATGAGTAATCAAGAAAATCAAGGAGGCTTAGTCCTTGCCGCAACACCGAGAATGAAAGATGCATTCAATATCAAAACAGGATCGAGACGCTATGAAATCCCAGAAGATTCGCGTATTGTGGTGGCGGAACCAAGGATGAAGCTTTATTTGCAAGTGAATGAAATGATTATCGCAATATTTAAGCGTTACGTGGCGCCAGAACACTTGCTGATTTATTCCATTGATGAGGCGATTTTAGACATATCGTATTCACATAGCCTATTTGGAGATACCATGACGATTGCGAAGCGGATTCAGCAAGATATTTTAACGGAATTGCGACTTTACGTCACTATCGGTATCGGCGATAATCCATTGCTAGCCAAAGTAGCATTAGATGTGGAAGCAAAACATCAACAAAGTGGAATAGCAGAGTGGCGCTACGCAGATGTTCCCAGCAAGTTATGGCGTGTGAAGCCAATGACAGAAATGTGGGGCATTGGCCGAAGAACAGAAGTACAATTGAATCGTTTGGGAATATATACAATATATGACTTAGCGCATACAGAACCCAACCTATTACGTCACGCGATGGGTCTCGTTGGCGAAGAGCTTTTTTATCATGCGAATGGTATTGACCACACGGATTTGGCAGAGAAGTACGTCCCATTGTCGAAAAGCTTTGGCAAGAGCCAGATATTAGAACGAGATTATTCAGATCATCTGGAAGTAGAGATTGTTATCCGTGAAATGGTGGAGGATATAGCAATGCGTTTGCGACGAGAGCAAGCTGAAACGGCTGTCGTTCATTTGTCGATCGGTTATAGCCGTTATAGCGTACTCAAAGGATTCGGAAATCAGATGAAAATTCATCCCACGGATAGTAGCAAGAAATTAATTGCTTATGTGCTTTATTTGTTTCGGAAGCATGTTGCGAATGAACCAATTCGAAGCCTATCTGTCCAATTGGGGAAGATCCGTTATAAAGAAGGAACCCAGTTAAACTTATTTGAAAGTGCCGTTCAAACTGTGAATCAAGAGCAATTGGAACGAACCATCGATAAAATCCGCGATCGTTACGGCTTCCAATCATTAATGCACGCAAGTAGCTTAGCGAGTGGGGCGACAGGGATGCGACGGGCAACTTTGGTTGGTGGGCATAAGGGTTGACTGGCTAAATCACACGAAATAATTCTACTTTTTAGCTATATTAGTCAATACTGTGAACCAACGGACAAATTTTTTTATTCTATTTAGATAAAGAAATGGCGCAAAACTAGCCTAAAAGTACAAAGCTTTCTTAGCATATTGGGTGTAAAATATAATTTGTGAATATAATCACAAATTCGAGAGGAGTTGCTATTAATGATATTTGCGAAAAAAGTACAAGATTATCAAAATCGTATTTTTGATGTAAATGAAATCAAGTCTTTCGATAATGCCCAAGCTAAGAAAAATATTTTTTATGAAACTGGACAAACAGTTGGAGCTGTATGGTGTTTAAAGCCTGGACAAGAACTCTATTTTCATTCTCACAAACAAGCGGATGATATTTGGATTTGCATCGATGGTGATTCAGGAACATACTATCCTGAATGTGGAGAATCGGTTGAAATCTCAAAAGGGATGGTGTGCGTAGCAAGACCAGGCGAGAAGCATGGCATGAAGAACACCGGAACAACAGACTTTGTATTTATTGGAATCGCAGGACCGGTACCATTGGATTTAATTTTGCATGAGCATGAATAGTGATAATTATATATAAAATAGGTGAATCAATGTTAAAGTCACCCGAAACGTGCTACTATGGACTTTGCACAAAGAAGGGGGACTATGACATGAACATCATTATTGCATTATTAGCAGGTTTGGTTGCATTTGCTGTCGGAGCTTTATGGTACACAGTACTTTTTGGCAAGGCCTGGATGAAAGCGGTGGGTCTAGATGAAGAAACCATTCAAAAAGGATCGCCGATAACACCGATGATTGTTACGCTTCTTGTAGAAATAGCAGTGGCTCTAGTTGTTAGCTTTATTTTAATTCATTTAGATTTGGATATCTATATTGGCGGTTTGTTAATTGCTGTAGCCGCGATTTTATCCGCAATCAAAAACTATGTATTCGAAATGAAGCCATTTAAGCTTATTCTGATTAATGAGAGCTATAAATTAGTTACGATTATGATTATGACTGCAAGTGTTGCGTTTTTTGGATGAAGTTTTAATAAAGTAGAGTATTTCTGATGCAAAATCGGGGATGCTCTGTTTTTTATTACGCGCTTTCCTTGACTCCGGCACAAGAATACGAAACAATAATATAGAGATAGCAATAGAAGGAGGTTGTTTCACGTGAAACATTACAAAATTAAGATTGAAAAAGATGTTCCAGCAAAAATGCGGGATGGTATAACATTGTATGCGGATGTTTATCGTCCAGATACGGACGGCGAATTTCCGGTTTTACTAACAAGACTTCCGTACAGTAAGATTTTTGGACTTCATTTTTTACGACCGGATGTGTTGGCGGAGAATGGATATATTGTTGTGGTTCAGGATGTACGCGGACGCTATACTTCTGAGGGGGAATTTGTTCCGTACATAAATGAGGCGAAAGATGGTTATGATACGGTGGAATGGGCTGCAAGACTACCGCAGGCAAACGGCAAGGTTGGCATGTTCGGCTTATCGTATTATGGATATACGCAACTGCTTGCAGCCATGGCCGAACCACCGAGTTTAAAGGTCATTGTACCAACGATGTCACAAAATAATATGACGGATGTCTTTAATGATCACGATGGTGCGCTAGAACTTGGTGCATGGTCGTCGTGGAGCATCGAATCGATCTTACCAGATATGATTACGCGACATATTACAGATACAGAAGAACGAGAAGCGGTAATGAAACAATTAGAGAAGGATTTGGACAACTTAGAGGAATGGTATAAATTTAAGCCGATCAATGCGTGGCCACCGATTAAAAATACTGGTGCTATGCCATATTTTACGGAAATTCTTGATTATCCGCTAGATCATCCACATTGGCAGGATACAAGTGTGAAGGACAATTATGATAAAGTAAAAACACCAGGCCTCCACATCGGGGGGTGGTATGATTGCTTCCTAGACAAAACGATTGCGAATTTTCTGGGGGGACATAGACAAGGCCTGGGAGATAAGCTTGTGATTGGGCCGTGGACGCATGGTAATTTTGTATCGATGATTGGGGATCGTGATTTTGGTGTTGCTGCAGGATCTTGGGGTGAGGCAAGTATGCATGCGCGCCACCTCGAGTGGTTTAACCACTGGCTAAAAGGGGAGCTACTACCTCATACAGCGCCAATTCAGATTTTCACAATGGGAATTAATAAATGGCAAGGCGCGAAGAATTGGCCGCTCGAAGACACGAATTTTACTCCGCTATATTTTCATAGTGATGGCAAGGCTAATACGCGAAATGGGGATGGTTTCGCAGATTTCAAACGACCTAAAATGGCAGAACCAAGCGATGTTTTTGCGTATGATCCTGAAAATCCAGTAGTGTCACATGGTGGTGGTACGCTGCACAAGGCGATCCAAGCCGACGGTCCGCGCGACCAACGAGATTTAGAGCTACGTGAAGATATTCTGTGTTATACAACGGCGCCGCTCACAGAAGAACTTGAAGTAACGGGACCTGTTGAAGTGGTTTTATGGGCAAAGACGGATGCAGTGAATACAGATTTCACGGCTAAGTTAATCGATGTTTTACCTGATGGAACGGCGTATAACCTGACAGAAGGGATTATTCGGGCTTCCAAACAACATGGTGCTAAGGTCCAAAATGGTTTACACAAATACACTATCAATCTTTGGTCAACGAGTAATGTGTTTCTAAAAGGGCACGCCATTCGTGTGGAAATATCATCAAGTAATTTTCCACGATTTGATGCAAATCCGAACACGGGTGCAAGCTTCATTGATACGACAGAAAGTGTTATTGCGAATCAGATGATTTTTCATGATGCAGAACATCCGTCCCACATCCTGCTACCGATAATTAAATGATTTTATGACTAAAGATGCTATGCGGGCTATTTAATTCATGATAGAATAGTGAGGTATCTCTAATTTTAAAGTACCTTTCAAGAAGCTAAGGGAGCTTGATCTTGAATGTTAAATAATAAAAAAACAAAGAGCATGAAGGAGCGGTAAGGTGAGAATTTTTTCAAAACTAGGGGTTGTCTTTTTAGCGGCAACTTTGGCAATGAGCAGTTTAGTACATGGACCTGTGACGGTGGACGCGGCAGTAGCGCCTCCAACAGTTAATGCAAATGCAGCAATCACGATTGAAGAGTCAACAGGCAAGATTTTATACGGAAAAAATCCAGATCAGCTCATGGGAATTGCATCAATGACGAAGATGATGGATGAATATCTGCTCTTAGAGGCAATCGGAAAAGGTAAGTTGAAATGGGATGACAAAGTCACGATTTCTGATTATGCCTATGAGGTTTCACAAGATCGGGCGCTTTCTAATGTACCACTAAGACGCGGTGAGCAGTATTCAGTAGAAGAACTTTACCAAGCAGTGGCGATTTACTCTGCAAATGGTGCGGCGATTGCGATTGCCGAGAAAATAGCTGGTTCAGAAGCGAAATTCGTCGATATGATGTCTAAAAAAGCCGATGAACTCAAGCTTGGTGCGCATAGATTTGTCAATGTGAGTGGTCTAACTAATTCGGATTTAAAAGGCCATCATCAAGTTGGTGCAATAACAGATGAAAACCAAATGACTGCTAGAGGTGTTGCGAAACTGGCTCAGGATCTCATTCAAGATTATCCAGAGGTACTTAAAACGTCTAGCATCGCCAAGAAAAAATTCCGCGAAGGCACAAGCGATCAGATCGATATGACTAACTGGAATTGGCTTTTGCCGGGTTTGATTTACGCACGAACAGGTGTTGATGGCCTAAAAACAGGAACGACCGATTACGCGGGACAATGTTTGACAGCGACTGCGGTTCAAGATGGCATGCGTGTTATTACGGTTATTATGCATGCGAATGGTGGCACAAGCGCGCATGATAAGACGCGTTTTAGTGAAACCAACAAGATGCTCGATTTCGCTTTTAATAATTTTAAAGTGATGGAAGTTCGTAAAGCAAATGCGGCAGTGAAAGATAAAATTAAGGTTAACAAAGGCAAAGAAGATAGCGTTAATCTAGTAACGAAGGACGCCGTGAAAACAGTCGTTCCTAAAGCAACAACTAAACCAAAGCTAGATGAAAAAGTAGCGTTAGATGAAAAAACATTAGATGCTCCAGTAAAAAAAGACACCAAAGTGGGCACGATGGCTGTCCAACTTAAAGATAGCGACACACTTGGCTATATAGATGGTAAGAAAGCCGAAACGATCAATGTCGTGACGAAAGATGACGTTGCAAAATCAAACTGGTTCATGCTAACACTTCAAAATATTGGTGATTTTTTCACTGGTATTTGGGACTATATAACAGATGGTGTCCAAGGTTGGTTTAACTAATATAGGAACGAAAAGCTAGATTCTGCATTCCGCGGAGTCTAGCTTTTTTGATGGATAAAATTATAGAGTTTCCGCCACAATTTCGACAAGTCTTATTAGTGTTTTTTGCCTTGGTTCTACTAACTTAATCCATAAAATCAAACGTATAATAATTTACTATTACTAAGAAGTGAGTCGGATAGAGTAACAATAATTATAAACGACTCAAATTGTATTGATGTTAAATGAAGTCTACTATATACTAACTCTAAACGAGTCGAAATACACAAAAAAGGTGACGGTCACATGAAATTAAAAAAATATATCCCGCTAGAGCTTGTAGCATATTTAAATCTCATTAAGAGTAGAAGGCGATTCCCGAATAATAATATTAATTCAGGTCAGATTGGCGCGAATGTTCGTCTTGGGAAAGAGTGCTGGATCAACAGAGACGTTATCATTGGTGACAATGTTGTCATGGGTGATTACTCTTATGTGAATCGCGGGACGATTATTGCTTCTGGGAAAATCGGTAAATACTGTTCTATCGCAGCGCATTGTCAGATCGGTTTGGATGAACATCCGAGCCATTTTTTCTCGACATCACCGTTTACGTACGATCAACAAGCATGGGATACATTCCAAAATCCGCCAATTATCGATCATGATGTATGGATTGGTGTAAACGTCATCGTTATGCAAGGTGTACACATTGGGACTGGCGCGATACTCGCCGCGGGAGCCGTAGTGACGAAAGATGTTCCTCCATACATGATCGTTGGAGGCGTCCCAGCCAAAATAATCAAGCCACGATTTGAGGCGGAAGTCATTGATAAACTTTTGCGGGAAGCTTGGTGGGACAATCTAGAACCCCGCTAAAGAAAGGAGAATTCTATGCAAAATCGGAATGGAATCCAGAAAAAAAGCCTGCTCATTTCCTTCCTTTTCCTAAGCGTCATTACCCCGTTTTTCCCTGCGTTAATCGGTGTATTAGTCATCATCATAGTGCTGTATTCCATAAGGGATATCCCATTCCAACGCATCAATTATTATCTCTTCATAGGTGTTGTTATCAGTGGATTTTTCGGCCCATATTTGGCATTACCAGAGTTTCCGAGCATATTTCTTTTCCGAGTTTTGATTATCCTGCACATGCTATGTTTTCTACTGGAAAAAAAGGATTTTAACAAGTTAGGAAGGGTCAAAATTCCACTACTTTTATTCGCTATTTGGATTTTATATTCTATCATGAGTTTACTATGGACTTCTGCGCCAGCACTTAGCTTAACTGCGATTTACTATCAAATCGAATCGTTCTATCTTATCCTCGCGTTTGTCTACTACATCGATAATTTTGCAAAGTTAAAACAAGTGGTTATATGGATGGTGGGTATTTATGTACTTACTATTTTTATTGGCTTAGGTGAAAGTTTCACTGGTCATCACTTGAAATATTCTGCGGGAAATATTTTATCATACGGTGATACAAGACCGACTGGGCTACTTGTTAACACCAATGATTACAGCTCGTATCTGGCCTTTTATGTCCCATTTTTGATGCTTTGTCTATTCCAGAAAAGGTCTGGATTAAAAACGTGTATTGGCATCGGAGCGTTGATGGCACTAACTTTTCTCATTCTACAAACGGAATCGAGATCAGGCCTCGTCGCTTTTGCTGTCGTTGTAGTTTTAACATTATACAAGCTATTTGCGCATAAAGTCTTATTCTTCTTTGGTGTATTCATGACTGCATTTGCGAGTCTCACGTTATTTTTAGTCAAAAATAGTGCCCAAGTGAACGAATATTTTCATGGCAAAGTAAATTCCACGAATCAACGCATATTCATTTACGAAACCATATGGCGATTATGCCAAGAACATCATTATTTGGGCGTCGGGATTGGCGTCACCCCGAAATTCGTATTTACAGCGTTGTACGGCACGGCGAATATTCCTCTGGGCATGCAACAAACGATGAGCGCGCACAATTTATGGCTATCGAATCTATCTGATGTGGGTCTTCTTGGGATTTTTCCATTCATTTTGTGTTTCTTGTGGTTTTTAATCCACGCAATGAAAGTGTATGTGGCAAATCAAGGCCTACTTTCCGCTACCCCACTATGTATTCTAATTGCATTTATGGCAATCTCGGTCGGAAGCAGCAGCATTTTTGAGATGCGCGTAGTTTGGCTTGGAATGGGATTGGCGCTAACCATCATCCACTTACTAACAAAAGAGAGGGAGAAAAAATATGAGCAAGCAACTTAAGGTTTTAGCAGTTGGAGCAGGTTGGCGAGGATCCAATAGCAAATCGCTTTTCAACGGCTTTATCAAAAATGGATGTGATGTCCATATTATTGAGACAGATGGCTATTTTTACAACTATTCTATTCCAGAACGGCTCTACATGCGCGTTCGTAAGTTGCCACTAAAGGCTAAGTTTCAAAAATTTAATACGACCATTGCCCGCATGATCGACGCGTATCAACCGGATATTCTTTTTGTTGTCAAAGGTCTGTGGATCACCGAAGAGGTTGTTCAATATGCGAAGATGAAGGGCATTACAACGATACATTTCCATCCGGATTTTCTGTTCGATGATCGATATCATACGTCTACGATTCTCAATCAGGCTATTTCTTCCTATGATCTCGTGGTAACTGCGAAAACAACAGAGGTTGAGAAATACAAACAATACGGGTGCAGCAAGGTACATTTTATGAAGTATGCATATGACCCAGATATACATTATCCTGTCCAATTAAGCGTGCAAGAAAAGATAAATTTTCAAACTGATGTTGCTTTTGTTGGCAGAATGGAGCCGTTCAGGGCAGATGCGCTAAATAGGATTGCTATGCAAGGCTACGATTTAAAAGTATGGGGAACGAAGTGGGACAAGATTCCCAAAAACGATGTACTAAATAGGTATTGTGAAGGCCGCCCTATTTTTTGTGAGGAAATGGCGAAAGTGTTTCAAGGAGCTAAAATTTCGGTAGGGTTTCTGACACAATTATCAGCAGAACAACATACGGCTAGGACTTTTGAGATCCCAGCATGCCAAGGCTTTTTCTTAGGCACGCGAACCGAGGAGCATATGGATATTTTCCAACCTGGTGTCGAAGCGGATTTCTTTACGACTTCGGAAGAACTGCTTGAAAAAGTGGCATTCTACACTCAACGTGATGAAATAAGGCAGCAAATTACCCAAAAAGGATATGAAAAAGTGATCAAAATGAACGCGACCTATGAAGCACGCGTGAAAGAGATTATCGAGGTGGTTCGAAAAGAAATAAATTATGTAATGTAGGACTTGGAATGGGTTTGTAGTTTTTTAAATCTATTTTAAGACATAAAAAAACCAGCGTGGGAAAAGGGGGGAAACCACGTTGGTCAAAAAGGGAGTTTGGGATTTTCATTCTCAGGGAAGAAAGAAAATTTAATTTGTTAACTTATAAATTTAGTATAACGGTTGTCAGAGAGATTTAGCTGTGATCTAGATTAGAGTTTGGTGAAAAAAATAAGCTTGACGCTCGCTGTATGTTTGCGAACGCCGAGCTCTGTTTTATTTTTCTTTTGCGCCGTTTTCTACATAACTCATGTCATTGACGTCGCTAATCGTGAATTTGCCGTCTTTGTACTCGATTTTGGTGACACTAGCATTTTTCAAGCCACCTTCTGGTAATTTGTAACCTGGAGAGATGGTGTCAAGCAGGGCGCCAATGCTTAGGCCGTGCGATACAAGTAGAACGTTGTGATCGCCTTTTTTGCTTTCTTTTTTCGCCACTTCCGTAATACCATCATTCAGACGTGCAGTAATTGTCGCATAATCTTCGGCAGGCCAGTTCGTGCCTTCTTTTACGCGATCTTTATCAAGCGCCGCCACACTGTTCGCGAAATCTTTTGGTGAGATGCCTTCACTTTGCCATTGCTCTAATGTTTTACCCTGACTCTTCGCGATATCAGTCCACATCGTATGATTCAAATCTCCTTCGTATGTCCCAAAATTAAATTCGCGGAAACGTGGATCAGTCTTCAATTTGACACCATCTGATTTCTGGTTTTCTTTCAAAATAATATCCGCGGTTTGGATTGCCCGTCCGCTGTCGCTGCTGTATGCTGAGCCAAATTTGATGTCTTTCAAACCTTTACCGGCATCTGTGACAACTTTCTCACCAGCAGGCGTCAGCACAGCGTCAGACCAACCTTGGACGCGATCTGTCGTATTAAGCATTGTTTTTCCATGTCTCACAACGTAAAAAGTAACCGTCCCATCTTTTGCCGTGGTGTCCTTGTCCTTAGCATCTGTACCGGTGTTACTGCAGCCAACTACTAACAACAAACTACAAACTAGTATTAAAACTTTAAACATCTGCTTTTTCATCTTTTTGCTCCTTTTGTTAAAATTTTATCTCGACAGCTTGAGGGAAACTGTTGAAAACTAAATAGTGGTCAAAAAAATAACCCAAACAGGTTTCAGCGGTTGCGTAAAAAAGCCACAACTTCGAAATCTGTCTAGGTTAAGCCCGACTAAACGGTAACAATCCTTAGAAAGAAACTAACGTATAATTTGGATAAGTTTAATATACCATGTTTTGTAATCGTTTACAAGAGATTTTGAGGGAATTTTAGACACACAAAAAACCACCGCGGAAAAGGGAGTAACCTTGTGCTCAAAAAGCTCGTTTGGAATTCAGCGGAGCGACAAACGATCATCTCCGTCGTTAAAAGCTGTGCTCCGATGCTCTTGTACAGATCGTACATTCCGCTTCGGTGCTCGCTTTTGCCTAGGATCTAATCATTTGTCGTTCCGCTGAGGCTCACTGGCTCCTTCGAGATTAAAGATAAGCACAAAAAACCACCGCGGAAAAGGGAGTAACCGCGGTGGTCAAAAAGGGAGTTTGGGATTTTCATTCTTAAGGGAAAGTATGAAAATTATTTGCTTGTTGTTAGCTTATACACTCATAATAAAGCACGGAGAAAAAAATTTGCTGTGAGTTACATTAGAATTCGATGAAAAATAGTTTTTTTATTTAAAGGGATTGACGCGGGATTGTATTTTGCCTGTAATGTCTGTCTGGTATGATATGTCTCAAATGGGGAAAAGGGAGTGCGTGTTTTGACGGTTAAATCTATGAATAAAAGCTTGGTTATGTTACTTGTATTGATTCTGGCAGTAAGTTTTTTGGTGTTACCGACGTCTGGGGAAGCGGCGACAACGTACAAGATGACAACAACGGTGGAGAGCAATATTCGAACTGGGGATAGCGTGAAATATCCAATCATAGGTTATTACAAAGCGGGTACGACAGTAATATTTAATGCAAAAACAAAAAACAACTGGTATCGTATTACGTATAAAGGAAAAGTGGGCTATGTATCGGGAAAATGCTTAGCGCCATATAAAGTACAGTCATTTGCAGCACTCAACACCGAGGCAAAAAAACATTTGGGCAAAAAATATAAATGGGGTGCAACTGGTCCAACATCATTTGATTGTTCTGGTTACACAAGTTATGTCTTTAAGCAGTCCATCAATAAAGCCATCCCACGCACCGCGAAGCAACAATATAATGCATCTACTAAGATTAAGGCTAGCCAATTAAAGGCAGGCGATCTAGTATTCTTTAATTACGGTAGCGGAATCGCGCATGTTGGTATTTATGTGGGCAGTGGTAAAATGATTAACGCGCAAAATAACGGTGTGAAATACGATAACGTCTCAAGTGGTTACTGGAAAAGGTATATTGCAGGATATGGCCGTGTGGCTAATCTTTAAAAATAATAATAAAACGCGTATAGTTTCTGTTTATCAGAAATGGATACGCGTTTTTTTGTGTTCAGCGAAGCAACAGATGATCATCATGGGAGAAATAAAATTAAACACAAAAAAACCACCGAGGAAAAGGGAGGAACCTCGGTGGTCAAAAAGGGAGTTTTACGAATCTTCATCCAAAAGGGGGAGAATGAAGGTTCGCTTGTTGTTGTTAGCTTATACTCTTATAATACTGATTACGAAGGAAAACCTGCTGTGAGTTAAATGAGAAATTAATGAATGTTCGCCTAGTTTTTTGCCATCTCAATAAATTTGTAGCTATATGGTGAGCCAAATGCATGTTTTTGGACGCCGGTTATGTTTGGATTTTGTAAAACAGCTGTTTGGTGTTGATAAAGTGGCAGGATTGCAGCATCGTCATCCAGTAGGACTTTTTCAGAATCAATAAAGGCATTCCATCTTGCTAGTGGCTTCGTTGCCAAGTTCGTATCGGTGGATTTGACGAGTTGGTCGTATTTTGGGCTGTTGTAGTTCATGCTGTTATTATAGTAATCGGATAGGAATAGACTACTATATGTCCACGGATCTTTAAAGTCAGGCATCCAAGCGGCAAGGGAAAGATCATAATTACTCGTACGTGTCAGTTCGGTGGCGCTTTTTGCGGGCATTGTTTTAATATTGATAGTAACGCCTGGTAAGTTTGTCTCAAATTGGTTTTTTAGGAAGGTAAAAACTGTTTTTGTCGTGTCTTGATCATCACCTAGAAGTTCAAGTGTGATTGTATCGGTACCTAACTCTTTCTTGGCTTGGGCTAAATATTTGATTGCTTCGGCTTTGTTGAAGGTAAGATGGTCTCCGCTATCAGTGCGGAAATCAGCACCTGTTTCTGGATTTTGTACGAAGTCTTTCGGCAATAAACCATTGGCTGGGAAGGAGCCGTCGCCTAGTATTTCCGTCGTTAGCGCATCCTTGTCAACAGCAAAATTTAAAGCATGGCGCAAGGCGGTATTAGCAAGCGGTGTCGCTTTCCCATCTCGTTTTTGATTGAGTCGTAAATAGCTGATGAGCGCATCTTTTTCGGTTAGGAAATCGGAACGGTCTTTGTATTGTTTCGCATATTCTCCGGAAAGTGGGGCGCGATCGGCTTCTTTTGTTGTATACAGATTTACTCCTGCATTGATGTCTTTTGCGACCTGTACGGAGATTTCATCAACGTTTACATTCTTTTTATCCCAGTATTCGCTGTTTTTGGCGTACGTCCATTTTTTTGAGGTGTTACCATCCCAATTTTTCATCACAAATGGGCCATTATAGAGGGTATGTGTCGCGTCGGTCCCATATTTATCGCCTTGTTTCTCCACAAAAGCTTGTTTCTGGGGGAAGAAAGTTTCGAACGATAGTAGCGAGATGAAGTAAGGAACTGGTTTTTTCAATGTGATTTTTAATGTTTCTTTGTCGGGTGCGCTCACGCCAAGTTTTGATACGGGCAGTTTTCCTTCATGGATTTCTGTCGCGTTTTTGATAGAATCCTTAAAAAGTGCTGCGTAACTTGGTGCGGTTTTTGGGTCCACAGCGCGACGCCATGCGTATACGAAATCCTCGGCAGTAACTTGTGAACCATCGGACCATTTGGCGCTATCTCTTAATTTTATTGTGTATTCTGTTTGGTCTTTACTGATTTCAGGCATGCGAGTAGCGACACCGGGCACGAAATTATCCTTTTTGTCCAATGTGTAAAGTCCCTCGAAAACTTGATTTTGCGCAGTGAAACTAACAAAATCCTCTTCAGCCGTCGTATTCAGTGTAAGCAATTCCCCCGTTTCTAAAAATTTGATTTTCGTTACCTTTTTTTCGTTAGCATTACTTGATGTATCTCCGCAAGCGCTCAAAATTAAAACGCTTACTATCGAAAGTGTCGCAAGTGCTTTTTTTGTAAAATGCATGATGTTCCTCCTTTTTTCAGACTATTTTTATTAATTATAAGTATTCCGACCTGATAAGTCAAGATTAAATGAAATGAAAAATTGCGAGGTTGCTTGCAGTTGTCGCTTCGCTGAGGTTTGGTGGTGTCTTCGAGAATACGGTGGTTTTTTCTGGTAAGTAAACATAAAAAAACCACCGAGGAAAAGGGAGGAACCTCAGTGGTCAAAAAGGGAGTTTTACGAATCTTCATCCAAAAAGGGGGAAAGAATGAAGGTTCGTTTGTTGTTGTTAGCTTATACTTATATAATACTAGTCGCAATGGAAAGCTCGCTGTGAGTTAAATGAGAAATTGATGAATGTTTAGCGAGCTTTTTTTCATTAATGTAAGTCAATATTTACCCAGCCGCGAACGCTGTTGATTAGCCATGTTTTTGTTGCTTTGAGTAGGTCATTGCGATGTAGGACGCGTTCTGTAATTGTTTTTTCGGCTAAGAGGGTTTCGCGCATCGTACCGCCAAGTAGTCCTGATGATTGTTTTGGAGTGACGAGCTCGCCGTCGATTTCTGCTACTAGGTTGCCGTTTATAAATTCAGTGATCTCCCCGCGTTCATTCCATAATAATGTTTCGTCGTAGTCGATGCGACGTCGCTTTTCATACATGGTTCGATGGGTCGTTTTGTGGTACAGGAACGGGTCGGTGCTATTGACAGATTTATCAGCGAAGTGGGCTGTCCATGTGATTGGATCGGAAATAATGAGTTCGCCTTCTACGATGAGTTCACCAGATTTGTCAGAGAGTAAGCGAACTTTCCAAATATCTTTTGGATGATCTTTCGCAAAAGCTTCAAGAGCCTCATTTGCAGCGTCAATGTTCCACGTGAAACCAAAATAGTGGGCACTTTTTTCGATACGTTTTAGATGGAGATCGGTGCGATAGTAAATGCCATCCTCTAAACGGAGGCTTTCGAGTAGCTCGAATTTTGGTAGGTATGTGGTTAGGAGGGCGGCTTTTGCTTGGACTTCTTCGTATTCAGCACCACTTCGTGAATCCCAAACAATGCCGCCGCCAACGCCGTATTCAGCTGTTTTTTCCTCGGTATCGATAACGACAGTACGAATTGGGACATTAAAAATCGCTTCTTTATCAGGTGTTACATAGCCAATCGCTCCACAATAAACGTTTCGTGGGGAGGTTTCAGATTCTGTGATAAGCTTCATCGTGCTTACTTTTGGTGCCCCGGTGATGGAGCCACATGGGAATAGTGCTTCAAAAATTGCGGTCAGGTGGATTTCAGGAAGTGTCTCGGCGACAACAGTGGAGGTCATTTGCCAAACGGTCGGATAGCGCTCTACGTCAAAAAGATGCGGTACTTTAACAGAACCAGGTTTGGCGATTTGTCCTAAATCATTGCGTAAAAGATCAACAATCATCACGTTTTCCGCCTGATTTTTTGCGGAGGCTGCGAGCCAATCGCGTGCTTTGAAATCGTCTTCTAACGTCATGCCTCGTCTTGCTGTCCCTTTCATCGGCTTGGTTTTGATTACACCGTCTTTCCAATGAAAGAAAAGTTCTGGTGAGGCGGATAAAATATGGAAGCGCCCTGTCGAAAGATACGCCGAATAATTCGCTTGCTGTGCCGATTTCAGCTGCTCATAAAATTGTTTGTCATCATCTTCTTTAAAATCGCTTTGTAGGCGGATTGTATAATTTGTTTGATATGTATTTCCAGCGGCAATTTGTTCCCTAATAGCACGGATTCCGCTTGCATAAGAAGTGTAGTCCGTAGTTGGTTGCCAGTCTAATTTGGGTGGCATTGCTAACGCTTCGTTGGGCTGTTCTAATTCACGCATTTCTCGAAAAACACCGAACCAAAGTAAGGGCATTTTGCCAGCAGGGTGTGTTCTCAGGTTTTTGTTGAACGCTGCGGCTGCCTCATAGCCAACATATCCTGCGACATAGTAACCGAGATCGACAGCTTGCTCGACTTGGCGCATTCGCTCCATTACGTCATCTAGCTGATCCGTTTGGATAATCGCTTCTGGGAAGGAGAAAAGCTGTGTTTTGCCGTTAAAATCGAACTGCATTTTCATTTGCATAGCTCCGTTCTGTCATTTTTAAAAAATTACCCAGTATCTCGTGTCCATGTTCGGTCAAAATGGCTTCGGGATGGAATTGCACGCCTTCAACTAGATAATCGCGGTGTCGGACAGCCATAATGAGATTGTCTTTGGTTTTGGCAGTAATGATTAATTCGGTTGGGAATTTAGATTCTGTAGCAATGAGAGAATGATACCTAGTCACGTCAAAATGCGCGCTTAAGCTTGTAAACACGCCTTCTTGATCATTTGAGATAGTGGAGGTTTTGCCGTGAACTGGTTGTGGTGCACGGATAATTTCGCCGCCAAATGCTTGAACAATGGCTTGGTGGCCGAGACAAATGCCGAGAATAGGAATCTTACCGCTAAATTCGCGAATAATGGCTAGACTTATCCCAGCGTCATCAGGTGTTCCAGGACCGGGAGAAATGACGATAGACTCGGGATTTATTTCACAAACTTCGGTCAAAGTGATTTGATCATTCTTCACAACATAAACGTCTTTGCCAAGCTCTAGTAGATATTGATATAAATTGTATGTAAACGAGTCGTAATTATCGATTAACAGGATCACAATATCACTCCTAAATGGAATTTCAATAGATATACGTCCACCCTATTTATAGCAAACTAGTTACAGTTTGTCCAATAAGCAGACTTGTGATTTCACAAACTTTTGAAAGAAGTGATTTGCGCGTGGGAGGGGGAGATGTTATAATGAAAGTGAAAAAGGAAGCTGTGCGGCAAACACAACTTCCAATTACAAACACCATTTAAGATGGTGACAGCCCGAATATTTCAAGAGCCACTAAGCCGTCAAGCGTATAAAGTGGCTTTTATTTTTTGTCATTTTTACTGTTCATTATCATGACAATTAGCCCAGCAAACGCGATAGCTAGTGTCAATGACTCAAATACAGTCATGTTTTATCCTTTCTGGGATGAACCACGAACAACATGGCACCACCTACTTTCTGAGCTAGGATGCCAAACCACATCATAAACTTGTTTGTAGGCCTATTATAGCATGGTTGCAGGTAATTATATTGATGATTGTTTAATGCGATTTTTCTAGATAAATTACAAATTTTATGTAGTGGTTTTTTTGATTTGGCTTGCTAATTCTGGGTTTATGGGGTAGAATGTTCTTAAATAATGAATTAAAACGTTGACAAGAGATAGTAGTAGAAGTTGTGCTTTTTAGAGAGCTGATGGTTGGTGGGAATCAGTAGGAACGCTTTTATGAATCCGTCTTGGAGTGAGCAGAGGAATTGTGAGTAATCTGCTTCGGTGGGAACCGTTATATCAATCGAGCTGGAGTTTCGGGATTTTCTCGGACTCAATTAGGGTGGCAACGCGGTACTTCCGTCCCTTTCCATGTATTTTATTTGGGGAGAGATTTGGGGGTCTTTTTGTTTGGACTTTTAGAAAGCGTATTGTGCTTTCTAAAAGTCCAAATATAAGACGGAGCGAAGCGCAGTGTTAGTCCTTCAGTTTTCTTTACGCGAAACGTGACTGGACCGAATTTCAAACCAAATAAGAGTCGAGACTACCATTTTGTGAGGAGGAATTTGAGATGTTAGATGTTAAGTTATTACGTGAGGATTTTGAAGGTGTGAAGGAGAAGTTGTCGCATCGTGGGGAAGATCTTGGTGAGTTTGAGAAGTTTGGTGCGCTGGATACGCGGCGTCGGACGTTGATTATTGAAGTGGAGACGCTTAAGAGTCAGCGTAATGAGGTTTCGCAGGAAATTGCACAGTTGAAGCGTGAGAAGCAGGACGCGGATGCGAAAATTGAGGAAATGCGTGTGGTCGGCGATCGGATTAAGACGTTTGATATTGAGCTGAACGAGATTGATGAGAAGTTGCGCAATATTTTGATGGCGATTCCGAATATTCCGCATGAGTCTACGCCGGTTGGTGAAACGGAAGATGATAATGTGGAGGTTCGTAAATGGGGCGAGGTTCGGACGTTTGAGTTTGAGCCAAAAGCGCATTGGGACTTGGGTACGGATTTAGGCATTTTAGATTTTGAGAATGCGGCGAAGGTTGCGGGAAGTCGGTTTGTTTTTTATAAGAAACTAGGAGCAAGACTTGAGCGGGCGTTGATTAATTTTATGATGGATTTGCATGCGACGGAGCACGGGTATGATGAGATGTTGCCGCCGTACATGGTGAATCGTGATAGTATGACGGGGACGGGGCAGCTACCGAAGTTTGAAGAGGATGCGTTCTTGATTGAGAAGGAGGACTATTTCTTGATTCCGACGGCGGAGGTTCCGGTGACGAACTATCATCGTGATCAGATTATGAATGTGGATGACTTGCCGCAAAAGTATACGGCTTACAGTGCGTGTTTCCGTTCTGAGGCGGGTTCTGCGGGGCGTGATACGCGTGGTTTGATTCGCCAACATCAGTTTAACAAGGTGGAAATGGTGCAGTTTGTGAAACCTGAGGACTCTTATGCAGCGCTTGAGGCATTGACGGATAATGCGGAGGATGTGTTGCGTCGTTTGGAACTGCCGTATCGTGTGCTTAGTATGTGTACAGCGGATTTGGGATTCACGGCTGCGAAAAAATATGATATTGAAGTGTGGATTCCAAGTGGGGACAGCTACCGCGAGATTTCTTCTTGTAGTAATTTTGAGGCGTTCCAGGCGCGTCGTGCGAATATTCGTTTCCGTCGTGAGCCGGGTGCGAAACCTGAATTTGTGCATACGTTGAACGGTTCTGGACTTGCGATTGGACGCACGGTTGCTGCGATTTTAGAGAATTATCAGTTGGCGGACGGTTCTGTGGCAATTCCAAAAGCATTGCAAGGTTATATGGGTGGCGTGGAAGTGATTGCGGCACCGGAAAAATAAACAAAGAAGGCAGGTCTTTCTCTAATTCTAGAGGGGGCCTGTTTTGCTATGCAGGATCATAGTTTGACGGTTATTAGGCGTTAAATAGTGTATAATGACATACAAAGATAGAATAAAGGAGTACGGCATAATGCGATTTTACGAGGAAGATTTTGAGCTTTTTGATCGGGATTATTTTCAGTTTCGCCAAATGAAGGAGTTTACGCCGACGTTGGTTGAGGGTGTGAAGGCGGAGTACAAGGCAAAATGGGACGTGTGGAAGGAGTTTGCGGCGTTGTGTCAGCGGGGAACGGTTGGTTTTGGGAAGCCAAAAGTGGAGAGTTGGACGAATGGATGGCAGGTTCGGTCGCATTTTTGGGCGTATTATAAGGGGTTGTCGCGGCAGGATTCGGCGAGCATGATTGCGATTTTGCTGAACAAGAATAATTTTCGGATTTATCTGGAGTGGCACGCGTATCGAAGCGCGGATTCGGTGACAAGTTATGAGGATCATGTGCAGTGGGTGCAATTTTTGCCGGAGTGGGTTCGGGAATTGGGGATTGACACGCAGGGTTATCAGGTTTGGACGTCGTATGAGGATGAGCCGGATAATTTTGTCGGATTGCAAGATTATTTGGAGGATGTGGCGGTTCGGGAACACTTTGAGGAACTATTGGAAAACCCGAAAAAATGGTTGCGAATTGGGCGGATTATTCGGAAAGAGGACGCTGTGAAATGCGTTGCTATGGAAGAGATTGTAAGCAAATCGATGATGGAATTGGCGTATTTATACAGCAAGACGGAAAGCTTCGAATAAATTTGAAAAATCTCGTTGACAGCGCTTTCGAAAAGGTGCTATACTTAGCCTTAAGATAAGGATTGTTACTGATTCGATCAGGCATTACCAACGTCGACGGGGGAAGCACGTATTTTTTTTGTATGTGTGAGCGCGTGCGGTATTGGTATTTTTTTCGTCCATGAAAGCGAGGAGGCTTCTATGAAGATTATTAAAGCGATTAATAATAATGTTGCTCTGGCGATGAATGAGCAGGGACATGAGCTTGTTATCATGGGCAAGGGTGTTGGATTCCAGAAGAAGATGGATGATATTATTGATGATGCGGTGATTGAGAAGGTTTTTGTTTTGGAGACAGAGGAATTGTCTGAGAAATTGATGGATTTACTTGGCGAGATTCCAGCGATTCATTTGGAGATTGCGGATGAGATTGTGAATTATGCGAAGGAAACCTTTGATGCGAAAATCAGTGACAATGTGTATTTGACGCTTACAGATCATATTAGTTTTGCAATTGCGCGTTATGAGAAGAATATGGTGATTCGCAATGTGATGTTGTGGGAAATCAAGAAGTTTTACAAGGATGAGTTTAGGATTGGGCTTAAGGCGCTTGAGATTATTAAGGATCGGCTAGGCATTCAGCTTGGTGAGGATGAGGCGGGATTTATTGCGCTTCATATTGTGAATGCGCGGACGGATGGCCTGGCGATGAAGACTACGGTTGATATGACGCAACTGGTGCAGGATGTGCTGAACATTGTGACGTATCACTTCAATGTAGTGTTGGATGAGTCGTCGCTGAATTATACGCGTTTTGTGACTCATTTACAGTATTTTGCACAGCGGTTATTGCGGAATGAGATTGTGGATTCGGGCGATGATTTTCTGTATGATCAGGTGCAGGTGAAGTATCCAGAAAGCTTTGCGTGCACTGGGAAAATTGACGCGTATTTGCAAAAGGCGCACCATGCGACGCTTACGAAGGACGAACGGGTGTATTTGACGCTCCATATTCACCGGGTAACGGAGCGGAATCGAGCAATTGAATAAAGATGACGATCGAGCGATGGATTGTTACTGGTACGACCAGGCATAACCTAGATTGATGATGAGAACGAGCCACATTTGTGTCCCGCGATCGTTGTTGGTTTGGGTTTTGTTGAGGTTCTTAAGAAGCGTACTATGCTGAATTAGAACCTCAATATGCATAGGAGCGGAGCGAGTATGTAAACCTCGCGTTTAGCTTTTCATTTGCTCTGTAATGCATTACAGGATGTAAGATAGGATTAAGATCAGTTTATAACAAAAAGGAGGACATAATTTTGAAATTTATTATTACAGATTCTTATGAAGAAATGAGTACGGTTGCAGGGCAGCATCTATTGGGTTATATGTATCAGGATCGCCGTGTCAATATGTCGATTACGGCTGGGAATACGCCACTTCGCATGTATGAGCAACTTGTTCCGCAGGTGAAGGGAAAATCTTATTTTGATAATGTTCACTATTACAATTTCGATGAGATTCCGCTCAAAGGAACTGGTGAGCCTGGTGTGACGATTAGTAATTTGGCGAAGTCGTTTTTTACGCCAGCGGGGATTCCGGCTGAGCAGATTCATGCGCTGGATGAAACGAATTATGAGACGCATGATGCGAGGTTGAAAGCGGACGGCGGGCTTGATGTGATCTTGCTTGGTATTGGCGCGGATGGCCATTTTTGTGGGAACTTGCCGGATACGACGGACGTTCATGATGAGACAGTTGCGGTTCCGACGACGCCTGAAATGAAAGAGATTTTGATTGGCGAGGTTGGCGGAGATGCATCGAAGGTTCCTGATTTTTATGTGACAATGGGACCAAAAGCGGTGATGCAGGCGAAGAATATTATCATGTTTGCGAATGGGAAGCATAAAGCGGAGATCGTGAAAAAAGCCTTTTTTGGTGAAATTACGAAAGATGTGCCGTCTTCCATTTTACAATTGCATCCGTCGATTACGGTTATTTTGGATAGGGACGCAGCATCGTTGTGTCCGTTGTGATGCACTATTCATCGATTTAGAATTTCATTGTGCTTTGCGTAATTAACTAATTTTGAATAGAGAAGGAGAGAAAAATATTATGACAAAATCACCATTTCCAGAAGGATTTTTATGGGGCGGCGCGGTCGCTGCCAATCAATGTGAGGGAGCGTATTTAGAGGATGGTAAGGGCTTGTCGCCTGTCGATGTTTTACCGTCTGTTGAGGGAGGACGTTGGGATGCGGTTATGAATCCGACGAAAGCGCTGGAAACGAAATATGATTATTATCCGAGTCATGAGTCGATCGATTTTTATCATCGTTATAAAGAGGATATTGCGTTGTTTGCGGAAATGGGATTCAAGTCGTTCCGTTTGTCGATTAGTTGGCCACGTATTTTCCCAAATGGCGATGATGCGACTCCGAACGAAGCGGGTCTTGAGTTTTATGATCGTGTGTTTGACGAGTGTGCGAAATATGGCATCGAACCTGTTGTGACGATTAATCATTTTGATACACCGGTGGAACTTTTCAAGAAGTATGGTGGTTGGAAGAATCGCAAGTGTATCGATTTTTACATGAATTTCTGTGAGGTTATTTTTAATCGTTATAAAGGAAAAGTGAAGTATTGGATGACGTTTAATGAGATTAATATGATTTTGCATCTGCCGTTTTTCGGTGGTGGTATGGATGTGAATGGGGAAGCGAATCCGGAAGAGGCGAAGTATCAAGCGGCGCATCATCAGTTGGTGGCTTCTGCGATGGCGACGAAATTGGCGCATGAGATTGATCCGGAAAATCAGGTTGGTTGTATGTTGGCGGCAGGTTCGACGTATGCATTCTCCTGTGATCCGAAAGATGTTTGGAAAGCGATGCAAGCCGATCGTGAGGGTTATTTCTTCATTGATGTGCAAGCGCGCGGCTACTATCCGAGTTATAGCAAGCGTTTCTTCAAGGAGCACAACATTAATTTAGTGATGGAAGACGGCGATTTGGACGTTCTGAAAAATCATACGGTGGACTATGTGGCGTTTAGTTATTATTCTTCTCGTCTGACAAGTGCGGATCCTGAAGTGATGAAAGAGACCGAGGGCAACGTTTTTGCGACATTGCGTAATCCTAATTTGGAAGCGAGCGAATGGGGTTGGCAAATCGATCCTCTTGGTCTGCGTATTACGATGAATGCGATTTACGATCGTTATCAAAAGCCACTTTTCGTCGTGGAAAATGGTCTTGGTGCAGTGGACACGGTGGAGGCTGATGGCGCGATTAACGATGATTACCGGATTGATTATATGCGTGAGCACGTGCGCGAAATGGGCGAAGCGATTGAGGACGGTGTCGATTTGATTGGCTATACGCCGTGGGGTTGTATTGACCTTGTCAGCGCTGGCTCTGGCGAGATGAAGAAGCGTTACGGTTTCATCTACGTTGACCGCGATAATGAAGGTAAGGGTACGCTTGACCGTTCTAAGAAGAAATCGTTCCATTGGTATAAAAAAGTGATTGAGAGTAATGGTACGGATCTAGCTTAAAAACACGAGCCGGACTGCAAAAATTATTTTGTGGTTCGGCTTATTTTAGGCTTGCTCTGTAATGCATTACATGCCTTATACTAAAAATGTAAACAAGATCGAGAGGAGCGAATAAACAAATGACTGAAATCAAAAAGCAATTTCCAGATGGATTTTTATGGGGCGGGGCTACGGCTGCGAATCAAGTAGAGGGCGGTTTTGACTTAGATGGAAAAGGTCTTTCTACGGCGGATATGGTGAGATTTGTTCCGAAAGAGGAGCGCGGCAATGGGCATGCGCTAGACGTGACTTCGGCTGAGATTGAGGAAATTTTGGCGGGGAAATCGAAGGCTCGTTTTCCGAAGCGTGATGGTGTCGATTTTTACCATCGTTATAAAGAGGATATCGCGTTGTTTGCGGAAATGGGATTCAAGACGTTTCGTTTGTCGTTTAACTGGGCGCGGATTTTCCCGAATGGTGATGATTTAACGCCGAATGAGGCTGGGTTGAAATTTTACGATAATGTGATTGATGAGTTGGTGAAGTATGGGATTGAGCCGCTCGTGACGTTGTCGCATTATGAGACGCCGCTCGGTTTGACGCAGAAATATAATGGTTGGGCGAGCCGCGAGGTTATCGATCATTATGTGCGTTATGCGGAAACGGTGATGACGCGTTACAAGGATAAAGTGAAGTACTGGCTGACTTTCAATGAGATTAATATCATCGCGATTAGCCCGTATACTGGTGGTGGCGTGGTCGTGGATCGCGTGGAGAACCCGTTGGAAGTTTCTTATCAAGCGGCGCATCACCAGTTTGTCGCGAGTTCGAAAGTTGTGAAACTGGGTCATGAGATCAATCCTGATTTCGAGATTGGTTGTATGTTAGCGCGGATGGAAACGTATCCTGCGACGAATAATCCAGACGATATCTTACTTGCGCAACATCAAAATCAGATGAACCTGTTCTTTACGGACGTCCAAGTTGGTGGTTACTATCCTGGTTTTATTAAACGCTACTTTGCAGAAAATAACATCACAATCAAAATGGAGAACGGTGATTTGGAGCTTTTGAAAGATTATCCAGTCGACTACTTATCGTTTAGTTATTACATGACGCTTTCCGTTTCGGCAGATCCAAACCGAGATCAAACGGGTGGGAATTTCATGGGCGGCGTGAAAAATGAATACTTGGAGAGCTCTGATTGGGGCTGGCAAATTGATCCTAAGGGCTTGCGTGTGGCGCTGAACGGGCTATATGATCGCTATAGAGTACCTCTTTTCATTGTGGAAAATGGTTTAGGCGCGTATGATACGGTGGAAGCGGATGGTGCGATTCACGATCCGTATCGCATTGATTATTTGCGCCAACACATCGAACAGATGAAAGAAGCGATTGCAGACGGTGTAGACTTAATCGGTTACACAAGTTGGGGTCCAATCGATCTTATCAGCGCATCTACGAGTGAAATGTCCAAACGTTATGGTTTCATTTACGTCGATCAAGATGATGAAGGCAAAGGCACGCTCGCAAGATCATGTAAAGATTCATTTTTCTGGTATAAAAAAGTGATTGATACGAATGGCGAAGATTTAGCATAAACTTAGATAGAGACTGGTCAGTTTTGTGGCTGGTCTCTTTTTGCCTTGATTAACGGCGGCGTTTGCGTTACATTAAACGTATTAGCGTAACGGAAAGCGAGGTTCAGCATGAAGAGACAAGAACTAATCGATGCAGCAATACAGGTCATTCAGGAAGATGGTATACATCAGCTAAGTTTGGCTAAAATCGCCGAAAAAGTCGGCATTACAAAACCTGCTATCTTCTATCATTTTAAAAATAAACAAGATTTGATGATGGCTTTGACGTATTTCACAGTCGGTGAGTATGAACAAACCATCGCTGAGGAATTCGAAAAAATACCTGAAAATGATGCTTTGCGCCATGTACACGCTTTTTTGAGAGGAAATTTGCGTCAACTAAACGATTCTGAGCTGATTAAGGTACACGCGGCTTCGATAGAGGTTCTGGTTTCAAATCAGGAGGCAACGGAGGTCTGGCGGGATGTGTATAACCGAGAATTAGAGAAGATGACACCAGAAATTGGTGCTTTACGTGCAGACTTGCTCAGTGTGGCGCTGGATGGCATGTGGTACGGAGCCATGTGCGGTGTGTGGGATGCAGGGCGCGCGGAAGCGGTTATACGCTACTTGGAACAGCTGGTACAGGAGTGAATAGTTGCTTTTTCTATAGTTTAGTACTAAACTAAATAGGAGGAGGCGATTCTTTTGGTGAGAAAAGAGCAACGATTAGGTGTACTGCTGTGGTTTCGACTGAGTAGATTTTATAACCGTAATATTAAATTGACTAATAAAAATCTTAAGGATGCAGGGCTTTCGATGGCCCAGTTTGACGTGATTGCGCAAATCGGCATAGAATCAGAGAGTACGCAACAAGCGCTAGCAGATCGGCTCGTAGTAACAAAAGGTAACATCGCTCAACTACTGGCAAAGTTGGAAGAGCAGGGCTTGATTTGTAGACGTAAACAAGGTAAAGAAAAATATATTGCATTAACGGAAAGTGGGAAGGTCTGCTATTTGGAGAATGTGCCGGCACAAGAGGAATTTCAGCAAGAGCAGTTTGATAAATTGACACGCGATGAGCAGAAGGTTTTACTCAGTTTGTTGAAAAAATTGGATGATTAGTGAGGAGTGGCGAGATGGAATTAAGAGGATTGCATCATATTTCGATTATTACGGGAAATGCACGGGCTAATTTTGATTTTTATACGAAGGTTTTGGGGTTGCGATTGGTGAAGAAAACAGTGAATCAGGATGATCCATATACCTATCATTTGTACTATGCAGATGAGATTGGGAATCCAGGGACAACGGTTACTTTTTTTGAAATCCCAAGGGCAAATCGGGGGAAGAAGGGCTATAATTCGATTGCGCGAATGGGACTAAGAGTACCGAATGATGCGGCTCTTGCTTACTGGGAAGAGCGTTTAACAATGTTTCACGTGAAACATGAGGGTGTTTATGAGCAGTTTGATCGGAAAGTTTTGGATTTTGAAGATGTGGATGGTTTAGCGATTCAACTCATGTCAGATCAGCGGGATAAGGGTGTAGCTGGCGGGAAACCGTGGCCAGAAAGTCCAGTCCCAGTGGAGTTTGCGATTCTGGGATTAGGACCAGTTTTATTTTCGACATTGAAAAAAGAGAAGACGGATCGTGTGTTGACGAAGGTTCTTGGCTTTGATCGGGTCGGTGCCTATGAAGATGATGAGCGTTTGGTGACCGTTTTTCAAGTTGGAGAAGGTGGGAATGGTGCTGAGGTGCAACTAGAAGCGAATTTTAAAGACCCACATGCTGTGGAAGGGATCGGAAGTGTGCATCACGTGGCGTTTCGAGTAGCAGATGATGCGGAGTTGCAAGAATGGATTCAATACATTCAAGATTTAGGGTACCCAAATTCTGGTTTTGTGGATCGGCATTATTTCCATTCTTTCTATTTCAGGGAGGAAAACGGGATATTGATTGAGCTTGCGACAGATGGTCCGGGATTCCAAACGGATTTCGAGAAAGAGCATGGAACGTATGTGGAGTTACCGCCAGATTTAGAGGGACGTCGGGCAGAAATTGAGGCGCATTTAACGGATCTTAATAGCGATGTATAATATTGGCAAAAAAAGCTGCCATCCATTATGATAGTAGTAACATAATAATAGGCGGTGAAACAATATGACAGAAATCAGATATGAAGGAATAGCCAACAAGAACTGCCCTAATTTAGAGCGGTATTTAGTATCCAGTAAGCGGGCGGTTCCAGCGATGTTAATTTTTCCAGGTGGATCATATGAAATGCGAGCAGAACATGAAGGAGAACCTGTAGCGAAGTGGTTGAATAGTATTGGTATTGCAGCGTTTATAGTCAATTATCGGGTAGCACCGTACCGACACCCGGTTCCTTTAGAGGATGCAAAATGGGCGATTCGAATGGTTCGTCACCGTGCGGAGGAGTGGGGAATTGATCCTAATCGTGTAGGTGCGATGGGCTTCTCGGCGGGCGGGCATTTAGCTTCGACGCTTGCGACACATATAGAGGATGGTCAGCCCGATGCGTCAGATCCGATGCATCAGTATAGTACACGGCCAGATGTGTTGGTACTCGCTTATCCAGTGATTACGATGCGAGCACAAACACATAGCGGAAGTCGTCAAAATTTGCTAGGTGAGGCACCGAGTAAGCAGCAGATTTTGGAGCTTTCGAGTGAGTTACATGTGAGCAATCATACGCCACCAACATTTTTATGGCATACGGAAAATGATGCTTCGGTACCCGTGGATAATAGTTTTATTTTTGCGGCGGCGCTTCAGAGACATCAGGTTCCTCATTCGATTCATACTTTTGAGCGAGGAGAGCATGGATTGGGTTTGGCGCAGTGGAATCAAGAAGCGCGAATTTGGCCGAAATTGTGTGAAAATTGGTTGAAAGTGCGAAACTTCATTTAATTTTCTCTGAAACAGTGGTACAATTTTAGAGGAGAGTTAATTTATGAGGAGGCAATATTTTGGGTAAACGCACTTTTTATTTTGTACGTCACGGTAAAACCGAATGGAACTTGGCTAGAAGAATGCAGGGATGGGGCGATTCACCGTTGATTGAAGAAGGCATTAATGGTGCGATTGCAACTGGTGAGGCGCTTTCAGATATCGATTTCACTGCTGTATATTCTAGCCCAAGTAAGCGGACTGTAGATACAACTGGTTATATAATTGGTGATCGAAATATAGATGTAACAACGCTTGATGGACTTCGCGAAATGAGTTTTGGTATTTGGGAAGGCGAGCGTTTTATTGATATTACAGCAAATTATGGTGAGGAATACGCGATGATGCTGGATAATCCAGAATACTATAAAGCGGAGGTTAGCCAAGGTGAAACTTATCATCAAGTGAAGGAACGTACAAAATTAGCGATAGAGCAGATTTTAGAGGAGCAATCGGAGGGCAATATCTTGGTTGTTTCGCATGGCATGGCGTTACGCGTGTTGATTTTTGTGGCTTTACAGGAGGCGGATTTACAGACGCACCGCACGGAGACACCGCATTTATTAAATACAGGAATTACCGTCGTAGAGTATGAAGATGGCGAATTCCGAGTGCTTAAAGCGAATGATATCTCTCATCTTGAGGGAATAGTTGAAGGAGTTTAGATAATGATAAAACTAGTAGCAATCGATATAGATGGCACATTACTCAATGATAAGCACGAGATTACGCCGGAGGTTCACGCTGCGATTCACAAAGCAAAAGGATTAGGTGTGAAGGTTGTTTTGTGCACGGGTCGCCCAATCACAGGTGTTCAGCAGTATTTGTCAGATTTGGAATTGAAGCGTGAAGGCGATTATGTGATTACGTTTAATGGCGCGATGGTACAAGATACGTTTACGAAAGAGGTTATTTCTCATCTGACGCTTGATCATGCGAGTATTTTAGATATATATAATATGAGCCAAGAAGTCGGTTTGCATATGCATTTTAACGATATGAAGAATCTATATACGCCGAACCGCGATATCGGAAAGTATACAGTTTATGAGGCTCAAATGACGAACACACCACTATTTTACAAACCGATGGATGAGGTTCCTGAGGATGTGATGGTTTCTAAGGCGATGTTTATCGATGAGGAAGAAGTCTTAGCACCAGCGATTGCAAAAATTCCAGCAAGCTTCGGCGAAAAATATAACTTGGTTCGTAGCGCACCATACTTTCTAGAGGTTTTAAATCCTGAGGCTAGTAAAGGAAATGCGGTGCACAGTTTGGCGCAAAAGCTTGGCATTAAGCAGAGTGAAGTGATGTGCATTGGTGACCAGGAGAATGATTCGACGATGATTGAGTACGCAGGTGTTGGCGTTGCTATGGAAAATGCGATTGATAAAATTAAGGAGATGGCTGATTTTATCACACTTTCTAATGAAGAGAGCGGCGTGGCACATGCGATCAATAAATACGTTTTGAAAGGCTAGACGTGGCTGAACTAGCTGTACTTGATACAAGTTGCGTTCCGGACAATGCAACACCTGAAAAAGCCAAAGAAGTCATTCATCGCTGTCCAAGTGGAGCTCTTAAATATAGTGCGAAATAGGAGGTTATTGATGATGGAATTTGTTCAAGGTGAAAATCGTTTTTTCAAGGAAGATGAGAATGGTAAATTGATTGCGGAGGTAACTTGGGTTCCGAGTGGGGATACACTTGTTATTTTGGATCATACATTTGTTGATGAGAGCCTTCGCGGGCAAGGAATTGCTTCGCAGCTAGTTGAGAAAGTTGCAGATACCATGCGTGCAGAAGGTAAAAAAATTAACCCGACTTGTCCGTTTGCGAAAGCGGAGTTTAAACGTAAGCCTGAAAAATATAATGATATTAAAGCATAAAGAAGTGAGACCCGTTTGCAAATCTGCGCGGGTTTTTCAATATTTCCCGGGAAATATTGATCTTCCGACTACCAATTTAAAAGAATATACTTTAAAATGAAGGCGTAGACATTTTACCTAAATGGAGGTTTTAATAATGGAGCATAAACAGCATACAGCTTTTCCGAAAGATTTTTTATGGGGTTCTGCCTCAGCGGCGTATCAAATTGAAGGTGCTTGGGACGCGGATGGCAAAGGCCCTTCTGTCTGGGATAATTTTGTGAAAATTCCTGGTACGACATATGAAGGTACGAATGGTGATGTGGCGGTGGATCATTATCATCGCTATAAGGAAGACGTGAAGTTGATGGCGGATGCTGGCTTGAAGGCGTATCGTTTTTCAATTGCTTGGAGCCGTATTTTCCCGACTGGTAAGGGTGCGGTGAACGAGGCTGGTTTGAAGTTTTATGATGACTTGATTGATGAGTTGTTGAAGTATGATATTGAGCCGCTTGTGACGCTGTACCATTGGGATATTCCGCAAGCGTTGATGGACGAGTACGGTGGCTGGGAATCGCGCCAAGTGGTGGAGGATTTCACGAATTACTCGGTGGCATTATTTAAGCGTTACGGAGATCGTGTGAAGTATTGGGTTTCCTTGAATGAGCAGAATATCTTTGTTTCGCTTGGTTATTCGATGGCGCTTCATCCGCCGAAAGTGACGGACGATAAGCGGATGTATCAGGTGAATCATATTGCGAACTTGGCGAATGCGAGTGTTATCAACGCGTTCCATGAGATCGTGAAGGATGGAAAAATTGGTCCGAGTTTCGCGTACACGCCATTTTATCCGGTCGATACGGATCCGAAAAATGTCCTTGCTGCGGAGAATGCGGAAGATTTGAACGGCTATTTCTGGATGGATATGTATGCGTGGGGCGTGTATCCGAAGGCGGTTTGGCGTTACTTGGAAGAGAACGATTTAGCACCGACGATAGAGCCTGGCGATATGGAATTGCTCGCGTCTGCGAAACCAGATTTCATGGGCTTGAACTATTACCAATCAGCGACAGCGGCACATAATCCACTGGATGGCGTTGGTCAAAGCAACACGTTCAACACGACTGGTAAAAAAGGAACGGCGGAGGAGACTGGGATTCCTGGTCTGTATAAGAAAGTGAAGAATCCGTATGTGAAAACAACCGATTGGGATTGGACGATTGATCCTGATGGGCTTCACATCGCGCTTCGTCGGATTAACAGCCGTTACCAATTACCGATTTTGATTACGGAAAATGGTTTGGGTGCTTTTGATAAATTAGAGGACGGGGAAGTTCATGATGCGTATCGGATTGATTATTTGAGCTCACACGTGAGTGCTATTCAAGCGGCAATCGATGATGGTGTTGATATGCTTGGCTATTGCACATGGTCGTTCACAGACCTTCTGAGCTGGTTAAACGGCTATCAAAAACGTTATGGTTTTGTGTATGTCGATCGCGATATTTCTGATGATGCTCCGATGACACGAATTCCGAAAGATAGTTTTTATTGGTATAAGAAAGTGATTGAGACGAACGGGAAAGAGTTGTAAAAGAAAAAAAGTCGTTTTTCCATGTTAGCTTTTTGCTAAGGTGGAAAACGACTCTTTTTTATAAAAATAGAAAAAGCTTAAGCTGATGTGCTACCAGGTGAGAGGTCTTAATGAGCGTTTTCAGCTCTTGTTGAAGAAAATATTTTTGCTGGGAAAAAGTTATATTTTCGGTTGTCCAGGTTATAAATATCGCCTGTACGAGCACCTGTTACGTTCATACTAACATAACGGTTATCACTTCCTGTGGTGTAAGCAATATTTATAATTTTATTCTCTAATTGAGGAGCTGGAATATCTCGAACAGGTTTTCTTTTGGGGTACCAAGAAGGGTCTGTCCATATCTCGTGAAAGACATGAATAACTCTGTCGGGATCTGGCCGCTTTTCTTCCGCTATAATTTCGAAACTAACTAAATAACCAGTACCTAAATTTTCATTGCTACTGCTCAAAATAGCAGGAGAATTATTTGTTATAGCGACTATATCAGCTTTATCGCTTATAGAAATAGTAGAAGATGCTCCGCCGATTGCAGGATTACTCGGTGAACCCTCTACAGTGAGTTTACCCAAGTTATTTCCATCTTTTTCGCCATCAATGGTCATTTTTGCACCATTTTTAGCAGAAATTCCGATACCGTTCGTAGCGACCAATTTATTTTGCTTATCGTCTTGAAGGATAAATGTTACATGTGCACCCTGCTTCACAGTTATTGGTTGAGCACTTCGAATAGAGACCCCGCTCAAGGTAATCGCTGTTGTGGTATCTGGAGAAACTAGGACACTTCTATTTGTTTCATTGTTGCTAGTGATCCTATACTCAATATCATTGGCATTCGTAGTAAAAGTCAAGAGATCATTGGCGAATGTATATCCTTGTCCTTGATCCCCATCTCTTAATTCTGACAAATTAATAGCAATCACTGGGTCTGGATTTGTTTCTATTTCTACCACATTACTTGGTAAGGATCTATTTTCCGAACCAGCCATCGTTTTCACGGTGAAATGGTAAGTTGTTGCTGGGTTAAGATTTTTGGCTGTATAAGTCAAACTATCCCCACTCACAGTTTCAATTAACTTACCGTCTTGATAAATTTCGTATCTTGTCACAACTTCGGGCCTTTCTTCTGCATCCCAAGTAAGAACGGCACTATTTTTGGTGATGTTATCTGCCTGAAGGTTCTTGGGTGCTTTTGGTTTAGTTGTGATGGCTAATTCTTCACTCGGTAGAGAAACATTTCCGGATGCGTCAACAGCCTTCACCGTAAATGAATGTAGCGTAGCGGAGAGCAGGTCATCTGCTACATAAGTGGGCGTTTTGCCATCAACACTTCCAACCAGCCCAAGTGGACTGTAGATTTCATATTTGGATACGCCAACATTATCTGTAGAGCCCTCCCATGTTAGTCGTACACTGCTATCCGTCACATCTGAATGACTCAGATTACCGGGTGGGGTTGGCGGTTCTGTATCTATTAACACTTGAAATTGTTGTGCGGCATTCTGTTCATCTGGATCATGTAACGCAATATTTCGTCCATTTTCAGATAGTTCGTTATCTACTTCCAAAACCTTACCTAGACTTCCGTAGTTCTCTATCAATATCGTATCGTCCGCAGTATCTTTTAATATCCAATATTGTGTATCTTGTTTATCATTACGTAATGTAACAACGCGTGTCGGATTATCTGACATAACACTCCAAACCTCATTCGTCGTTGCATTGACTAATTGATATGCTTTTTTCGAGTCATCATACATTATTTTTATAAATTGTTCACTATCATTGACAAAAGGTTTCAACATAACGTTAGCTCCTGATTGATTGGAATATGAAAGAACTTCCTTAGGAAATGCCTGAGATTCTAGGCGGATAATCTGGCCATGATACGGGTCTAAAGTTTCTGCTGATACAATTGGACTAGCCTCTGATTGGTTGTTTGCGCCTACTCTGGCTACTACATGGTACTGATAAGAGGTTCTGGGTGTTAACTGTACATCTGTATAGGAAGTCGTTGTCCCATCGACTGTTGTGATTAAACGACCATCTCGATAAATGTCATGGTATAGGCTCCCTGTTAGTTTCTCAGAAGAATTCTTGCTCTCCCATTCCAGAGAAACACGTGTCCGCTTCGTATCTACTACCTTTATTCCTTCAACTGGATTAGGAGGGGCCACTACGCTAATATCTAATCCATCATCCAGTGGATTACCTTCTTCGTCCACCGGAATAACAACGAATATGTGTGATATACCAGGCGTTAAAGGAACCTCCTCTGAAGAATTAGATCCACTAACGGGTATAATCCCACCAAATTGCCATCCACTTGAACTCTCAGACCAGTTGAAAATTTGAAATCCTGATGCTGAAATGCCTCCAAATGCATTACTCCAATTAAGCGTTGTACTAGAAGATGAGGTGTTTTCTGTTTTGTCTTCATTTCGATCCTTGTCGTCAACTTCGCTTGTTCTGATGACAATATCGTTACTTCTTGCTGATTCATTGCCGGCTTCGTCCAAAGCAGTCATAGAGTACGTGTATGTTTTTCCTTTTTCTATTGTAAAATCTGTGAAGTAGTTTATGTTTCCTGAAACTGTAAATACCTGCTCTGATGCAGTACCAATACCTTTATTGTCTTTTGTTAATTTGGAAGAAGACTCAATTCTGCGGATTTTAGCTTCTGTAACGCCTACATTATCTGTTGGGCGTGTCCAGTTCATACGAACAAAAGTACTTCCAAGAGAGCTTCCTCTAAAATCCCCTACTAATTCAGGAGGTTGTGTATCTTTCGTTTTGATTTTTAAAGGCTCACTTTTGGCTGATTCATTTTGTGCTTCATCTACAGCGCTCACCCTAAATTCATAATCAGTAAACTGTTCCAAGTCTTCAATATACACTTCAATATTTTCTTGATCCCTTCCTGGTTCAGGCGAAGTCAGATCCCAATTGTCCTTCTCCGTTTCATAGGAATCAACAAGTCGCTCTTCTGGACCTTGATAAATATTATATTTTTGAACGCTAATATTATCCGAGGAGTGATCGAATGTAAATTTCACAGAATCTCCATCTACCTCCAGTTCACGCACGTTTTTTGGTGTTGTTGGAGGGGAAAAGTCAAAAAGATTGTCTAGTAAGCGATTGGTACGAATGACTTCATTTGGAAAACGATTAGCAATGGCTCCATAGGGATGAAACTTTGCCATAAATGCCTCACAGATAAATTCTTCCCAATCTGTCTCTGCGTAATTATCCCTGAGCAAAGATATCAAGCTATCTGATTCTTTAGCTTTTAGCTCCTCGACAGCGTGTACAAATGCTTCTTGTGGCTCAATGTCCTGTTGAAAAATTGGACGATCATCAAAAGAGTCTGTGCTATGAATTGAATAATGGAAAAATTCATGCAAAATAGTAGCGGCGAAATCTTCTAGTAATCGGTCTTCCGTTAGGTATTGACTATAGGTTAATTGCGCAAAGTTTATAGTAGTTTTACTTGCTCGGTCTTGGTCGTTCCAACTTTGGGTAGAGCCGCTAGCTTCTGGATCAAATTCTTGATTAAATAGTGCTTTACGTTCCTCTAAAGTCATATCTGCTGCCCATTTTGTAAATGTTTCTGTGGAAATGACTCCTCCGTTGGTAAAAGTTACATCCCAGCGATCAAAAAGGTCCTCGGATAAGATTTCGCCACGATAGAGACTACCAATAGCTTTATTTGCTACAGTTGATCCTTGTGCAAGAACTAAACCAGCATTTAAGCTAAGCGGTTCTAATTTAATAAGCTCTGATTCGATGCCAAAATTAGCGTTTAACATTTCTCTTATAACTTGGTTTTGATATGCTGTTTGCGTATCTAGCTGACTTCTCGGAATTAATTCAGCTGAAATCTCTATATGTGGACTAAGACCGGGAGTTTTAAAAACGTTTTTCTCTGTGTATAGCAATGTTTTTTCCCGTTGTAGTATAAATTGGGAATCACTTAAGGAGCCTATTCGAGTTACTTTAGTTCCTGCGGGTACCTCTAGTTTTATTTGGATCACCTCGTTCTTAGCTGGATCAAGGGGACGTGGAGATAGGCTTCCTAAAAAATAACCATGATCGATTCCAAATCGGCTGTACCGCAACATGGTCTGGAAAACAGCATCCGTATCTTCTACAAACTGTTGATCATTTATTCCGAAATCTGTAGCGGTAAAATTAGCATAAAGTACAATGTCTTCCGTTGTTGCTGTAATAAAGCTAGTGTCTAAGCTAGCTAGCTGCTCAGGATTTTCGTACAATTCACTTCTATTTAGGTATTTTTTTCGTAATTCATTATTAATGTCTTGAATCATTTGAATATCTTCTTCATTACTAAAAATTCTATCTATTTTCGGGAATTTTTGATTACTCCATTCCAAAGCTGATTTCGGATTATTTGCAGAGCCTAGATCTTTGTTTTCAAGTAATGCAAACATGGTCTCCTTGCTATTTATAAAACTATTAAACCATTTTCCTGATAACGGAAATGTGGGTTTAATTTCTAGTTCTTGTTTTCCGTCATTCGTGGCCCCATGGACTAATGGGGATGACATTACTACTAAGATTACAATTGCTAATTGAATCAAGCTATATTTTTTTAAAAAAAGTATTATTTTTCTCATTTTAGTCCTCCCGTTAACGCGATTTCTTCACCTCAACCGTAATTGTTTGTGCCAAAAAAATTACTATGGATTATATTCATTTAACACCCCAATTCTTCATTTTTTCAAGCTATATTTTTAATGTTCCAGAGAATTCAAAATAATTAGTTGCAATCCTCTTTTTCAAAAATGAGCTTGTTTTATCTCACTTAGACCAAATTTTCCTGACCTTTCATAAAATTTCTAGGCTTTCGTAAGTATGTGAATATTGGTGATGTCCTGCTTTGGTGTTACTAGAATCTCATTAGTATTATACGTTAGTATTAGTAAATGATGCAATCCATAAATATCATTTATCATATATTTATTGAATATTGTAAAATATTTAACTCTTTAGTTATCGGAATATTTGCGTTGGAAGAAGATGGATGTGTTTCTTTTTCTACATATTTCCGCGAAACCAATTTTCTAAAAATAGCCCAATTTTATTTTTGTTAATTTTTAAACAAAGTGGATAACCGTGAAAGCGATGACAATTCAAAGATATCTCTCAAATTGGTATAGACCCCTTACAGTTTGAACCAATTATTTCCGAGGTTTTGCTTCTAAAAGGCACGGGTACTTGCTTACTGTCAGAGCTATTGACAAAAAGTAAAACGCTTGATGAAAGCGTAAACAATGAGGGGGATTTACTAATGATAGATTGGAAGAACACGAAAAAATGGGTAGCAGGCGGAGTTTTGACAGCGGCGGTAGCAGTTGGGGTTTCTTTAACGGGGGGAACGCAAGCTCATGCGGCGGTCGATGATGCCACACCAATGCCTAGCATTCAAGGAAAACAGGTTCTAGTCGGTTATTGGCATAGTTGGAAATCCACGGGCAGAGATGGTTATAAACAAGGTACTTCGGCTGATATTGCGTTAAAAGATGTGAATGCAGCGTATAATGTGATTCCGGTCTCCTTCATGAAGGGCGATGGCGTGAATCGGATTCCGACGTTCAAGCCAGTTGGGTTAACGGATAGCGAGTTCCGCGCACAAGTGGGAGCTTTAAATAAACAAGGTCGTAGCGTGTTGCTTGCGCTCGGTGGTGCGGATGGACATGTGCAACTGCAAACCGGCGATGAGCAAGCGTTCGCCAATGAAATTATTCGCCAAGTAGAGACTTACGGTTTTGACGGTTTAGACATTGATTTGGAGCAAACAGCAATTACGGCTGGGAATAACCAAACAGTAATTCCTGCAGCGCTTAAAATTGTAAAAAATCACTATGCAGCAGAAGGTAAAACATTCCTAATTACGATGGCGCCAGAGTTCCCATATTTGAAACCAGGTGCTGCGTATCAAAGCTATATTACGTCGTTAACAGGTTACTATGACTATATCGCGCCTCAATTTTATAACCAAGGTGGCGACGGTGTCTGGGTGGATGAAACGAACCAGTGGATCGCGCAAAACAATGATACGTTGAAAAAAGAATTCCTATATTACATGGCGGATTCGCTAATTCACGGTACACGCTCGTATTTGCAAATTCCTGCTGACAAATTAGTTATTGGTTTACCTTCTAATAATGACGCGGCGGCAACAGGATATGTGGTTAATCCACAAAATGTTTTCGATGCCTTCAATATGTTGAAAACGGCGGGAACTCCGCTTAAAGGGATCATGACTTGGTCGGCAAACTGGGATGCTGGTAAAAGCAGTGCAGGCGTTTCGTATAACAATGCGTTCGCCAACACTTACGGTCCATTCTTAGGCACAAAATAATAATTAAAATTGGCCGAGTAGTCTTTTGATTACTTGGCTTTTTCTTGTTTCCAGAAAAAAATGTTTGGCTTAAAAGTAGATTTTACGATGATTCTTGGGGTATAGTAGTAAAGCAAAGGTTTTGCAATACGCTTCAGGGGAGGAATGGAATCATGCGTAAATTTTATTTGTATTTTATTTTAGTAATGGGACTTGTAATGATCGGATTGGGGCTTTGGTTTGTATTTAATCCAAGTACGTCGCTTGCAACTTTCACATTCGTAATTGGAATCGTACTATTACTGAACGGTCTAAACGAGATTATTTCTTATTTCAAGGGACGAAAGGTTTTGAAAATATCAAACTGGATTCTTTTGGATGGGGCATTGTCATTTTTGGCGGGGTTAATAATCTTGATCAACAACAATATCGGTGAGAAATTCATCGTGCTTATCTTCGTTATTTGGGTACTTGCTTCGGCAATTCTGAATATCATTATGGCATTCTCGGTGAAGGGCTCCAAAGGCTGGATTTTTATCATGATCATCGGTATTATTGGTGCTGTGATTGCGATTATCTCGCTATTTAGTTCAGCGATTGTTGCTGTGACGGTAGCCATAATTCTAGGCGCGTTCTTTATTTTCCAAGGAATTGCGTGTTTGTTACTGTTTAACGGAATCAGAAAACAAATGCATTAAGAAGTGCAAGGAACCTCTTTGTGACGTGGTCATGGGGAGGTTTTTTTGTGGATTGAATATCTTTTTGGTGTGTGCTAAAATGGAATAGAAAAGGAAGCCATGTTGGTGCACGACTTCCTTAAGTAGAGCCGTTGAAATGACGATGGCCTAATATTTTTTGGAACAGCCATCTATCTCCTCGGGAAAGTGAGTTAGATGGTTATTTTTTGTCTTTATTTAGCGCTGTGATGAGGACAAGTGATACGATGAACATACCAAATTGGAGCGCAATTGTCATCGCTTCAGTAACAAAGGAAGAAAGGATCGAGCGATAATGCAAAAAATAATTATAAATGCAGATGATTTCGGGATGTCAAAAGGGATCAATTATGGCGTGATGGAGGCATATTTGAATGGGGTTGTGAGTTCGACGTTGTTGATGCCGAATATGGAGGCTGCGGAACATGCAGTAAAATTGGCATCGGTAGCGTGTCCAGATCTGTTTATCGGGCAGCATACGAATTTTTTGCTTGGGAAACCATGTTCTGATCCTGCTGAAATTCCTTCGATGGTTGATAAAAATGGGGATTTTTATCGTTCGGCGTATTATAGGAGTGGAAAAGGGCATTTTGTTTATGAGGAAGTTCGCCGTGAAACCATTGCGCAGATGGAGCGATTTCGGGAGTTACTGGGTCATTTTCCGGAGCATATTGATTGTCATGCGGTTGGTGATGAGGTTGTAGATCGGGCGTTTTATGATATTGCGTTGGAATATGGGATTCATACGACACTAAAATATAGTGGGGATAAGGTTTGGCCTTCGTTGCCGGGGTATATGGAAACGGGATTGTTGCTTGAGGTAAATGGTTTGTCGTTTATTGAGGCAGGGACGCATGTGGAGAATTTTTTGCAGGATGATTTTGGTTTGTTGAAGCAGGATTCGGAAAAAGTGATTGAGATGCACTTTGATGCGGGTTTCTTGGATCAGTTTGTGCTAGATAATTCGTCGATGACAACGCCGAGATGTCGGGAGCTCGCGACGCTTTGTGATCCGAGGGTGAAGGCTTGGTTTGAGGCGAATGGCTTTGCGCGGATTAGTTTTGGTGATTTGAAAATGGTATAATGGGATCGGATATAAGTGAGGTGAGCTCAGCGGATGAAACGGTTTTTGATGATTGGCGTTGCGGGTATGGGTGGAGCGCTCTGCCGTTATTTTGTTGGAATGGGCGTTGGTGTTTTCTGGGGAGCTGATTTTCCGCTTGGGACGCTGATTGTGAATTTAAGTGGGTGCTTGGTGCTCGGATTTTTCACGACGTATTTATTTCGGTTGACGATTCTGAATACGGATTTGGTGATTGCGATTGGGACGGGATTTTTGGGCGCGTACACGACTTTTTCGACGTTTAGTTTGGAAACTGTAGGGCTGTTTGAGTCGGGAGAAGCGATGTTGGCGGTTACATATTTGGGGATTAGTTTTTTAGGCGGTAACTTGTTGGCTTGGCTAGGTTTTACGCTTGGTGAACGGCGGTTCGTGCGCAAAAGGGAAGCGACCAAGGAGGGCGATTTGTGATGTGGCTTAATGTGGTTTCTATCGCGATTGGTGCTTTCTTTGGGGCAAATGCTCGGTACTGGCTGTCGACTTGGGTAAAAAGGCGTGTGAAATGGGATTTTCCGATTGCGACATTGATTATTAATTTGGCGGGAGCTTTCATACTAGGATTTGTCGTGCAGTTGCAGCTATCGTTTGATTGGAATTTGCTAGTGACGACGGGATTTTTAGGGGCATTCACGACTTTTTCAACGTTTAAATTGGAAAGTGTGCAGTTACACGCCGAGCAAAAGTGGAAAAAAGTGATTTTGTATCAAGTGGTGACGTATTCGGCGGGCTTGGCTCTGGTCGTTGCGGGAATGTTTTTAGGTTCGATATTATAACAAAGAAGTGTGCGCTATTCGTCATCTAGCGCACACTTCTTTGACTATTTCCAAAAACTGTGTTAATTTCTAAAAGAAGCTAAGACGAGTTGCTAAACACGATGTGACGTAGGATAAGACGCGCTACCTCTTTTGAACTTTGGGGTAGGACGAAAAATTTTGCTTCACACAAATTGAGCGAAAGCGTTTGAAATGAGCAAGTTAGATGGAAGCCGGAAGCGGAGCGTACATGAGAACTGGAAGTCCATCTAACTTGCTCATTGCGAGCGCTTGTCGCCGATTTATCACGTGTAGGCATCTATCTAAAAAGTTTCCGTGGTTCGAGATCTCCCACGTAAAAAAACTAAGGAGTGAAAAGTAAATATGAGAAAACAAGAGGAACTGGCTGGTGTCACACATTTAGGAAATCAGGGGACGGAGTATTCTATGGACTACGCGCCGGAAGTGTTGGAAGCATTTCCGAATAAGCATCCAGATAACGATTACTTTGTGAAATTTAATTGCCCTGAGTTTACGAGTCTTTGTCCAATGACTGGACAGCCTGACTTTGCGACGATTTATATTTCTTATGTGCCCGGCGAAAAAATGGTTGAAAGTAAGTCGCTGAAGCTTTATTTGTTTAGTTTCCGAAACCATGGTGATTTTCATGAGGATTGTATCAATATCATTATGAAGGATTTGATCAAGCTGATGGAGCCAAAATACATTGAAGTATGGGGGAAATTCACGCCGCGTGGTGGGATTTCGATTGATCCGTATGCGAATTATGGCAAACCTGACACGCGTTGGGACGAAGTTGCGATGCATCGCCTAATGAATCATGATATGTACCCTGAAAAAGTGGATAATCGGTAGGAGGAAATGAAAATGACAAATAAAAAAGCGTTAGTGGTTTTTTCTGGTGGGCAAGATTCGACGACTTGTTTGTTTCAAGCGATTCAGGACTATGGGAAAGAGAACGTGGAGGTTATCACGTTTTTCTATGGTCAGCGGCATGCGATTGAGCTTGAGAAGGCGAAATGGATTGTGCAAGATCTGAATGTGAAGCAGACGGTGATTGATACGTCGGTTATTAAACAAACGACAAATAATGCGTTGATGGATGACTCGATGGAGATTTCGCAAGGGGAATCGGAGGAGTATCCGAATACGTTTGTAGATGGGCGTAATGCGCTGTTCTTACTGCTTGCGGGGACGTATGCGAAGGGGCAGGGCATTACGGATATTATTATTGGTGTATGTGAAACGGACTTTAGTGGGTACCCGGATTGCCGCGATGTGTTTGTGAAATCTATGAACGTGACGCTGAATTTGGCGATGGATTTCCCATTTGTGGTGAAGACGCCGTTGATGTATTTGACGAAAGCCGAGACGTGGGCGTTGGCGGATGAGTTGGGACGGCTAGACTATGTTCGGGACCATACGCATACGTGTTATATGGGCGTGGACGGCGGATGTGGCGAGTGTCCGAGCTGTGAGTTGCGAGAGAAGGGCTTGACGGAATACTTGGCGCAAAAGGCTGGAAGCGCGTTATGATGAGGATTGCAAAGGAGTTTACGTTCGATATGGCGCACATGTTGGATGGTCATGACGGGAAATGTCATAATTTGCATGGGCATACGTACACGCTACAGGTGGAAGTGAGCGGGGGCTTGATTGCGACGGGTTCCAGTGCGGGAATGGTGCTGGATTACGGCGATATCAAGCGGATTGTGAAGGAGCATGTGACGGCGAAATTGGATCATGCTTTTGCTTATTTTGAGGAAAATGAGAACGAGTGCCGCATTGCAAAATTACTGCAAGAGATGGATCGCAAAACAGTCGCGCTACCTTGTCGCTCAACGGCGGAGGGCATTGCGATGGTGATCTTTGATTGGTTGACGCCGTATTTGCCGGTTTCTGCGATACGATTAGGCGAAACACCGACGTCATTTTGTGAATATACAGGTGAACTGTCATGATGGATCGCGAGTATCGGATTGTAGAGATTTTTGAGACGATGCAGGGTGAGGGTTATAATACGGGGATGCCCAGCGTTTTTATTCGGTTTGGCCGATGTAATTTGGATTGTCCGTGGTGTGATACGAATTATAATGAGTTTGAGATGATGACTGGACAGCAAATTTTGGATGAAGTGCATAAATATGCGGCACGGAACATTGTCATCACTGGTGGTGAGCCAACGATTCAGCGCGGTATCGAGGAACTTTTGCAAGTTTTGAAAGCGGAAGGGTATTATTTGGCGATTGAGACGAATGGTTTGAAGGAAGTGCCAGCCGAGATTGACTATGTGGCAACAAGTCCGAAGCGGTTATACAGTAAAATGTATGAGAAGCGTCATTTGTCGCAAGCTGATGAAGTGCGGATTGTCGTGGATGGCAATATTCAGGAGTTTTGTGCACAGATTGAGGCGTTGATCCCAGCAAAACGGTATTATTTATCGCCGTGTGAAGAGGATGGCGCGTTCAATATGTTAGAGACCATCAGCCAATTGGGATTACTTAATGCTGAACGCGGCGAAAATAAATGGTCGCTCAGTATTCAGACGCATAAATTGGCAGGAATTGAATAAATTTTGAAAGGAGGCCTATCTTGACTACGTGTTGTGATAGGCTTTTGAAGTTTATGTCAAGAGAGTTTACCTTTCTTAAAGAAAACCTTAAAATTGCTTGAAGGTTTCTTTATACGCTTCTGTTAACATGTACTTAGACTTGAAGGTAGGTCTAAAACAGAGCGGAAAGAAGTGAAATCTATGGCAGAATTAAAGCAAAAGGAATCGAAAAAACTTATTTCAAAGGCCCTTATCATTGTTTCTTTATTGATTATTGGCTGTTTGGCATTTTATTGTGTGCAGTATTATAAAGCGCTACATTCCGTGAATGCTGATTTTGCATCAGCTAAAGGTGAGAATTTTAAATCGGCGAAGGATCCGAAAATGGATGATTTCAATGTATTGTTGATCGGTAGTGATTCGCGCGGGTCAGACCAAGGACGCTCTGACTCGGTACTCTTGCTACATTATGATTCGAAGGCAAAAAGTCCAAAAGTAGTTTCGTTTATGAGGGATTCGTATGTGGAAGTTCCCGGCGAGGGCAAGAAAAAATTGAATGCGGCGTTTTCGCATGGTGGAGTAGAGTTGCTACGCAAGACGATTCAGAAAAATTTCGGTATACCGATTGATTATTATTTAATGACAGATTTCGGTGGTTTTGCGAAAATTATTGATACGGCATTTCCGGATGGCGTGACGATGGTAGCGGATAAAGATATGTCTAAAAATATTGGGATGACAATTCACGCTGGTAAGCAACAAATGGACGGAAAAACATTGCTTGCTTATTCGAGATTTCGGTATGATGCGCAGAGTGACTTTGGCCGTGTGAAAAGGCAACAGCAAGTCGTTCAAAGTGTGATGAAACAAGGAGTATCAGACATAAGCGTTATGAAGATTCCATCGTTGCTTGGCCTTGTCCAAGGGAATATTTCAACGAATATCCCGACGAAACTACTAATCAATATGGGGCAGGAATTTTATTTTCACACACCTAAGAGGCTAGAATCACTCACAATCCCAACGAACGGTAGTTATGAGGACAAGAGGTATGCAGGGGCAGGTGCTGTTTTAGAGTTGGATTTGGATAAGAATAAGGATGCTATTAAAAAATTTCTAGAAGATGATGAGATTTAAACCATAATGGAGGGATGAAAAATGAAAAAGAAAGTAATGATTATGTCGTCTATCATATTAGTCCTAGTTTGCCTCGGTATTGGTGGTGGGCTGTTCTTTGCGCAACAACAAAAAGAACAGCAGGCAGAGCAATCGCAAAAAAAGAGCTTAGCTGCACAAAAAGAAAAGGAAGCGGCGGAAATGAAGAAGAAAGAAGCGGCGGCAGAAAAGCCTAAGCCAGTGGATGGAAAACAAAAAATTGCCTACCTCACGATTGATGATGGACCAACGCAGTATTTATCGAAAATTTTAGCAGCTTTAAAGAAGGAGAATGCGCGGGCTAGTTTTTTCTTCGTAGGTAACAATATTACGAATGAATATAAAGCTGGAATTAAACAGGCGGTTAAAGATGGTAATAGTGTTGGCGCGCATAGTATGACGCATGATTCTAAGAAGTTATATAAACAGGGGCAGTTTATTCCGGAGATGGAGCAGACCTCGGAGTTGTTAAGTGGCATTGTTGGTAAAAAAATCGGCCTCATTCGCGCGCCATATGGCAGTACGTATTTAAGCAAGGAACAAGTTCAAAAAGCGAAGGCGGATAAATTTCGGTTGCTGGATTGGAACATTGATAGTAACGACTGGAAGCATAAAGGAAAGCCACAAGGGATTGTTGATTTTGTGAATAGGGAGTTAGATGGCTTTCATAAGATATCGCCGGTTATTTTAGTGCATGAAACGAAGGATACACTGGATGCAATTCCGGCTTTAGTGAAAGCAATTCGAGCAAAAGGTTTTCAGCTAGAACCGTATTTTGAAGATAATGATTTTCATTTGAACTTTAAAAAAGATCCAGATTTATAAGAGGTATGAAAAGGTGTTTTCCGAGTTTGGGAGCATCTTTTTTTTGTGGAATCATTTATTTCGAGATGGGCGGAATTTTTGATAATATGCGGGTCTAGGTACTATCTGCGTGTAGTATAGAGATATACGAATATGCGAGAATACACCTTTAAATATGCCTTTGTGATATATGAGAGGAGTTTTTATAATGAAGAAAAGAATGAGGATGGTATTTGTTATTTTATTAATTTTTACAATGGCGATGGTTGGGCCGATGAATAGTGCGGGGCTTGGTAGTTGGTTTGCAACTGGAGTTTCTGCTAGTTCGGGATTGTCGCTCGTTGTGGATAAGCCAAAACAAGAGGAGAACCGCCAGTTTAGTTTGAAATTAATGGATGAAACGGCGCTTGGTTCTTCGGATGACCCGCCGAGTGATGAGGATGTGGTTGAGAATTCTGTCGAGCTTGCAATTCCTGCTGGTATGGTTCTGGATTTGGAAGAGACGGAGATGCGTAATGCGGCAACAGCCACGGGAAAGCTTGTGTTTGACGCGGATTCTGGGGTTGCTAAGGTGACGTGGAATGAGGCGGCGACAGAGCGTGTCTATGAATTGATTTTAATAGCTGAGAAGGCGCAAGATTATACATTGCAGGCTGTGAAGAATGATGTGGTATCCGATGTTTTGACGCTAACGGTGGAGGGCAAAGAAGAGGTAGCGCTGACAGTGGCGGAAGCACCGCCAATCCCGAAAGTGATGCAAAAAGCGGCAGAAGCACTGGTTAGTCTTGCGGATGCGGAGGACCCAAGTGTCGCCAATGTAAGTACATTGACGGAGTTTCATAGTGCAATGATGAATAAGGATATTGCGACGATTAACGTTTTAGCGGATATTAGTTATGCGGCATTTTCTGCGGCGGATGCGAGTCCGACGAATACGGGTGCTTCGTATCAGAGGATGCCAGAGCGTCCGTTTACGATAAATGGAAATGGTCACACGATTGACTTTAGAAATCAGTCTTATGCGCCGACGAATACGTATTCATTGCCGAAAGTGGTTACGTTCAATGATTTAAATGCCTATGGGAAAAATTACTATGGTTTTTATACGGATAATTCAGCTGGTGGAACGAATGACACGAATACGATTATTTACAATAATGTGAATTACCGTGGTTCTCAAGCGATTCATGCTCCAGCAACAACGACGCAAATTTCAGGAAAATCTTCCTTTGCGCAGACGAATAGTTATGTTAGTCCATTTGATGGTGTGAGTTATGCGACATTGGCGAATCAGACGACGTTTGCTGTGGGTGATATGAATATTCTAAAAGATGCGGATGTGAAGGTAACGAATGAGTCTAGTGGCGCGATGTATATATATACAGGTGGAACAGTAGATATTGCGGAGAACTCGATTTTGGATATTTATACGTCTGGAACGAATTCTACAGTCGCGGATGGTGCAGTTTCAGGAATCACTAGTTATGGAAATATTAATGTGCGTAATGGTGCGACGCTTAAGATGGATAATGCAGTTCCAGCGGCTGGCAAGACGGCGGTTGGTGGGATCTGGATGAATGCTGGGCAATTCAATGTTTCTAATAATGCAAAAGTGGATATTAGGACGCGTGGTGCGATGTATTATGGCAGCCCGTTTTATATCAACGGTGCTGGCGTTTTAAATGTAAGTGATGATGCTGAGTTTAAGCTGGAAGCATCAGATACTGGTACTTCGACGCAAGATATTTTTAGTACTGGAACGGGGACGATTTTGATTGGTAAAGATGGTGTGTTTGATGTCAGCTCGGATGGAACGGGTGCTAAGTACTTGGTTTATCTGCGTGGAACTTCTAAATTCCAATTTGCGAATGCAAAACGTGTAGATATTAGGTTTAATAATACGAATCCTGCTGCGACGGCGCGTCTGTTGCGGATGTCGGGGAACTTGGATGTTGACGTGCAGTCGATTCAAGCATGGAATACGAAGACTTGGACGGACGGTCTGGACGATAATTCTGATTTTGTTTGGAACCCAATGTTTAATGTCAAAGTCACATACAGTGCTGCGAACGTTACGGCTGCGACGGGACAATCGGTAAATGCGGCGATTAAGAATAGCTTTACGACGAACTTTAGAACGCAGAACTTCAAGCGTGTTCTTTTTGAAGGAATTCCGGATGTAGGCGTGACAATTGGTAATTTGAGTGATAAGGAGGATCGTGAAAATAGCCGCGTGATTACGGGATGGGCAAATCCAGGCGCTGTGGTGCAATTTTCTGGAGATCCTGCGATTCCTGTAGGGACGATTGATTCGCCGAACGAGGAAGACAAAGCGATGAAGTTTCATTTGATTGCAGATATGGATGGAAACTATCGTTACGAGTTGCCTGAGGGAACGCATTTTACAGCGGGTAACACGGTTCAGATTTATGCTTTTTTGAATGGTAAAGATGCTTCGGCACAGACGGTTGTTCAAGATGGTACGGCTCCTGAGGTACCAATTTTGACCGCGATTAAGGATACGGATGCGGTGATTAGTGGGCAAGCGGAGGCCGGAACGACGGTGACCATTTATGATTCGGAAGATGATAGTGAATTTGTGAGTGGCGCGGTGAATGGGACTGGTAATTTTGCGATAACGGTGCCTGTCGAGAAGCGTCCATTGACTCCAAATAAGGTATATTATGGGGTGTCGAAGGATGAAACTGGAAATAGGAGTGTTAGGTCCAACGAGATTACTGTCGTTGATACTACGGCTCCGACGGCGGATGTGATTAGGCAGTTTGTGACGCTTGGTGAGAAGTTCACGACGAACCCAAAGAATTTAGTGGAAAATGTGGTGGATAACGCTGGAAACGGCGATGATAATATTAATTATGCGATTACAGAAGTACCTGATGTTTCGAAAGTTGGCTACACAACTGCGACGGTAACTTTGACGGATAATGCTGGAAATGCTGCGGATTTCGTGATTCCAGTTTTTGTAGAAGACGATGGATCAGCCAAAGATGATACGTTCTTCTTACATGGCGCAGATTTCGCGGTAGCAACGGCGGATATGCCAAGCGCGCAAGAGGATATTAAAAATATGGTTTTGGAAATGGCAAACGTGCAAGCTTACTTTATGCCCACGGGTACAAGTGTGATCGGCTCGGTTGAAATGACAGGTGTCGACGCAATTACTGCTACACCAGGAAAGTATCCTGTGAAATTGAAGCTGAACGAGTTAGAGCGCGACATTATGGTTACAGTTTTGACTGGTACGCTACAATTTAAAACGGCCACACCAAAAATTTCATTTGGAACGGCAGCTATTAGCTCACGTGAGCAATTTTTGAAGCCGCAAGATGATGTGAAATTAACGGTGGAAGATACGCGTGCAGAGGCGACGAATTGGAAGTTGAAGGCGCAACTCGAGACACCACTTGCAACGGCTGACGGTAAGGAACTCGTGAACAGTTTATTTGTTAGAACGCAAGAGGAAGGAAGCACGATTTCGACACCACTTAATGGGGTTGCGAGTATCGTATTTGCTAATACGGATGGACTTGAAGGCGTAACGGAGGTCAACCTAAACGAGGCAGATGCTTCGGAATTGGTGTTAAATGTACGTCCAGGAACAGCGCGTGCGAATCAAGAATACAGTACAACGATTCATTGGACATTAGAAGATACACCGTGATCTGAAAGTGTTTTATAAATACGACTAATGGGGCTGGCTGGGACATAACCCAGATAAATCGGCGAAAAGCGCTCGCATTCAGGGAGTTTAGCGGACTTCCGGTTCTCATGTACAATCGTACACTCCGCTTCCGGCTTCCACCAAACTCCCTGAATACAAACGCTTTCGCTCGATTTGTGTAGAGCAAAATTTTCGTCCTACCCAAAGTAACGGGTTGGACGATTTTGCTTTATCTTGAGTTTTGTCTCAGACTCATTAATTTATGTGAACATGCGGGAGACTCGTTTTTTGTAGCCATAATAGTCATTTATTTCTTCTAATAATTCTTTATCATGCGTATGTCTAACGCCTATTTGTAGAATCTCTTGGTATAGATCGATATAAGGAAGTCTACTTTTTTGGGCAATAAGCAACTCTTTTTGTCTGTCGTAGTCTACTTTTCTAAAATCAATGTGCGTGTATCCATAAGCATCAATTTCTAAAATGGCATACTGAGCTCTTAAGTCCATTTGAAGGGGCGGCCAGTTGCACAAAGGTTGTCCGATAGAGCCAGGATTTATAATTAATTGTTCCTGACTACTATATCGTAACATTGGGTGGTGCACATGTGCATAGATTGCTATATCTAAAGTATTATCGGTAAAAAGAGCATCAAAGTTTTTTTGTTTCTTTGTGGGGAATAGAAAATCACCGTTGTTGTGGCAGGGTAAATTATGAGATATTCCGATTTTTAAACCGGAGACTTCTTTAACTGTGGATATTGGCCAACTTTTTAAGGTTTGAATATCTTGTAGGGTCATTTTAGGGTAAATATGGTGTGCTAGTGTAGCTAGATAAATTGCCGTGGGATCTGTGATATCTATTTCTTCTGAGATGGAATGGAGGAAATAATCTTCCCAATTTCCTCGTATATACACATCGGTATGAACTTGTTTCAATAGCTTAAGTAAATCAGAGGATCCAGGGCCAGGTAAGAGAAGGTCACCTAAAAACCAGTACGCTGTAGCGCCTTGCTCTATACTATCTTCAATCACTGCTTGTAACGCTGTTGTATTTCCATGTACATCCGCCAGTAATGCAATTTTATGTTTCATGTTCTTCTCCTCGCTTTCAAGTTGCCTTTGTATGATGACCAGATGATTGATCAAAGCTTTGCGTGGAATTGTTGGATAATGTTTTAATGGTAACATAAACAAAATAGCATATAAAGGAATATTTGTCCACTTTAACACTTGATGAACTAGGAAAAAATAAGTCTGTTTGAGAGTTCTATTTATTAGGAATCTGTAGTGTTATGGTTGTTCCCTTATCTTCAGAGCTGTCTACTTGGATCGTCATGCCATGTAAATCTGCAATACGCTTTACAATCGAAAGCCCCAGTCCGCTACCACCGATTTTGGCTTGCCTGGAAATGTCAGCCTTGTAAAATCGTTCGAAAATGCGTAGCTGGTCGGCTTTGGAAATACCGATGCCGCTGTCTTGGATCGTGACCTGGGTTTGTTGTTGTTTGTTTTGTGTGAGCGAGACTTGAATGGTCCCGTTCTCAGGGGTAAACTTGATGGCGTTGTGAAACAGGTTTTGCCATATTTGGTAGAGTAAGGATTCGTCGCCATAAAATTTAGTTGGCTCTAGTTCCACGATCACATCGATATGTTTGCTTTGCCATTGCGGCTCAGTGGTTAGGATCAAATCGCGGATTTGGTAGTCCAGCCTGAATTCCGTCGGGTTAAGTTGGTAATCATTTTTTTCGAGCGCAGTTAATTTGAGTAGATTCTCGCTAATTTTGGATAGACGGCTTGTTTCTGCTTGGATGATTTCGAGGTAATGGGTGCGTTTTTCGCTGTCGAGATTATTGTCTTGAAGTAGTTTGGTGAAGCCGGAAATGGAAGTGAGCGGTGATTGGATTTCGTGTGAAACATTGGCGATAAAGTCTTGTCGTAATGTTTCCATTTCACCGAGTTGTTCAGCCATTTTTTCGACTTGGAGCACGGTATCGCGAATATTGCCGTCGTCCATTCTTTGTAATGGACGGAGTTGTTCGCTGATCTGAAAGTTACCACGCCCTATTTCTTCTAACACGGCACCGAATATTTTGAAATAGGCGCGCTCATGCCGAAAAAAGAAGCGGCTGAGAATGAAGCCGATTATTACCATCAGTGTGAGTCCGCCAGCTGCGATTGTTGCTTGCTCCCAAATCATAGACCAGGAGAAATCATACTTTGTTTTTAGCCAGGTGAAAATGGTGTAGGAGGCGAGGTTGCTTAGAACGAAAAAGATAGCAACCATCAAACTACTGCCAAGCGCTTTTAGTTTGGTAACCATTATATTTCCTCCAGACGATAGCCAAGTCCGCGAATAGTGCGGATCGAAAAACCAGATTTTTCAGCGGGGAATTTCTCGCGTAGCCGTTTGATATGGACGTCGACAGTGCGTTCATCGCCTTCATAATCATAACCCCAAATTTCTTCGATGAGCTGTTCTCTAGAAAAGGTTTTATCGGGATAGCCAGCTAATCGAAACAGTAATTGGAATTCTTTGAGTGGTAATGTAATCGACTTGTTTTGGAGTACGATGATCATCTCTTTTTCGTTTAGTGAAATCTTACCGATACGGATTTCTTGGGTCGCTAAAATTTGATAGCGTTTTAGAAGGACGCGGATTCTGGCTACTAATTCTTCGGGAGCAAAGGGTTTGACAACGTAGTCATCGGCGCCTAGACTAAAACCTTTGATTTTTTGCTCGATTTCTCCGCGTGCTGTCAGAAAAATGACAGGAATCTCTTGAAAATTTTTAATGGCACTGCATAATTCCCAGCCATCCATGTTTGGCATCATGATATCAATAATCGCCAAGTCAACCGTTGTTTTTTCAAGGACTGCGAGGGCATCCATACCATCTTCTGCATTGAAAACGGTGAAGCCTTCTTTTTCTAGAAAAATCGTGACGAGCTCGCGAATGTTGCTATCATCGTCTACCATCAAAATGCGATTCATTGTTTCCACCTCCAAATTGTATGTATAGCCTCGATATTTCCCGGGAAATATCGAGGCCTTTTGTTTATTTAAGTCAATTGTTGTTCTGCGAATGTTGCGTATAGTGGGTGACTTGCAACGAGTTCGCTATGTGTTCCGCGCCCTGTTATTTCGCCGTGTTCGATAAATAGGATTTGATTGGCGTTCACGATAGTCGATAAGCGGTGGGCAATCACGAATGTTGTCCGACCTTCCATTAAGTTCGCCAAAGCTTGTTGTACGATGCGTTCTGATTGGCTATCAAGGCTTGCAGTCGCTTCATCCAGCATCAAAATTTTAGGATCACGAAGGAAGGCACGCGCAATCGCGATGCGCTGACGTTGACCACCAGAAAGTTTCACACCACGTTCCCCAACTTCTGTATCTAGTTGGTTTGGTAATTTTGCAATGAAGGTGTCGGCGTAAGCGAGTTTCGTTACTGCCCAAAGCTCATCATCACTGAATTCTTTATCTAAACCATAACATAAATTATCGCGAATTGTACCGGAAAGCATCGCACTCTCTTGGGAAACATAGCCAATTTGACTGCGCCAAGAGTGAATCGAAATCTCATTTAGAGGCTGATCGCCGACCAAAATCTCGCCAGAATTCGTCTTGTAATAGCGTTCCAGTAAGGCAAATAAAGTCGACTTACCGCCGCCACTAGGGCCTGCGAAAGCAATAACTTCACCGGGGCTAGTTTCAAACGAAATGTCTTGCAAAATCGGCTCATTTTCATTATAGGAGAAAAAGAGATTATTTGCAGTGATTTTCTTGCCGCTAACATCGACTTTCGCACCTTCATAAATATTTTCTTCTTCATGTTCCAAAATTTCAGAGATACGTTCTGTAGCACCTTTGGATTTTTGGAGTTGGGTGAAGAAGGTAACGAAAGATGTGACTGGGACGATGATTTGGAATAGGTAAAGCAGGAATGCGATCAAAGTACCGGTGGAAAGTGTGCCAGCTGAGACACGGATACCGCCGTAACCGATAATACCAACGATGACACCCATGACAACAAATAGCATCAATGGCCCAATAACGGCTGTTACCTTGGCTTCGCGGACACCGAATCTTAGCAGGCGCGAAATTCCGGATGTACCGTCACTGATTTCTTTTGCTTCTGCATTTGATGATTTTACAAGGCGGACCTCGGATAATGTTTGGCTAATAGAGCCAGTGAAATTCGCTGTTTCTTTTTGCATACCGCGCGATATTTTGAACATTTTTTGTCCAAGTGGGGCGACGATCAGTGCTGTAATGGGAACAGCGATAATAAGTAGTAGTGTCATTTTCCAGTCCATAACGAACAGGATTGCAATGGAACCGATGACAGAAATGACTCCCGTTACGAATTGAGGTAAGCTGTCGGCGATCAGTTCTTTAATAACGACGGTATCATTCACCATCCGGCTAACCATTTCGCCTGACTTCGTATTATCAAAATAAGAAACAGGGAGGTTGAGCGTCTTCTTCCATAATTTTTCGCGCATCGAAGCGACCATTTTCTGCCCCATCAAATTGAGCAAGAAGATCGCAAAACCATTCGTTACGGCTTGCAAGACGAAGACGGCGACGATGGTTGTGATTAATTGCCAGCTCAGTGAAGAAGGCGAGAAGCCATCGATTAGGTTTTTGGTGAAGAGGGGAATGAGCAACCCCGCGGCTGTTGTGACTAAACTCGCTAAAAAACCGCCAATGATGACAGCTTTTGAAGGTCTAGTTGAGATAAGTAGTTGGAAGAATTGTTTCCAACTGTAAGATGACTCTGATTTCTTTTTCATAATTTCTTCATTCCTTTCGAGTTGTGCTATCTGTTGAGGTTTCCCTCCTGCCACTCTAATATATAGCATGAATATGAATGGAATATGAACAGCTTCAAATGTAATAAAAAGTACATTGGATATTCATTCTAAAAATAGTTGCAAAATTAACAAAAACAATGGTTTAATTGCTTATTAAGTGAATCATATGACTAAAAAGCACCTAAAAATCATGTTTTTGTGAAGTTTTCGTTGTGTTAAAGAAGCTATGTTACAGTAATATAGTAGTCATTTTTAGTTATCATATGTTATAATTCAAGAATACATCGATTAGAAAGTGAGAAGGAGAGCCTATGCTATTTCTAAAAGAAAGAGATTCAATAGTTACTGTAGCTAAGTTAATAGAGTATTGCTTTGAACACCCAGATTTTAAAAAATATTGCTCGGTTAGACGTACGAAAAAAGGAGACGTTTTGAGGAGCAAGCAAGACGAAGAATTCAAAATATACTTTATTTTGAGTGGCATCTATGGATTAGTAATACAGGACGATAAGCCAAAAGGTGGCATTACACGTTTTTTAGGGAAACATGATTGTTTCGGGTTATATCATTTGTATTATGATATTTGGGAGCCGAATCTTTTGATGCAGAGCCTAGGCCACGGCGAAATTATGGAAGTGGATAGTACCTTCTTGTTTTCCATTTTGGACCAGCAGGAAGAAGATGTGTTTTTCATGGTTCAATATTTGGCGCATGAGCTACGGGAATCACAATACTTCTGCAAGCTTACTTTTTTAAAGAAGGAAGAGCGAATCAGAAAGGCTTTACTTAAGTGTGGACTTGAGCTAGGGACACTGACGGAAGATGGTATCATTTTGCCCCGCCAAGTAACACAGGAAGTTTTAGGAAGATATACAAATACGTCGCGGGAATATGTAGCCCACACGGTGATGAAGTTGATTGAGGCTGGCGTAATTCGAAATAGGCCGAAGCCGTTACTTATTGTTGATAAACATCGATTATAGATGCAATATGCTAGGTATGACGCCAATGTCATGCCTAATTTTTTTCGTAAAAAGCGGTTCGGGAGACATTCGACAATAAAAGGTATACAATGGGATGGAAGTTATGAAAGCGTTTAACGCATATGAGGAGGATGAACATGAAATTTTTTATTGATACTGCAAATGTGGAGGAAATCCGTAAGGCGAACCGAATGGGGTTCATTGCTGGGGTGACAACGAACCCGTCATTGATAGCAAAGGAAGGCCGCGATTTTAATCAGGTGATTGAGGAAATTACGTCGATTGTGGATGGACCAATCAGCGGGGAAGTCGTGAGTTTAGAAGCAGAAAAAATGATTGAAGAAGGTCGCGTGATTGCGAAAATCCATCCGAATATGGTCGTTAAGATTCCGATGACGGGTGAAGGTTTGGCTGCAGTTGCGGTGCTTAATAAGGAAGGTATTAAGACGAACGTGACGCTTGTTTTCTCGGCAGCGCAGGCTTTACTTGCGGCACGAGCGGGTGCTACATATGTTTCGCCGTTCCTTGGACGCTTAGATGATATTGGTTCGGACGGCTTGATTTTGATTCGGGATATTGCGGAAATTTTTGAGGTGCACGATATTGAAACGGAGATTATTTCGGCGAGTGTGCGTCATCCGATTCACGTGATTGAGTGTGCGCGTGCTGGTGCGGATATTGCGACAATACCGTTTAAAGTGTACGAGCAAATGTTGAAGCATCCGCTAACCGATTCAGGGATTGAGAAATTCTTGGCGGATTGGGAAGCGACTCAGAAATAATGAATATGCAGTATATTGTAAAAGTAGCGCATCAACCGACAGAGTCAAGTCCGCTATTTGTGAATAAAAATGAGGATTTGTGGATTGGCGAGCGCGCCGGAAATACAGGCTGGATTACTTGCACAACAAAAATGTCTGGAAAAACTGGCTTGGTCCCAGAACAAATCCTATCGCGCGCCAGTTTGGATGCAAAATCAGGTACGGCGACAGAAGATTATTCGGCGCGTGAGTTGGTTGTGCAGACCGGTGACAAGGTGGAGAGTAATCGTGAATTGAATGGTTGGGCTTGGTGTAACGATGAGGACGACAATGCTGGATGGTTGCCAATTCAAAAACTGAAACGATAAATGATAAAGAAGGAGGCTGTTGCATTAGGGTGTCTAAATCCCCAAGTGTTCCAGCCTTTTCTTACGTTTAGTCAAGCAGTAAGCTTCACCAAAATAAGTAGGCAATTTAGGCATACCAAATGAAGCCTATCTCTTTTTAATTATAGTAGGATCCATACATAGCGTGGTGTTGTAATTTGTATTTATAAATGATTCAACAATAGAATAGCATCCAATAAGGCTTTTCTTTAAGATAGAGAAATCTCAAAAGGTATAGGCAAAACGAACGTGGAACTATACCGCATGAACCTAATAGGAGTGTAGGATTAAGGTGTAGTATATTAGGAGTTTATGAATTTAAATAGGAATTTTTTACAATATATCGCTTCGGGTCTAGGAAGAATTTTTTGCTAGCGGCAAGTTTTCCTCATATGAATCAATGTATCATTTTTGGGGAGCGTGTGAGAGGGAAGACTTTGAAAGTTGAGCATCACACAATGGCAATGTGTGATACTCTCGTTACATATGATCCGCATAACCGAAAAAAGAGGCACACAACATGTGTCTTTTTTTGTTGGGGATGTGGTGGTCGATCTCCCTAAAAACGCTAATTTGGACAGTTTGCGCCAAACGGATCAATGAAAGCGTTATATTAGGCGGTTTTTGAGAAGTGATGTCTTATTTTGTATACAGCAATTACATGTGAAAACAGATACAATGAATAAACAGAGTCGCGATGAGGCTGTTACAAGGTTTTTTTCAATTCAATAAACTACGAGGAACGAGAAGCGTAATATAGGAGGAGTGAAGTCGATGTCAATCAATCGAAAAGGAAGGAAGCGCCAAGTGTGGATGAGTTTAGGGCTTGCAGGAGTGCTAGTCACGAATGGCTGTTTACCTTATGCTGTGCCTACAGATGAGGTTCAGGCAGTGGAAACAACGCAATCAGAACAGGAAACGAAAGCGGCAATATTACCAGCAGGAAGTACCTATCGTTCGCTTTTTCCAGATACGAAATTAGCGATAACAGTGGCGAAACAAATTTATCCCCACGTCTATTTTGAAGATTTAGATCTGGACCAGAAGGTCACACAAGAAGAACTCAACCGAGTGACAGAAATCAACGAAAATTGGGATATTACCGATAATCCAATGAGAGAAATCGAAGGCGTCCAATATCTGCATAATTTAAAGAGGCTAAGCATTGGAGATGGTGTATGGAGCGGTTTTGTAGAAAATCTAGATCGATTAGCCGGTCTAGATAAACTAGAAGAGCTCTCCATCGTAAAGAGTAGAGTGCAAGATATTTCGGGGATAAAAAACTTAACCAATCTCAGGTATTTAGATTTAAGTGACAACAACATCACAGATGCGAGTCCGATTGCAGGATTAACGAAACTGGAATCTATCAATTTAGATGCACGAAATAACATTCAAAGCTTGGCCCCTTTTCGTCAATTGACGAACCTGAAGACGTTGTATTTGAGTGCGAGTGTTAGTGATTTCCGACCGTTACAACACTTACCTTTAATTCAAGATTCCAGTAGTACATGGCAGTTGTGGGGAGAAGTTCAACTGCCCGACGCCTATGTTGGGGAGCCTGTTTTTATGCAAGCTTTCGATCCTATAGGTGAACAAGTGATGTTTGGTGGGGTTACGGTGGATGGGAAATGGGAAGGTGTGAAAGCGTATGATGGAAAATACGCAACGTACAGCAAAGCAGGAATGGGAAAGGTTTCTTTTGGACAAAGTCCGCCAGATTCGAGTGATTCTCGTCGCTTTATTAGTGTCGATTTTAAGCAGCGAGTGTTGCCTGCCAAAGCAACTGTCCAACCGGTTACCGTCCGTTATGTGGATGAAAAAGGCGATGTTTTAGCGCCAGAGGAGCGTTTAACGGGGGTGCTTGGTGAAGCGTATGCAGCCCAAGCCAAAACGATTGACGGCTACCAGCTTACGGAAGAACCAGTGAATCGGGTAGGGACTTTCAGCACCGAGGCGCAAACCGTGACGTTTGTCTATACCAAGGAAGCGGTCCCTGTCAGTCAAGCGGTCACAGTTCGTCATCTAGATACCAACGGGAAGGTGGTAGCACCAGAAGAAGTGTTGACAGGAGCTTTGGGGGATACGTATGAAGCTGAAGCCCAGGCTATTGTAGGGTACCGACTTGTCACGACACCAGCCAATCAAACGGGCACTTTTGGTACAGAAGCGCAAACGGTGACCTTTATC